>JAPUIA010000099.1 GCA_027297435.1 Gammaproteobacteria bacterium | reverse complement strand
GGGGTCGTCCGAGTCCACCGGCGTTTGATCTTGAAGATTCGCTACGCTGAAAGCGTCGGTGGCGATGGCCCCTACCGGGATCGTTGCCAGGTACTCGGCGGCCGCGCGGGTCAACGTGATGGTTTCCGGAAAAGCGTCGTCGGTCTGGGGCGGCGAATAGTCCGTGTAGATCATGACGATGTCGCCGGGGTTGATGGATGCTTCGGCAAATGGTTCTTTTGGAACGGTGCGACCCTTGGGGTAGGCGCTGACATCGAAGACCTTGAGCGGCCCGGAGAACGCGTCGATGGGATAGCCGTCGATGCCTGCCCCGAAACCCATGTGATTGGGCGCATCGACGTGGGGTCCACCGTGGTTGGCCACGGTGTAGAACGAGTTCTGACCCGAGACGCTGCCGCCACCGATCTCGGTCGTCCATTCAACGATCTCGAAGGCGTTCGGGCGATCCAGGTTGTTGGCGGCCAGAAACGCCTTGCCCCACACGCGTTGGGGCAAGTCTTCCGTCACCAATGCGCCTAGGTCGATGATCTCTGTAGGTTCGAATAGCGGCGATACCGAGGTCTCGCCGCGCTCATCCGAACAGGCGAACAGCGTGAAGATGAACAAGCAACCAAACATTGTTCGATAGGTCGTCATGGTGACTCCACCTCCGTACCGCTAGTCGAACTCCGTAGCCCAACCCAAGACCAAATTCAGTTGGGTGAGTACGACGGGCTCCGACTCGAGCATGATAAAGCGGTTGTCCGGTAGAACGTCGTACCAAACCTCATAGTTGCCCTCGAAGAGCTTCTGAGGTTCCGCGGCTTGGATCGTAAGCGACACGTCAATTGCGGCCGCCATCATGCTGCGGCCGTTCATATAGAAAAGTTCGTTTCCGGCTTTGGACCATCGAGGCCATCGACCCCCGTCCGTGGACACGGGGATGGTGGTCTTGGTGCCGATCTCTTGAACATAGACCTCGTCACGACCAGACACGTTCGATACGTACGCGAGGAATCTTGCGTCGGGCGAAAAACTAGCGTCCCGTTCGATGGCGCGAGTGGCTACAAGGGCGTAAGGCTCGCTCTTATCGGTCAGCGACATGAGATAGATGTCGTTTCCGTTGATCGGATGATCTTCTCTGAAGGCGAGAAGCTCACCATCCCGCGACATCGATAAAGGGCTCTGCCCGTATTCTCTATCCAACAGAAGCTCTGGGGTGCCGCCGTCCGCTCGAATCGAATAAAGGTCGAAAGAACTCGACCCGGTGGCGTATAAGCTAAAGATCAGGCGATCGCCATCGGCGTTCCAGATCGGGTAGATATTGGCGTCGTCGTCGGTCAACCGCACGCGTCGCTTTGAATCGAGCTCATAGATCCAGAGGTCGGAAGATCCCCTGATGCGGTTGCTGATGGCCAATCTACGGCCATCGGGAGAAAGCGAAGGTCCGTAGCCGAAGCGTCCTCGCTCGGCTGGTATTGGCGTGGCCTTACCGCTGCGGTCGACTATCACGAGTCGGTTCGTTGCGGCGGTCCCGCTTGCGTATACCAAAGACCCCGTTCGAGACGTCGCGAAATACCCGATATCCAGACCCGCGTTCCATCCTGTGAACACGTTTTTCAGCACCGGCGTTTCAGAACTCGAAAGCGTCATAGACGAGAGGTCGAAAGGCGCGGCGAATAGTGCGCCGTTGCGAAAGAACACCAAGTGGCCAGAATCCAAGTATCGAGGTTGGGCAGCTCCGCTGGTGCGTTCGATGATGCGCCAATCCCCGGTCGCGAAGGAGTACACGCCAAGGTCTGACCCGAAACCGGTGACAGCCGTGAATAGAACGTGTTCGCCGTCCGGCAGTATCTCGGGCCATGCGTGGTATTGCTCGCCGCGATCACTATCCTGTTGTGTTAGCTGAACGGGATTGCCACGTTGTGCGTTTAGCCCAACCAGCCCGATGTTGCTGCCACCGAGGACGATTTGATCATTGGGTCCCCATGCAGCGCCCCTTGCGCTGTAGTCCACCTTGCCGATCTCGATGGGATTGCCGCCGTCCAGTGACGTTCGAAAAACGGCATTTCCTCTGAGGAATGCGACCCACTCGCCATCCGGCGAGAAGAACGGCAACTCGGCATCTTCAGTTCCCGGGATGCGCTCAGCGGCGAATCGATCTAGGTCCCTTACGTATAAATGGGAAACGCCGCCGGCGGCTGCAGCTGCGTAGACGAGCCTGCTTCCATCGAGCGAGAAAGCCAGGGGTGGATATCGTCCGAGGGCTTCGATCTGACCTTGCATTGCGACCAGACGCTCTTCAGTCGGCAGCATGATTTCGAATCGTGTCGCTGCCGGAACGATCTCGACCGGCTGGATGGAAGGCGTTCTAAACTCGAACCACCACCAGGCAACTGCAGCCGCGCCGATGCCAAGTGCGATCGTGACAATCAAACCCGTGGGACGTCGTTTTTTGGTCGGATGCGTGACCGCGACTTGTCGCACGACCGGCGTGCCGCGTAGAAACGTACGGAGTTCGTCGATGCACCTGTCAAACTCGGGATGGGGCTTACCCGGTGACCAGCCTTCTAGCGATCTTGCTTGCGTGCGTTTGAATGCTAGGGGAATCGAGGCGGATTCAAGGCTAAGCGGGAACAGAATTTCCCGCTCGAGCCCTTCCATAGCTTCAGTCTTGACCCAGTCTGATTGCACGGACTTGCTCGTCCAAACGACGATGACGCAGCGTGCTGCTTCGAGTTCGCGTTGGATGACGTCGTCCCACCGGCTACCGGAAGAGATCTGGCGGTCCCACCAGACGCTCCAACCCTCATCTTGCAACGCCTCCACTAGAGGCTGAACGCGATCCCGCTCCTCGCTCGCGTAGCTTAGAAAGATGTCTGCCATCAGAACACCTTGCTACCTGCGTTCGTCTTCGTTTAGCAACGCGTTCCTCGCCCGCTCGAGTTTGGCCAGTTGCTCTTCGCTCGGTTCCGGAAAGTCGAGATTCAATTTCGACAGTTCTTCGGTGATGATCTGCGCGACGATGGCCCGCATCGTCCACTTGTGATCGGCGGGGATGATGTACCAGGGTGCATCGTCCGTGTGCGTGAACGACACCGCCTCTTGGTAGGCGTGTTGGTATTGACTCCAGTAGGCGCGCTCTTCGATGTCGCGCGGGTCGCACTTCCAGTGTTTGTCCGGGCGGTTGAGGCGACTCAAGAGACGCGACTTCTGGGTATTCTTCGAGACGTTGAGAAACAGCTTAACAATCCGCGTACCGCTCTCCACAAGGTGTTTCTCCAAAGCCGTAATGTCGTCGAAGCGCGATCGCCAGAAGCGGTTGTTGATAGTCACGTTCGGTAGCTTGCGTGCGTCCAATATCTCGGGATGTACGCGTACGACCAGCACCTCTTCATAGTAAGACCGATTGAAGATGCCGATGCGTCCCCTTTCCGGCATGGCGCGCCAATAGCGCCAAAGATAGTTGTGATCGACGTCCTCGTAGGTGGGTTGTTTGAAGTTGAAGACTTGAAATCCTTGAGGATTCACGCCGCTGGTGACGCGTTTAATGGTGCTGTCTTTGCCGGCGGTGTCCATACCCTGCACGATGATGAGCAGCGAGTACCGGTTGTCGGCATACAGTTTCTCTTGCAACTCGCTAAAGCGTTCGACCGTGAGCCGCAGCCTGGATTTGGGCTTCTCGATTTCGCGCACCAACGTCGGGTAGTGGGCGAGGCGAGCGCCCAGGCGGTAGCGGTACCTCGCCGTGTCGTAGCTATCGCTCATAGGCCGGTCAGGTGTTGTCGCACCGCGTACTTCCAGGTTTCGGGGTTTTCATATTGAGGACTATGCCCGGCCTTTGCCACGATCTGCAGATTCGCGTTGGGTATCTTGTTAGCCATCAGTTTGGCCGGTTTGACAAACGGTTTGTCTTGCTTGCCGACGATGACGGTGGTGGGACGATCGATCTCAGACAGCAGCTCGACGAGCGGCTGTTGGTGTTCAATGGCTTGACCCAGGTCGATGAAGGCGGCGGGGTCCATCTGCGTAAGCTTCACTCGTATCCGACGCCAATGCTCGGCTTCGCCGAGATAGTCGATGCTGCGTCGCACAGCGGGCGTTATCGACTGGCCGCGCATCGACTGCAGTAACGCCTGGCAGCCATCTTTTCGTATCAGATCGGTCAGCGTCTGCCACGCAGGTGCGTCCATGAGCTTGACCGATAGTGGGGTCGTATCCATGAGGATGAGCGAGCGGAAGCGGTCGGGGTGCTGCAACACCGCCCGCAACGCCACCATGCCACCCATCGAATGGCCGAGCAGATCACACGCCTCGATGTCCATGGCATTCAGAAAACCAACCAGGTCGGTGACCAGTTGATCGAGTTCGTACGGCGGTTGGTTGGTACTCTCGCCGTGACCGCGTTGATCGAGGGCGATCACGCGCCGCACGTCCTCGAACCATTCGAGCTGATCTTGGAAGTCGAGCTTGCTGCCGCTGAAGCCATGTACGAGCAGGAACGGAAAGCCACTACCGATTTCCGAATAGGCCGTTTGCAGATCGCCGTTACTAATGAAGTGGCTTGTGTGCATGAGCTCCTTCAATCGAATGGCCGGTCAAAACTCCAAGATCGCACGCCCGCTGATCTGACCGTTCTGCAATGCATCCGTGGCGTCGTTGATTTGGTCGATGGAATAACGTGCCGTCACCATGGCGTCCAGGTCCAGATGACCGTCGTCTTGCCAATCGAGGAAGCGCGGAAAATCGCGATCCGGCGCACAGGAGCCTCCGATACTGCCGATGAAATGCTTTTCGCTGACGAGCATATCGATGGCACTCAATTGAACGTCGGTCGTTGGCACGCCGACCAGTACGGCGGTGCCACCGACGCACACCCCGAAATGGCCACCTCGGCACGCGGGCAGGATCTGCTCCATCGTCTGCTTGAGACCGATGCAGTCGAAGGCGAAATCCACACCGGAGACCGGGGCCCTGAAGATGCTGAACTCGCCGTCGTGGGGGGTTAACGCATGGATGGCTTCCACCGGGTCCTGGTTGGAGGCGTTGATCGTGTGGGTTGCGCCGAATTGCTTGGCGAACTCGAGCTTGTGATCGTCCAGGTCGATGGCGATGATTGGATCCGCCCCCGCCATTTTGGCCCCGACGACGGCCGACAGACCGACGCCCCCGACACCGAAGATGGCGACGCTCTTGCCCGGCTGGACGTTGGCTGTGTTGATCACTGCTCCCGCGCCGGTCATGACCGCGCAACCGATGATCGACGTGACGTCCTTCTGGATATTGGGATCAACCTTCACCACGTATTGCTGATCGGCGAGTGTGTGATCAGCCCAAGTAAACACGTTTTCGGATTGGGCCATGCCATCGCTTACGGTCAGCTCCGCCCGCACCGGCAGGGCCGCCGCCGCCGCGGCGTTGCGTGGTACCCAAGTGACAAGCACCGTGTCCCCCTCTTGCACGTGTGTGACGTCGGCGCCGATTTGCAGAATGACGCCCGTCGACTCGTGGCCCAGCACAACGGGGGATTTTCGAGGTCGGTGCATCTGATGAAGTTGGGAGTGACAGATACCGGACGCGAACTGTTTGACAACCACTTGCGTGGGTCCGGGATCGGGTAGATCGAGTTCTTCTATACGAAGGGTCGCGGTGTCTTGCGGCAAGACCACCACACGCGCAGGTGTGCCCATACTATTTCCCCCTTTAATGTGATCTTGACCCGAAGGCGTGCCCGACGCAATGAGCTACAATGTCGCGTATGGAAGATCGCTACCGCTTGGTGTTTCGAGGCGAGATTCTCGAAGGGCAGCATTCGGCTGTTGTAAAAAAGCGCATTGGCAAGGCGCTCAAGTTGACGGAAGACAAACTCGACGAGCTGTTTTCCGGCAAGGCCGTGGTCATCGCCAAGAATGCCGATGCCAGAAAGACCGCTAAGCTTCAAGGTACTTTCAAGGAAGCCGGTGCAAGATTACGTGCGTTGCGGGTTGAAGTAAAAGCGGCTGCATCGAAGTCACAAGCCGCCGAACCGGCGCCCTCGTCGGAAGCATCCGGTTCCATCGACATACTGCCGGTCGGGTCGGATGTTCTGAACCCCGACGAGCGTGCAAACGTAGCGCCCGCTGATATCGACACCGCGCATCTCGCTATCGATGAAGCGGAAACCGCGATTGCGGGGCCATCGGACGATGTGACGCCGCCGGACGTCTCGCATATCACCGTCGCCGAGGTCGGTGAAGATCTGTCTGAGGCGCAAACCCAAGCAACGGTCGAGATCAACATCGATTTCGAGGTCGCGGAACTTGGCAGCCGGGTGGGTGATCCACAGGACGAACCCGAACCGGTCGTTGACGTCGATGAGCTCGATTTCGATCTCGCCGAGCCCGGCGTCACCATATTGGAACAACAGGCGCCCAACACCGCGCCCCAACCGAATACGTCGCACATTCAATTAGATAGGGAATAGGGCATGCAGCTTTACTGGGCGCAAGGCACGCCGAACGGTCGCCGCGTTGATATTTTCTTGGCGGAAAAAGGCATCGAGATGGCGCGGGTCAACGTCGATTTGCGCGGTGGGGAAAACCTGCGCGAGGAATTTCGCAAGATAAATCCGTTCGGACGCGTTCCGGTGCTGCAACTAGACGATGGATCGCACCTATCGGAGTCGGTTGCGATATGTCGCTACCTGGAAAACCAGCATCCGGATCCCTGCCTGTTCGGCAGTACGCCCGAAACCGCCGCCCAGGTCGAGATGTGGAGTCGCCGAGCTGAGATGAATTTTTTCTTGCAGGTGGCCATGGCGTTTCGCAATATCACTGGCTTTTTCAAAGATCGAGAGAAGGTCAGCCCCGAGTGGGGCGAGATCAGCCAAGAGACCGCAGCACAAGCGTTGCCGATTTTCGACGCGCGCCTGGGCGAATCGGAATATCTCGCAGGGGATGCGTTCAGCATCGCCGATATCACGCTTTGTTGTGCGTACGACTTTGCTAAAGCCGTGAAAGTGCAGATTCCGACAGACTTGCCGAACGTGAACCGCTGGCACGCGGCTTTGAGCGAACGCCCGAGCTTCAGCGCCTAACCGGGTACTTTGCCACCACGCGGTAGGAGCGGCTTTAGCCGCGATTCCCTTGTATTGAATAAACGAATCTATCGCGGCAACCCGTCCGAAGGACGGGCAGCCGCCTCCTACCCTTGATTCCCAAAGTCCTACGCGCGATCAGGTCGTTAGCCGGCGGTGACGTTCAGCGTCTTGTAACCGGCGGCTTCTATCGCGTTGGCAATTCGGTCTGCGTTGTCCGGACAGAGCGCGATTATTGAACCGCCGCCACCACCACCGGTGAGTTTCGCACCGAGGGCGCCATTTTCGCGGGCGATGTGAATCAACTCTTCCAGCTGCGGCGTGGAAACTTGCAGTGCGTTCAGGTAGCCCTGGCAAAGATTCATCAGCTGACCAAGTTCTTCGAAGTGCGCGCTAGCCAAGGCATCGGCACCTGCGATCGTGAGCTGCGCAATCTGATCGAAGATCGCATCGTAACGCAGACGGTTGCCGTCCCATGCGTCTCGCACTTTGGCGACCATGTTGGCGGTCAAACTTTCCTTACCGGTAATGCCGACGACTAGGCTCACCGGTTCCGGAATCGTTAGCTCCTTGAACAACGGCTCGCCGCTATTCTCGAACATTAACGGTGCACCATAGGTCGCGATGGTGTTGTCGATGCCGGACGGCGTTCCGTGCGCGGCTTTTTCGCATTCGAATGCGAGCGCGTTGACGAACCCGTCGCTCAAACGCAGTCCAAACGCCTTGTCGAGCGCCCTGATGACGGCGACCGCCATTGCCGAAGAGCCGCCTAAACCCATGGCGCGCGGCAGGTGGGGAATGACTTCAATGGTCATCGCCCGTTTCTCGAGCTGCAACTTCTGAAGCACCGTGGTCATGATGCCACTCACACCGTGCGTGGTGCCGGGTCTGACCTTCTGTTCCAAACCCCAGCGGGGTATCACTATATGCACGCCGTTGCCGCCCTTCTGAACCGATGCTTCGACGGCCAACGGAATCGGTACCGCAATGGCAGGGCGCCCGTAGACCACGGCGTGTTCTCCGAGCAGTATCACCTTGCCGCAGGCAGAGCTGCGATCGGCATAGTCGGGCGTCGCCGCGTTGCGAGACAGGTTCTTCACGATCTCTTGTGCTTTCCAAACCTTGATCTCGCCGGACTCGATCAACGCGTCGACCACGGTATCGAACATCGTCTCCGGCACCTTGGCGGTGCTGGCAACACTTCTTGCATGGAAAATCATGTGGTTTTGCTGAATACCGTCGGTAGAAAGCGCTCTCAATGCCGCGAAATTTTGTGCTAGACCCACGGTCGCCATGATTCCGGCCAACTCGGTTGCGCTGGGTGAACCGAGCAAGCGATGGTTGATGCGAACGCTCGGGTTGGTTTCGAGTGATCCGCCGATGGTGCCGACCTTCATCGGAATTTCTATCTCGCCGACGAGGTCTCCGGTCTCATTTTTAAACCAGGTCGTCAGCGCGCGGTATTGCCCGTCACGCGATGCGTAGGCATGCGCCGCGGCTTCGATGGCGCGCCAGTCGTTGCCGGTCGCGATGGCTACGGCATCGACGCCGTTCATGATGCCTTTGTTGTGCGTGGTCGCACGGTACGGGTCGACGGTCGCCAGGTCGTTAGCAAGCACGATACCGTCGCGGACTTGAGCACCGGAATAACCTTTGCCCTCCAGGTTTTTAACAGGAATACGCACGCTGGCACGGGCGATGGCGCGGTCTGTTAGGTTGGACAAGATACGCAAAAACACCTTGCCGCCAGTGATTGTCTCCACCAGCGAGGCGACACCTTCGCACATGGTGTTGACGAGGTTCGCACCCATGGCGTCGCAGGTATCGACCAACAAATGCAAAACCACCATGTCGCGACCGTCTTGAGGCGCGTGATGCACGTAAGCTTCGATGTCTACCGCACCACCACCACGAGCCACCATCTTGGGGTGCAAACTGTTCGCCAGCGCCAAGATGTCCGTCTTTGAATTCAATAGGTCAAGGCGCGCCTGCTGCGGGTCATCGATGTCGACGGCTTGTACTTGACCGATCAGAATCGGCGCCGTGCTCTCGGCAATGTAACCGCCACTCAACCTCGCCATCCGTGCAGCACCGGACAAGCCTGCAACGATGGACGGTTCTTCGACTACCAGCGGCACGGCGTAGTCGCGACCGTTGATCAGGAAGTTGAGCGCAAGCCCCATCGGCAACCCGAAAACGCCGACCACGTTTTCGATCATCTTGTCGGCGACGGGTAGCCGTAGCGTATGGTCACCGCTCGCGAGCAACTGAACGTCTTCGTCGGTCAACAAGCCGCGTTGATGCAGCGCAGCAATGCGCTCGCGTACGTTCATTCGAAAGAAGTTGGGTATACGTGACCCGCCTTCAGGCGCTGACTTCGATGCCATGGGTAGCCGTCTCCAACGTTAGTACCGCAAAGCCCGCCTGCTTCACCGCAGACGTAAATTGAACTATCGCACCATTATCCGTACCGGTGAAAGCGACGCCAATGTCGCCACCCCCGGCTCCGCAAGGTTTGTAGACCAGTTCGTGGTCGTTGGCAAGTTGCTCGAGCGCGAGATGCTCTTCGGAGTAGATACCGAGACCAGCTGCCTGGTCGAGCGCGTGTAAGCGCCGGCAATACTCGGCCAGCGCCTCGAGCGAGGCAGATTCGAAAAGTGCCGAGGAGGCGCTTGCCAGCTTATCCAATGCGCGGTGGTCGCCACCCTTGCGATAGTCGGCAAAGCGCGCCAGGTGCGTCGTGGTTGCCGCCGCGCGCCCGGTCCATACGAAGAGCCTCGAAGGCAGGCTATCGGGCATGGATTGCGCATTCCCGGCTTCAAACCTCAAAAGCCCCCCATAAAAACTTGCGGCAACGTCGATGCCGCTGCCTTGGCGGCCCTGAGCGCGCTGATGGGCCTTGCGTGCGGTTTCGAAATTCGGCCGCTTACCGAGTAGTGCTGCGTAAGCGGCGTGCAAGGCCACGCAGACTGCCGCACTCGAACCTAGACCCAGCTTTTGACCGGCGGTATAGAAATCATCGCTGTGCGTATTGGTGGTGAGCGCCGGCGGCAGTGCGTCGTCGAGGTAGTCTTGCAACACGTGCCAAGCGAGGGCCGCTGCCGCCTGCGGGGGCGGTTTGGGCCGCGTGAGGCTCGTCAGACTGAGATCGACCGCCGGTGCGTGGAAACCGTGGGTCGCAAAGCGCCAACCGGATTTGGCGAGACTGAGGTGGCAGTGTGCGTAGCGGTCCACCGCTTGTACCAGGGCCGGGGCGCCGATCAGCACCGCGTACTCGCCCCACAACACGACCTTGCCGGGTGCACGCACAACGATTGGGCCAGCATGCGTCAACCGTCGATTACCGTGGCGCCTTGGCCCAACCCAACCTGAATGGTCTCTTCCACACCGGGCAGGTTCGCCAGCGCTTGTTGCACTACCTTGGCGTGTTCTTCGGTACACACTGCTTTGACCTGAGGCCCTGCATCCACGGTGAAGAACACCTTCAACCCCTGCTCGCGAAGCGCGCGTATCTCGTGCATGCAAGCGACGGTGGCGGCGTGCCAGTAAACCAGCCCGGGTTTGCTGCTCAACATGAGCGCATGCATCTTCAGACAGCTCGCCTCGGCGAGTTCGGCAAGCTTGTCGAAATCTCGGTCGGTCACCGCGTCGACTACGGTTCCGTAGTCCGATGCCGTGCTCGATACCCAGGCCTCAAAGTACGGAGAGGTCAGCCGCGAACGTTCCATTCCGACGCTGGATGACACAGCTTTGGGCCCGATGGTGGTTATTGCGATCACCACGCGCAGCGGCCAGGCCTTTTTTGGAAGAAGCTGGCGCGCCTGCCAGTCGGGCTCGGCCAGCGTGACGAAGCCGCCATGAATCGAACGCGCGGCGGATCCTGAAGCTCTGCGAGCCAGATCCGATTTATCGGCGTCTGATAACGACAACTCGCAGTGCGCATCGATTGCCGTAATCAGCGCTGCGAAGCCGGATGCGGAAGATGCCAATCCGGCTGCGGTTGGAAAGTTGTTCCGGGTCTTGATGGACAGGCTCGGTATGTCGTAGTGCTGCCGCCAGTCTTCGAGCGCCGCGCCAACCTTGGCGTCTTCCACCTCGATTTCGTTGAGCCAGACACGATCTGTCGGAGCAACCTCGATCGTTGTCGTGGTCGACAACGTGTCCAACGTAATCGAAACCGAAGGCGTGGCCGGATAGTTGCCCGGCCGATCCTGTTTGCCCCAGTATTTGAGGAGCGCAATGTTCGGATGAGCTCGAGCGGTTGTGCTCATGGATTTGGGATATGTTACTGCTGATGAGTCGTGGTCTTAGTCTACGTAGTCGGGCGGCGGCGTGAATCGAAAGCCTTCGGCCTCCAACAGTTGCGCTGCGCCGATGGCAATGAGATCTCCGTACTCGGGCCCCACGATCTGCACGCCGATCGGTAAACCTGCACCGTTCAGGCCCGTTGGAATAACCGTTGAAGGTAGGTAGCTCACACCGGTCAAGCCCGCCCAAAACACCTGCTCGAAATACGGGCGTTCTTCGTTGTTGACGAGGATCGTGCGTTCGCCGAACGGTCTATGATCGTGCTTGAAAGCTGCGGTCGGCATCATCGGAGTGAGCAAAAGATCATATTCCTCGAAGAAGGCGTGCCACTTCCAGCGCAGGTGCGAACGAAGCTCGTCCGCCTGTTTCCACTCTTTGAACGACGACACCTGAGCACGCAAGGTTCGGGCAGTGTCGCTATCGTCATCGGGGTCGAGCTTGGCCACATATTCTTTCAAACTTTGGTACTCATCGTCCGGCATGCGCGCCGACATGGTGGCTTGCAACAAGTGTCGGTACGTATCGTGGGCATGCCCGACGCTGAAATCGGGCCTTGCATCCTCGTTGACCTCGGCTCCGGCGTCTTTGAAAGCCGACGCTACGTTCTCGACGCGTTGGCGCACTTCGGCGTCTACCGGTGCAATCTCATCGTCCCTCCACACCGCGACCTTCAAACCCTTCAGGCCTTTTTCGCTGAGGGTCGGCAAGTTGAGCTGATAGCCGCGCGCCATGATCTCGTCGGGCCCCGCCATCGTCTTGATGGCGGTTTCCAGATCGTCCGCGGAACGCGCCAGCGGCCCGATCACCGAGATGTCGGGGCTGCCGCGCATATCCCCGGGCGGTGCATGGCCGCGCATCCAAAGCAGGCTCCAGGTCGGCTTGTGACCGAACACGCCGCAAAAGTGTGCTGGGTTGCGAATTGAACCGCCGATATCGGAACCGGTTTCAATGCCGGTCAGCCCGGCTGCAAGCGCGGCCGCGGAGCCGCCGGAGGAGCCTCCTGGAATGTGTTCGTGGTTATAGGGGTTGTTGGTTGTGCCGTACACGTCGTTGTAGCTTTGAAAGTCGGCGAGCATCAGCGGCACGTTGGTTTTGCCGAAAACGATGACGCCGGCCGCCTTCAGTTTCTTCACCGATTCGGCGTCGTCGTTGGCGATGTTGTCTTTCCACGCGACGTTGCCCCAGGTGGTGGGGGTGCCTTTGACGTTGTACGACTCCTTGACGGTCATGGGTACGCCGTGCAGCGGGCCCACTTCATCGCCGTTTGCGACCGCCGTATCGGCGGCTTTGGCCTGTGCCAGGGCTCGATCGCGAATGTCGACGACGAGCGCATTCAACTCGCCGTTATAGCGATCCACTCGGTCGAGGTAGTAACGCAGCAACTCTTCGCAGCCGATCTCTTTGTTTCTGATTTTCGCCGCAAGATCGGTCGCGGACGCGAATGCCAGCTCGCTCATCTCGTTCCCCCATAAATTGATGAATTGAACAACCTGGTAGGAGCGGCTTCAGCCGCGATGAGCGCTGAAACTACTGCTATCTTGGTTGTGCTACGGTGCGCCGTCGAGTCCCTTGATCGGCTTGTAGTAGGGTCGGCCTTCAAGCGTTTGAAACTTCTCGGCCCAATTTTCGCCGGCTTGCTCGGGCGTGGTGATGGACCAATCCTGACGGGCATAGTTCCAGCTATCGGGATTCAGCGCTTGGGCAATTTCCCAGTAGTGGTTGGCTTTTGCTTCATCGCCCATTTGATGGAAGTAAACGCCCAGCTTGAAAGTGGGTTCTGCTCGGGCATGATCGTCGCTGGGGCTCGCAAGGGTTAGCTCACCCACCGGTTTCACGTGGGGGCTTTTTTCCCCCTCGGCGACCCAG
>JAPUIA010000098.1 GCA_027297435.1 Gammaproteobacteria bacterium | reverse complement strand
AGTCCACACACATCTGCTGCACGAGCGATCGCAGCAGCCCCTTGGCCCGCTCAAACTCATCAATAGGAATGAACTCGTTGGGCCGATGCGCAACGTCAATCGAACCGGGGCCGAACAGCACGCAGTCAACACCCATCCGCGCCAAATGCCCCGCATCGCTGGCGTAGTTCACGCCGTACGTCTCACGCTGATCGACCAGACCACAGACCGCTTGGTAAATCGGCGCCGATTCATCGACCTCAAACGGCGGGCTATCGTTGAGCAACTCGAAGGTCACATCCGCGTCGGTTTTGACAGATTGGACTGCTTGACGTATTCGCGCTGCCAGCGCTTGCGAATCCATTCCGGGCAGCGCGCGCACACCGATATGAACCGTGCACGTCTCAGGCACGATGTTGATCGCTTCGCCACCAGCGATCTGAGCGACGTTGAGCGCCGCGTACGGAACGTCGGAAAAGTACTTGCTCGTCCCGCACCGCTCCTTTTCCAACGCAGCACGAAGCTCCGCCAGCGCGGTAATGATACGTCCGGCCGGTTCGATCGCATTGACGCCCAAGTGGGGATATCCACTATGCGCGGGTTTTCCGCGCACAGTCGCGCGCATTGCCGCATGACCCTTGTGCATGCGAACCGCGCGAAGAGACGTCGGCTCGCCCACGATCGCATGCGGCGGCAGCGGGCGCTGCGAAGGCCAATGCTTTGAGAAATGAAACGCCCCAAGTGTTCCCAGTTCTTCATCGAAGGTAAACAGTCCAACGAGCGGCGCTCTTAATGTGGAAGGATCGATCTCGGCCAGCAGACTGATCGCCAGCGCATCGAATCCCTTCATGTCACACGCGCCTCGGCCGAAGTACGCCCCTTCGCGCTCATCGAGCACGAAGGGATCACTATGCCAATCATCACGATCGCCCGGCGGCACGACGTCGACATGCCCCGAGAGAATCACTCCCTCGCGACTCGACTCATCGTCCAACTTCGGTCCGGCCCAGATGATAAGGTTCGTCTTCGTGCCATTGTCGTTCGGTTGGCGAATAATCTCGATCCCCGGCCGTTCAAGGTATTCGCTTAGAAAATCGACGATCGGCAGGTTGCTGTTGCGAGAAACCGTGTTGAACGCGACGAGGCGAGCGAGCAGATCCTTGTCGTTCAATCGGCTGCTCATGGCGTCATGGTACTGCCTGAACTCACCGCGTGCGAGTCGCCGGGCATTGACCGATGCGCGAAAGCCGCTAGCATCGCGGCCATGCGACGACTATCGATTGTTCTTGGAATTATCGTTGGGGCAACCCTCTTCGCTACGCTGGGCGTGGGTCAAGACCAGTCAAGCGCGCCGGTCGAGGTCTTTGCCGATCTTGAAGGGACATGGACCGGCACGTTTATAGGGTATGACGAAACCGGAAACGAACTGTATCGCATCGCGGTGACGCAGCGTTACCAAACGCTCAACGACACGATGCAGAAGGTGATCATCTACGACAAGATGGCGGATGGAAGGGTGATATCGGGCAGCGGCATCAACACCGCTCGCCGGCGCGAGGATGGATCGCTCGACTTGCGATGCACGATCGATAAGTCCAATGGCCAGCGCGTCGCGCACCAAGGTCGGGTCGTCATTGGTCCAAACGGGGATCAGCAGATCGTCTGGTATTCAAGCGGTCCCGACCGCGTCGAGACGTTCCGGGAAGTTGTTCGGCGCGAAGGATCCCAAGTGATCTACGAAATCAACGGCATGGGTCGATACGGCGAGACCCTGATCCTCATGCACGGACGATACATCAAGCAACGCGGCGAAGACGACCCCACAACTGAGAAGGAACCCTCGAACGATGGCAACACAGACGAAACGTCGTAAAACGAGTGCTCGCAAACCGGCTCGCGCCGCCAAACGCCGCGCGATCACGCCCGAAGATATGCTCCGGTTCACGCTCGTTGGAAGTCCGCAGATTTCGCCCGATGGCGAATCGATCGTGTTCGTTCACAAGCAGGTGGGTAAGAAGAACGAGTACGTAACGAACCTATGGATGGTCGATGTCTCCGGTGGTGAGCCACGTCAGTTTACGAGTGGCGGAAAGGACAGCCACCCTCGCTGGTCACACGACGGTTCACGCATCGCATTCATCAGCGCCCGCGAAAAAACCAATCCACAGGTCTACACCATTGATGCCAACGGCGGCGAAGCGGTTGCGCTTACTGATTTTCCCGAAGGATCAATTGAGTCTTTCAAATGGTCCGGCAACGGCAAATGGCTAGCGGTTGAATTCCGTGCACAGGATGCGCAGTGGACCGAACAAGCGAAGAAGGAGCGCAAGGATTCCGGTGCAAGTACGCCGCCGCGCGTGCTCGATCACTATTGGTATCGCCTGGATGGCGATGGCTATTTCAACGCGCAGCGGTATGCGCTGTACTTGGTTGACTCCAAGACCGGCAAGCATCGTCAGGTGTATGCCAAGGATGCACTGGGATATTTCCCTTACGACTTCTCGCCGGACTCCAAGAAGATCGTCATTGCGACGAATCGCGATCAACGTGCACTGCTGAAGCCATGGAACAGTGATCTGTACATTCTCACGATCGCCAGCGGCAATGTTTCGAAGCTGGGGAATCTTCCCAAGGGTCCGAAGACGGCAGTGTGCTGGTCGCCTGATGGACAGTCGATCGCCTATGGAGGTCGAATCAGCGAGGATTCTGAGTACAGCGTCGAGAATCTGGAGGTGTTCGTCTGCAACGCCCGTGGAGGAAATGCCCGCAGCCTCACCGCGAACGAAGACTATTGCTTGATGGCGATCACCCTCACCGACACGTCTGATGCAGCCTTCGACGCAAATATCCAATGGAGCCACGATTCCAAACGAATCTTTATGAAGCTCGGTTGGCACGGCGAATCCCACGTCGCCTCCGTGCCTGCCAAGGGAGGCAAGATTGCATTCCACACTTCCGGAACAACCGATCAGGATGTGGGTAATCTCTGTGTGGACGGATCGCGCATCGCGCTGACCGGCGCAACTGCGACAAGCCTCGGCGAGATCTACGTCGGAGCCGTCGGCGCGAAATCAATTCGCACCAAACAACTGACGAATTTCAACGGCCCACTTCTATCCAAAGTGCAAACTGCCGGTATCTCTTCCCATTGGGTCAAGTCGACCGACGGCGCGAAAGTACAAGTGTGGATTATGAAACCCCCGGACTTCAAAGCGAGCCGCAAATATCCAGC
>JAPUIA010000097.1 GCA_027297435.1 Gammaproteobacteria bacterium | reverse complement strand
GATCTCGTCTATGGTCGCTGCCGGTAGCCGCTCGATGGCATCGATGCGACGGTCACGCGCCTTCGGGTCCCGATCCACCAGCGCGCGAAAGCGCGCCATGAACGCGACCGCCTGCAAGAGCAGCAAACGTTTCGCGGAATCCGCTTCGGTCACCAGGTAACAGTAGTGCATGGCATTAGCCATGGTGTTGGCGTGCACGGCAATGATGTTGTTAC
This sequence comes from Gammaproteobacteria bacterium, assembly GCA_027297435.1. Lineage (GTDB taxonomy): Bacteria > Pseudomonadota > Gammaproteobacteria > Pseudomonadales > Azotimanducaceae > Azophilus. The sequence goes on along the minus strand of JAPUIA010000097.1, from coordinate 10,313 downwards.
GCCGCAGGATAAGCTCCGCGGCGAACATCATCACCGCCTCCCACACGGTGTGCGCGCTCACGTCATCCCTTAGGAGGCTTGTTGCCGCGGTGACCGCCCATTCGCTCTTTCCCGTACGCAGCTCTTGAAGCAACGTTTGCGCCGCGGCAGCATCGTCGCGTCCGGTCTGCCAACGGCGTGGGAGATTGGCGGCGAGCACATGATTCGCCTTCCAGTCGCCGTCGGCCACATAGTCGTGCTGTGCGGGGTCGGCATCGCCTTCCGGGTTCTGGACGGCGAACGCGAGCGACCGCGCAAGGGGGACGGCCACCGGGCTCCCCAGCGCCGCATGCAGCCGATGAGCATTGGCGGCAGTGATGGTCTTGTGGCCGATGGCGCGAAAATCGCGCGCGGCATAGAGCATGAGGGTTTGCAGCACGTAATGCGTTTGCCCGGCATCCATCAGCGCCGCAATGGCACGATCGGCCTCGTCGCGATCCCAGGACGCCAATGCATCCACCAGCGCCGAGATCTCCGGATTTCTTAAGCGCTCTGGCACGGCAGGCAGCGACCAAGGTCGGAAGCGATCCTCCTGGGCCGATGCCGTTTTGAAATAGTCGGCGGCCCAAAGCAGCGGTAACCACGCGCGCTCCCGGGGCAACGCCGCCATCGAGAGCTGCACGGATTGCAGCATCATCACGGCGTGGTATTTGAAGCCCACGTCCGGGTAGGGGCTCACCTCCCGGCAGGCGGCAATGGTGAGCGCGCGGAGAAGCTCGGTGGGCGCAAGACCGGTACGAATGCGCGCAGCAAGCGCCGCCAGCAGAGATTCCCGGCGAGTCTCGATGAGCAAACGCACCAGGCCGTCGTTGCCGGCGGCCGAGGGACCACCCGCCAGCGCCCACGGTGCAAACACTCCTGCAGCAAGCACGTGCCGCCGGGTGATCATCGGAGCCACTCTTGATCGGTAGCGCAGTCCATAGGCAAGATAATGCGCTTGCCAACGCGGTTGTCCAGCGTGGCTATCCAACCTCCGTGCGAGCGACGCGGAAGCCGAGGCGTGTCAGTGGAGCGTGCGCGGGTGCTATCTGCGCAATACCTCGGCAGCCAAAATGGCGCGGTTCGAGTCAGGCTAGAAAACGCGCTGCATCAACGGCATCGTAAACTCCCTGAGCCCGGCTGCGGTCATATCCGTTCGCATCTCTTTGATGAGGTCGAGCTCGCGATGAAAGTTCTCGACGTCTTTCTGCGAAAGCGGCAAGCCATATACTTCGCTACGTCTTCCGACTTCTTCAGTCTCCCCCCAACTATCCTTGGACCATTCGCCGTCGCTCGACAGCTCCAAGTCTAGACTACCGGCAAGTGCCGTGTTCGAGATGAGTTCGGTCATCATGCTCTCTCCGGGGGTGGCCTACTGCAATCATCATCACTAACGGTGAGCTTCTCAGACATCAAGCTGGTACGAAAGTGACGTCCATAGTGGGTATCTCAAAGGAGAGCGTTTGACGCCAGCGTCGATCCGCCAACCTCGGTGGAGCCGATTCAGCAACGTTTTGGGAACCGTCTACTTTCACTCGAGCAATATCGTCGACGACGTCGAAGCGTTCGTGGGAGGCAGCAAGCTCGTGAATAGCGGCCAACCCTATGGTGTCCCAGTTGAAGTCAATCTGTTCGCTGCCGGTGACGACCGTGAAGCGCCGAGTGCCCAATCTTGCAAGCAGATCGTTTGCGAGGAAAACGATGAAAGTAGAAATCTCGCGAACCGACGCACCGACGTTGGCGGCACCAAGATCGAGGACAATATCGCGGGTAACGACGGCTTCGTTCGCGGTCCGGCGGGCGAGCAAGAGATGGAGATCGAGCAAGTTCACGTTACCTTGCAGCGCAACGTGCTCAGCGTGCTCAAGGACGTGGATTTCAGTGTTCATTCGCTTTCCTCGCTCGTTCAAACTTCTACACGACGGTTCGTAAGATTTGGTTCCACGTCGTTTGTAAGTCGATGTAAGTACGCGGCAGGCAATTCGGCCTATCGCGCAGACGCGGAGCGAGTTGAGACGAACATTTCGGGTTAGGCGGCTCGACCGCTTGCCCCGAAGGTCGGATTGCGCCGCAAGCACTTCGAACGACGACGTGACAATATCGTAGAGGCTACTCTGCCAGCGGATTGATGAGGCGTCTTTCGGCGCGACCGCTCAGATGGTTTGTTAGAAACTCGACAACGAAGGCGATCTCTTCCGCCGGAATTTCGGGGTGCAATCCGGGGTTTGCGTGTAACCGTTTGTCCGTACTCGACAAGGCATCGAATAGGGCTAGGTAGCCTTCGCGATCGAAGAGTTCGTCTTCCAACTGCATGAGGAAGAATACAGGGTGTTCAATGGTCGCCGCGTCTCGGAGAAGACGTTCGCCAATCCTCGACGCTGCGCCAGATGAACCGCATAAACCGATCGCAGAGGCTGTGAATGTAATTTTCGACGCCAAAAGTGGGATACCCAATATGGTGCCCATCGAGAGCCCGAAATAACCAAGTGGCCCCCTACCCACGTCGACTTCACGAGTCACGGTTTCGAAGGCCAGGTGCCAGTCTTCGACCATGTCATCCAAAAACGATGATCTTTGCATTTCCTCGGCAAAGGCCACTCGCCCGCCGGGGCCGACCTGACGTAAACCGTGTACGGGCCCGTCGATCGCAAGCACCGGATATCCGTTTTCTTCGCCGAAACGTCGTGCGAGGTGGGGAATAGGTGCCTGATAGCGGTCGCCTGAAGCACCATGCCCACATAAAACCATCGGACTTCCTGGCGTAGATTTGTCGGGTGTCCATAACGCCCCGGTGACTACCCGTCGTCCTTCACGCTCAACCTGAAAGTCTCTCGCGTGGTGTTGGCCTTCGGACCAATTAATCTGGTTCAGATCACTCTCTCTTCTATTGCGTTCAACCGGACACGGGGTGTTCTCGCCTCCGTTCGAGCTTAGCATGGGGGCCGTTTTACCGAGAACGGCAAGGACCCGGCGTCGAGATGGTAGAGTGCGCTATCTGCGGGGGGCATGCGTTTTGAGGAATTCTTGAAGACCGGCGTCGCGATCGTCGGCGGGGGACCGGCAGGACTGCTCCTCAGTCAGCGACTGCATCTCGAGGGTGTCGAGAACGTGGTTCTCGAATGTCAATCCCGTGAACACGTCTTGAGCCGGATCCGAGCGGGCGTGCTCGAGTGGGGGTCCGTCGAGGTGCTGCGCGATTCAGACGTCGGTGGCCGCATGGACACCGATGGTCAGGTGCATGACGGTGCGGATATCGTCTGGAGCGGCGAACACCGGTTGACCATCGACACAAAAAAGTACGCAGACCGGCCGATGATGGCCTATGGGCAAACCAACATAACCGAAGATCTGTACGCCGCTCGCGACGCGATGGGGGGCGTCGTTATCAACGAGGCTGACGAGGTTACGTTGCGTGATATCGATACCCATCACCCGTCGGTCGGTTACACAAAAAACGGGGAACGCATTCGGATCGACTGTGAGTTCATCGCCGGTTGTGACGGCTTCCATGGCGTCAGCAGGCAGGCCATACCTGCGGCGAAACGTCAGGAATTCGAAAAGGAGTATCCGTTCGGGTGGCTGGGCATCCTGTCTGAAACCCCACCGTTGCCCGATCTGATTTACGCCAACAGCGAACGCGGTTTTGCGCTGTGCTCCATGCGCAATCCGATGCTGAGTCGCTACTACATTCAGTGCAAGCTGGAAACCAAACTGGATGAATGGCCAGACGACCGTTTTTGGGAAGAGCTGAAATTGCGCTTCCCCAAAGACATAGCCGATGCCATCGTTACCGGCCCCTCCATTGAGAAATCCATCGCGCCGCTCAGAAGCTTTGTGTCTGAGCCGATGTCGTACGGGCGCTTGTTTCTCGCCGGAGATGCTGCGCACATCGTTCCGCCGACCGGGGCCAAGGGAATCAACCTGGCGATTTCGGACGTTTTCTACCTTTCCCGTGCGCTGGTCGCCCAGATCAAGCGGGGTGATGAACGGTATTTGCTAAGCTATTCCGACATGGCGTTGCGCCGCGTGTGGGGAGCAGCTCGTTTTTCTTGGTGGTTGACCGGCTTGCTGCATCGATTTCCGCAGCAAGTGCCGTTCGATTTGCGAGCGCAGGAGCAGGAACTTTCTTATCTGGCTTCGTCAGACACCGGCATGAGGTCTCTCTGCGAACAGTACGCTGGGCTGCCCTTTGAGGATCTCGGTTAACAACATGCGCGGCGTGCTGACGCGGAGGAAAAAAAGAGATGCAGAAACCCTTTTTCGACGCACCCTTCCCTGATGCGTCCGTTTCCGATATCGATCCGTACGAGACAAACCACCTCGAAGACCCCAGTGAATTTCACGAGGTGCTGCGCCGTAGCGGACCACTGGTGTGGCTGACCCACTACGGCGTCTGGGCTACGGGCCGGCACCGTGAACTCACCGCTATCTTCAGAAACCATCGTTCATTTTGTTCGTCACGGGGCGTGGGGTTGCAGGATTTCAAAACGGAAGAGCCATGGAGGCCACCAAGCCTCATCCTCGAAGCAGACCCGCCGGAACACGAAAAAATGCGCAAAGTGCTGTCGAGTGTGTTGTCTGCCAACGCCCTGTCTGCGCTGAGAGCTCGATTTGAGAATGAAGCTGAGCAACTTATCGACAGGTTGCTGGGCGCAGGTGAATTTGATGGCATCGCCGAACTTGCGGTGGGGTTTCCCATTACCGTGTTCCCCGATGCGGTGGGATTGACGCAGGAGAACCGAAATTTTCTGCTCGACTACGGCAACCTCGTTTTCAACATGCTGGGCCCGAGGAACGAGATTGCGGCGCGTGCGGCGGCGAGAGCGGAACAAGCAGTCCCCTGGATCGCAAAACAATGTGAGAGGCAGAACCTGGCCGACGGTGCGCTGGGCAGCGACATCTACCGTTGCGCCGACCGGGGCGAGATCACGGAAGCGGAAGCGTCATTGTTGGTGCGCTCGCTACTCTCAGCGGGTCTTGACACCACCGTTATCGCCATTGGCAACATGTTGCGTTGTTTTGCAGATCATCCGGAACAGTGGCAGATTCTCATGCAAGATCCTAGCCGCGCCAGGTTCGCGTTCGAGGAGGCACTGCGCTACGCGTCTCCCGTACACACGTTCTATCGAACGGCCGATGAAGACGTCGAAGTCTCGGGCGTGCGTTTAAACGAGGGCGCGAAGATTCTGCTCAACATCGACTGCGCAAATCGCGATACAGATCGATGGCCGGACGCGAACGTCTTCGACATTACGCGTCGTCCAGGTGGTCAGGCCGCTTTTGGTGTTGGCATTCACGCTTGTGTAGGCCGGCATTTGGCAACGCTGGAATCCGAAGTGTTGCTGCAAATTCTTGCCGCGAAGGTGCGGCGGATCGAGCTCACTGGCGAGCCGGTACCAGATGCCAACAATGCATTGCGAGGGTTCCGAGAACTTCCGATGAAATTAACGGCGAGAGATCCATGAAAGACTACTCAGACATTCCGGGAACCTACGTATTCGATGGTGAACACAGTCGCAAAGGGTATCGGCTCAACATGTTCTGCATGTCGCTGAACGATGCAGCAAACCGCGAGCTGTTTGCACAAGACGAATCTGCCTATCTGGAAGAACGTGGTCTGACGACCGAGCAAAGCCGAGCGGTATTGGATCGAGACTATCTGGAACTGTTGAAGTTGGGCGGCAACATCTACTACACGTTCAAGCTTGCGATGTTCGACCGAAAATCGATGCAGTACGTCGGTGGCCAGATGTCGGGCATGACGGAGGAGGCGTTCAAGGCAATGATGATGAACGGTGGTCGTCCGATCGACGGAAACCGGCGGACGGGAGAATCCTGATGGCGCGCATCATCGCGGGAGTCGGCACCTCGCATGTACCCGCCATCGGTGCCGCCGTGGACAACGGGATAACGGACAGCGACTACTGGGCACCGTTGTTCAAGGGTTACGAGCCGGCTCGCGAGTGGATGAGGGAAACCCAGCCGGACGTGGCTATCATCATCTACAACGACCATGCTTCGGCGTTTTCACTCGAGCTCATACCCACCTTCGTGATCGGCGTGGCGGATGCCTTTCTGCCGGCAGACGAGGGGTATGGGCCGCGTGACGTCCCGGCCGTGGAAGGACATTCGGCCCTGGCCTGGCATCTGGCGGAAAACCTGATCCTGAACGAATTCGACATGACCATCGCCAACAACCTGGCCGTCGACCATGGGCTCACGGTGCCACTATCGATACTGTTCGGACAATGCGATGCGTGGCCGTGCCGGGTGATTCCACTGTGCGTGAACGTAATTCAGTACCCGCCGCCCACCGGCAAACGCTGCTACGATCTCGGTCGGGCGATCGCCAGCATTGTGGCGTCGTTTGATGAAGACTTGACCGTTGTGGTATTCGGCACGGGCGGTATGTCGCACCAGTTGCAAGGTGAGCGGGCAGGTGTCATCAACCAACCATTCGACATCGATTTTCTCGACCGCCTGGTGAGCGACCCGATAGGTCTAACCGAACGCTCGCACGTCGACTACATCCGTGAAGCAGGCTCTGAGGGCATCGAGCTTGTTATGTGGCTCGCGATGCGAGGTACATTGGGCGATTCGGTAAGACAAGTGTATCGCCACTACCATGTTCCGGCTTCCAACACGGCCGCCGGACTCACCGTATTGGAACCTGTCTAACGGCTAACGTGCTCCGGCCAATAAAGCCGCATCGGATTGTCTACCAGCAAAGCCCGTTGCTGAGCCAAGGTAGGCGCGATCTTAGGAATGAAATCCACCAGCGCACCGTCGTCCGGCATGTGCGATTTCATGTTGGGATGGGGCCAGTCGGTACCCCACAGCACCCTGTCGCTGAAACGTTCCACCAGCGCGCGGCAAAACGGGACCACGTCTTCGTACCCGGGCGGTCCCACAGCTGACAAACGCTCGGGACAGCTTACCTTGACCCAGAAGTTGGGGTGATCTTCCATCAAGCGAACGAACTTTTTGAATTCGGGGCCGTCCACGGGTTGCGCAACGTCGGGCCGACCCATGTGATCCACCACGACCGTGGTCGGTAACGCCGTGATGAGGTCGTAGATTTCATCCAGTACTTCCGCTTCGAAATAGACGACGATGTGCCAGTCGAGCGGTTCGATCTTCTCGGCGACCCGTTGTAGAGCTTCTCGAGGCAGCTTGTCGACCAGGCGTTTGACGAAATTGAAGCGCACTCCGCGCACACCCGCCGCGTCCAATGCGCGAAGTTCGTCATGGGTAATGACCTGATCGACCGCAGCAATGCCTTTCGCAAGACCCTTCGAAAACAGCAGCGCGTCGACGAGGGCTGCGTTGTCCGTGCCGTGACAGGTGGCCTGGACGATGACGTTGCGTGAAAAACCCAGATGATCGCGCAAGCCAAAAAGCGATGTTTTACCAGCGTCGCATGGCGTGTACTTGCGCTCTCGCGCAAAAGGAAACTCATGAGCGGGTCCAAACACGTGGCAGTGCGCATCCACGGCCCCCGAGGGTGGACGGAACTCGGGTTTGGAAGGGGCCGGATGGAACGGCAGCCAGTCTGGGTCCATGGTGCGCCTCGCGTGAAAAGTTTTAGAGAGTGTTACGGGGTGATATAGCCTTGCGACGTTTCTGAGACTGCGGTTCGAAAATCAAGACAAGGTGCACGTCGGATTCGTACGTCTCTCTACTGTTGAGTGCCCGCGAATCAACATTCGCAATGCTGCAGTCTCTCTAGCTGTCCGACGGACATCGAACCCCCGCGCCGGGGCTACCAACACGGTCGCGATCAGCCCAAGCGTGAAGCGATTTGAGAGTTTGGTCAACATATCCTATTCCTTGATCGTCAAGGGAACACCTAGGGCGAGTTATCACGGCTCTAGACAGATCGATACGCAGAGTCTTAACCGAACGGTGTTCCGCAGCGAACCGCTCCTGCACACGTGGCAGAAGTCCCGGTGGTGCAAAACGCTTGCCAGGCCACTTGGGCTAAGATCGAACGAATCCACAGAGTCGAGCAGGCGGGCTGTGCGCCCGCGATAGTCGCCCTTTTATGACTGCTCGTAGGTGAGCGGCCGTTGCAACATCCTAGACTACTTGACGTAGTAGCTACTAGTAGCTACTTTACTGATATGAAGTCCGTCGGCCTAAAGGTACTCAAAAACAAGCTGAGCGAATACGTGCGCTTGGCCGCCGCCGGTGAAACTGTGCTGGTGACTGACCACGACCGGGTCGTAGCGCAGATCACCGCGCCGACCGAGACACGCAGCCCCCTGCTCGCCGATGCCGTTCTTGCTGAGGCAGTTCGTAAGGGCCGGTTGACGCCACCGGTCTTGCGCGACATGGGTACACCTCCGACGCCAAAACCCGTCGCACCTTTGAGCGAGCTGCTCGCGGAATTGGATGTCGATAGAAGCGAACGGTGATTTACGTCGACACGTCCGTTGTGCTGGCACAACTTCTCGCCGAAGATCGCCGTCCACCCGCCTGGCTTTGGACCGAAACTCTTATTGCCAGCCGGTTGCTCGAGTACGAGCTGTGGACCCGGCTCCACGCACGCAAGCTCGAGGATTCCCATGGAGAAGCGGCGCGGGGACTCGTCGGCCGGCTTGCGCTATTGGAACTATCCGCGCCAGTACTCACCCGTGCGCTGGAACCGTTCCCAGTTCCCGTTCGTACGCTCGATGCGTTGCACCTGGCTTCGCTCGACTACCTTCTCCGGAACGGCCAGCGGCTCGAGCTCGCCAGCTATGACCGCCGCATGCTCGCCGCCGCCGACGCAATGGCTGTTTCGGTGGTAGACCTGGATGACCAGCGTGAATGAATACTCGGTCAGGGCCAAACCTTGTGCGGTCGCAGATATCTTACGCCCGCGCATTGCCTGATATGCGGAGCACGAGGATCTCGGCCTCGGTATGCGTCCGACGGACATCGAACCCCCACGCGGGGGCCAGAAGGGCGATGCTCTTTGCAGCAATCTCCACCTGATCGGCGGTCACGGCACTGATTATCACCCGTGATTCGCTTGCAAGCATATCGGCGACGTAGACCGGGATTTCGTCACGGTGCAAACCGGAGGGTCTTCGTGCGCGGGAGTGGTGGTGCTATCGTTGCAGCTATCTCGGTTATACGCGAGCAGGGATGATCATAGATTGCCACGGCCACTACACGACGGCGCCGGATGAACTGGAAACCTATCGGGACAGGCAAAAGACAGACCTCGAATTGAACCCGATGCATCAGTCGGTCAAGGGTAAGCTCGGGATAAGCGATGATCAGATTCGCGGAAGCCTGGAAGGCGCGCAGCTCAAAATGCAGGCCGAGCGTGGTACCGATCTCACGATATTCTCGCCGCGCGCCAGCTGGATGGGACACCACATTGGCAACGCCAGCACGTCCAGCACCTGGACCGAACACTGTAACGACCTGATCTACCGCATTACGCAACTGTATCCCGACAACTTCGTGGGGGTTGCTCAGTTACCCCAGACGCCGGGCGTCGCACCCGACAACTGCATCGCTGAACTCGAGCGCTGTGTGAACGAACTGGGTTTCGTCGGCTGTAACCTGAATCCAGATCCGTCCGGCGGTTACTGGACAGACCCGCCGCTGGGCGATCGATACTGGTACCCGTTCTTCGAGAGGATGTGTGACCTGGACGTGCCCGCGATGATCCACGTGAGCGCCGCGTGCAACCCGTGCTTTCACACCACCGGGTCGCACTATCTGGGTGCAGACACCACGGCATTCATGCAGATGTTGACGTCTGATTTGTTGCGGGATTTTCCGACCATCAAGTTCATCGTCCCTCACGGCGGTGGTGCGGTTCCGTATCACTGGGGGCGGTTTCGCGGTCTGGTGCAAGCGATGGACAAACCCCCGTTGGAAGAACTGGTCTTAAGCAACGTGTACTTCGACACGTGCGTCTACCACCAGCCGGGTATCGACCTGTTGCTGGACGTCATACCGGCTGCCAACGTCCTGTTTGCATCCGAGTTGCTGGGTGCGGTGCGTGGTGTCGACCCCAACACGGGGCACAATTTTGACGACACCCGACGATACATCGATGCCTCGAGTCAGGCGACGGAGGCTGAAAAACACATGATCTTCTCGGAAAATGCGAAGCGAGTGTACTCGCGCATGCAGACTTGATGGCTCTTCAAGGAGGCATTCCTTGTTCACTGATACGCGGCGGCACGTCACGCGGTGCCTATTTCTTGGAGAAGCATCTTCCGGCAGATGAAGCCGAGCGTAACGCGTTGCTTCTCAAGATCATGGGGGGTCCGGATGCGTTACAGGTTGAC
>JAPUIA010000096.1 GCA_027297435.1 Gammaproteobacteria bacterium | reverse complement strand
GCGAATGGCTCTGAACGAGTTCCTCGATTTCGTGTGGCGTGATGCGGCATTTCTTGGCGTTTTCCATCTGCTCATCCTGAGCCCGGTCAACGTCGCCTTCCGCGCCCATGTGGTAGGGGTCGACGGCCGCTTTCAACTTGGCTTCGTAGTAACGCTGCAGGTCCTCGCCCCGGGTACCGGCGATCATCATCTCGAACTCGGGCCAAGGCTCCATGGGGTAGAACTGCAGCAGGTCGATGAAATCGGCAATGGCCGGTGACGGGGCGTCAAACAGAGCGTGGCGTTGAGCCTGCAGTTTCGCGATGTGTTTTTCGTAGGAATCGTTCTCACCCGGGTCTTCGGCATGCTCCATCATGTCGTGATGAAGCTGCTCAGACAGGGTAATCAGCAAAGTAAGGAAGTGTTCTATCTGCTTGCGGTCTGCGTTGTCGAAACGGCTCAGCTCCGCGGGCCGGATCTGGCGCGCGCGCCGCTTCGCGCGCTCCTTTTCTTCTTTGCTGATGGCCTCTTTACCTTCGATCGGTACGAGTGACAATTTCATTGAAATACCTCGACAGTTCGCTGTGGTGGCAGAACATCCAGACCGATCGCCATACAGCTAGTGACGTGGGTCACATTTTGGTGCTTTCGCCCTATGGATTCCTTGCTAGATCTCTCGTTTTGGGAATCCCGCGGGCCCCATGACTTACTGATTTCATTGGTTCCCAGGGGCTAAACAGATACAAGTGCGGTTTCGCGTTCAATCGATTCATCCAGTAAAGGCTGTTTCGAATCGCCCCAACCGTTAGCTGAAAATGACAGCAACGGTTCGTTCGCGTGATGAACCACTTTTAGCTGCGTCCGTTTGTGGGTATTCTTCGAGTAAGGCTTACTGGGGAATCCAAATGAAGCGACGCAGTTTTCTGAACACGACTATCGGGGCGGCAGCGACGAGTCTCGTCTATCCGTTCTCGAATCTTCTGGCCGGTCCGAAAGGGTGGGAGAACGTCGCAACGGCGCTTCCGTATCTTGCCGACAACTTTGGTCCCGTCACAGAAGAGGTTACGGCGATGGCGCTCGAGACGCGTGGTCGCATACCAGCTGAGCTCAACGGGCGCTATCTGCGCAACGGGCCGAACCCGATGGCGCCGGTGGATATGACGAAACACCACTGGTTTGTGGGGGACGGCATGGTGCACGGCGTGCGCCTGGGCGAAGGTAAGGCACTGTGGTATCGCAACCGCTGGGTACGCAGCGAAGCCATGGTGGAAGCGCTAGGTGAAGATCCGGCCGGCCGCGTCTTCGCGGGAAGCAACAACACCCACGTCATCGGCCATGCGGGGCGCACGTTCGCAATCGTCGAATCCGGCGCTCCGCCTATCGAGCTTGGCTATGAACTCGATACCGTTGGCGTCAACAACTTTTTCGGTACGCTCACAGAGATGGGCTTTAGCGCCCACCCGAAAGTCGACCCGGATACCGGCGACCTGCATGCGATGTGTTATAGCTGGCCGGCCTGGCAGGATCATGTGAAGTATGTGCACGTCGGCAGAGACGGGCGCGTGAAGAAAACCGTGGACGTGCCGGTGCCTGGCATGCCCATGGTGCACGATATGAGCCTCACCGAGAACTATGCGGTGGTCTACGACCTGCCGGTGACCATAGACGGCGGCCTCCTGCAACGCGAGATGCGTTTTCCCTTTGGCTGGAATTCGCAGTACCAGCCCCGGGTTGGCTTGCTCCCCCGCGATGGCAGCGGCGCCGACGTCATCTGGTGTGAGGTGGAACCCTGTTACCTCTTCCACCCGATGAATGCCTATGAGGATGCTGCGGGCAAGGTGGTGTTGGACGTTTGTCGTTACGAGCGGATGTTTCTAACCGACAATCATGGACCTTTCGGCGATAGTCTTGCGACCTTGGATCGTTGGACGGTAGATCCCAAGACCCGCAAAGTCACTACCGAACGGGTCGACGACCGCGGTCAGGAATTCCCCCGTTGCAGTCCGGTCTTGAACAGCAAACCCTATCGCTACGGTTACTCCGTGGCAGTGGAGGGCACCACCTTTCCGACGATCCTCAAGCACGACATGCAAACCGGCGTGACTACCGAGTTCGCACTAGGGCCGGGTCGTCATAGCGGTGAGGCGTATTTCATTCCACGCGAAGGTGGTGAGGCCGAGGACGACGGTTTCCTGATGAGTTTCGTCTACGATGCTGGAAGAGATGCGAGTGAGCTGCTGATACTGGATGCCAGGGATCTATCGCAGCCGCCGATCGCCCAGGTGTTGTTGCCCGCCCGTGTGCCCTATGGGTTCCATGGCAGTTGGGTGCCTGACGGCAGCGACGGCCCGAGCGTATAGCTTCGGCAAGGTTCTGGGCAGTGGTATCCGCTGTCCAGCGCTGATTAGCGACCCGCGTGTTTTGAATGGTCATCCAAGACTGACGCGTTGACCCTACGCGTCGGTCTCCAGCGTAACCGGTTTTCTCTTCAGAGTTCTTCAATCACAAGGTGATATGCTCGGACACACCTAAGCACTGTTGGGGGATATGCGTCTTGACTGAGTGGTTCGACAGCCTTTCGGGTATCGAACAGTTTCTTTTTTCCACCGGCGTGGGCTCGACGCTCATCTTCGCCATTCAGTTCTTCCTCACGCTGTTCGGCATCATGGATGGCGATTCAGACACCGATTCCGGCGACGACGCAGCTGAGGAAGGTTTTTCGTTGGGCGACGTCTTCACCATACGCAACGGCGTGTCGTTTCTCATGGGTTTTTCATGGGGAGGGCTCATGGCGTATGACTGGGGACTAACGCACGTGCTCCTGGTGGCTTTCGTCGGATTTGTGATTGGTTCTTTCCTCGTCGGGATGAATATGCTGTTGCTGTTTGCGATATCCAAGCTGAAACACGAAGGCAACATCAAACTCGTGAACGCCATCGACGAGGAAGCGACGGTAACGCTCTCCATTCCTCCGAACCGGACGGGTATTGGGAAAGTGCGGGTTCCCATACAGGGCAGGTTGAAGGAATACCATGCCGTCACCGACGGTGAAGCGTTGGGTCGAAATACGCCCGTTATCGTACTGGACGTTTCTGGAAGCCAGCTCATTGTGGGTTCTTATCAAAAACACGCAGGAGACATAGCCTGATGCCTTACACACTCATCCTTGTGGTTATTTTTGCGCTGGTTGTGGTGGGAACGATTCTCGCCATAACCAAACGCATCAAGACCTGTCCGTCCGACCGAATCCTGGTGAAGTACGGGCAGATCGGCGGGGCGCAATCTGCGAAAACCATCCACGGTGGCACGACGTTCATCTGGCCAGTTATCCAGGGCTATGCATTCCTGGACCTAACGCCCATGACGGTCGACATAAAACTGTCCGGTGCACTGTCCAAACAGAACATTCGCGTCAATGTGCCGTCTCGATTTACCTTTGGTATCGGTACGACGGCAGAGCTCATGAACAACGCGGCAGAGCGTCTGCTATCCTTTTCTACCGCGGATATCGAAGAAACGGCCAAAGACATTATCTTCGGTCAGCTCCGCGCAACGATTGCGACGATGGACATCGAAGAGATCAATGGTGATCGAGAAACGTTCGAGTCGCGGGTGCTCGACAACATCGAGTCCGAGCTCATCAAGATCGGACTCCGCCTGATCAACGTAAACATCTCAGATATTACGGATGAGTCGGGATACATCGAGGCGCTTGGCCAACGTGCGGCAGCGGAAGCCATCAACCAAGCGCGCGTCGAGGTGGCTCAACAGGATCGTGATGGTGCGGTTGGATCGGCCGAGGCAGAACAAGACCAGCGCGTTCGGGTAGCAGACGCAAACGCCAAGGCGGTTATCGGTGAGAACGAAGCGAAAGCCATCGAAGCGGATTCCGAAGCTACTCTTCGGGTCGCCAGAGCTGAAGCCCAGCGTCTTGGCGACGCATCCGAAGCCGTCAAAAGTGCTGCGGCAGAGCGAGAGGGCTACGAGGCGGAAAAAATGGCCGAAGAGGCGCGTGCAAAACGCGATAGAGCTTCTCAGTTTGCCGACGTAGTCGTGCCCGCAGAAATCGAGCGAGACCGTGTTACGACTGAAGCGGAAGGTGAGAAATCCAAAGCGGTTCTTGCAGGTGAAGCAGAAGGCGAAGCGCTCCGAGCGAAACTCGAGGGCGAAGCTGAGGGTCGTCGCGAGATCCTCGTGAAGATGGCAGAGGGGTTTAGAGCCATCGTGGCGGCAGCCGATGGCAGTCCCGATGCGGCAGGCCGTCTCATGATCGTCGATAAACTCGATGCGATTGTCGCAGCGCAGGCACTGGCCATCAGTAATATCGATTTTGAGAAGGTCGTCGTCTACGACGGCGGCGACGGAAAGGCCGTCGGCAATTTTCTAGGCGGGCTCACGCACGCGCTGCCATCCTTGCACGAACTCGCCAAGATGGCGGGTATGGAACTGCCGGAGTTTCTTGGAGAACTAACCGATGACCGCGGCGTGTCTGTCGATTTAGAACCCCAGACGGTGGCGACGACAGATCCGCAGCCAGCCGCAACGGGCGAGTCACAAAGCGGTGAACCCACCGGCTAGCCCGCGCATGACCAGGGGACGAAGTGCTGGCCGCCGTACAATGCGTAGTTCCCTGGTTGCGGCGTTGTGCCTATGACACTTTTAGATGCAGTCGAATTTCTCGAAAAAGGCGATTGGGAAGCAGCCCACCGCATCGCCCAAAAGGATGAATCGCCGCTAGGCAGTTGGGCCCATGGCATCGTGCACATGATGGAGGGCGATCTCTCTAACGCCGGTCATTGGTTTAAGCGGGCGGGTCGTGAGCTTGCGAACCCCGATCACGTCGCGGAGGAGATCGCCTCGCTGAAGGAGGCGTTGAAGGAGCAGGTTAGCAAGCTGTCCGAACCCTAGGGCACGTTGCTTTTAGCCGAGAGCCGCGCCGTTTGCTTCCATCCAACGCTCCATCGTCGCGGCGGTATGGTCGTCGAAGATGTCTTCCAATCGTTCGATAACGTCACCGCTGAACGTCGCGATTTCCGTTCCGGTCATCACGAGGTCGGGTGCTCCGGAAACCTTGAACGTCACCGTCCACGACATGGACACCTGGTTGCCGTCGACCGCCGGTGTGAAATCCGCCAACTCGCGCGAGTCGAACCGGCGGTCCAGCGAATTCACCGATTCCTGAAGGTTGGCGAATATCGCGTCGCGGCCTTCGATTTTGGTCCCGTCGCCGGGTTCGTACGTTGCGTCCGGTGTAAAAAACTGCTCGAGGCGAGACCAATCGTCATCTACGAAGGTTGCCTCGAAGGCCTCTGCGTAGGCCAAATATCGATCGACAATACTCATGGAATCCTCCTTTTGGTCAGCCATGATGGCCTGTATTCGAGTCGAAAGCCACATAAACATTGAGCTCTAGGCTGTATTACTGTATATTTATACAGTATTCATTACTCGGAAGACTGCCCATGAATGCCCTCATAAAACCCTGTCAGCCCATCGATGATCTGGAAGACGAACTCATCTCGAGCTGGCGCGACGTATCCCAAGCGACCCATCGCTTTCTGCTGTTGTTACGAGAGTTCGACCTGCGACAGGGTTGGCGCGAGTGGGGCATGGTGGACTGTGCCGACTGGCTCAACCTGAAATGCGGCATTACCCGCAACACCGCCCAAGAGAAGCTTCGTGTGGCAAAGACGTTGCGGTTGTTGCCTCAGGTCGAGGAGGCGTTCAAACGGGGCGACTTGTCGTATTCCAAAGTACGTGCGTTGACCCGCATTGCGACGGATGTGAACGAAACCGACTTGTTGGACTACGCGATACATGCGAGCGCTGCGCAGGTGGAGAGGTACTGTCGCCAGCTACGCAACGGCAGCACGGACTCTGTTGATGCCGCACGACGTGCGCACGAGGGCCGCTCCTTGTCGCGATCGTTCAACGATGACGGCACGGGCACGCTATCGGTGCAGTTGCCACGCGCGGACTTGGAACTGGTGATGCAGGCGTTAGAGCGCGTGGCATGTCGCCTACCGAACGACGATCCTGAAATCGAGCCATCGCTATTCGCCCGTGGTGCCGATGCTCTGGTACAGATGGCACGCTGTGCGCTTGAAGAGGAGACGTCCGATGGCGGCAACGCAGAACACTATCAGGTGGTGGTGCACGTGGACGAACAGGCCTTGCAAGGTCGAGGTGGTAAATCGGATTTGCCCATCGATACCGTGAAGCGACTGTGTTGCGACGGCAGCATAGTGCCGATAGTGGATGACCCCAACGGTGAACCTCTGAACGTTGGTCGCAAACAACGTACGGTTCCGACGGCGATCAAGCGAGCGCTACTGGCTCGTGATAGATGCTGCACCTTTCCCGGTTGCACGCACGACAAATGGGTCGATGCGCACCACATCGAACATTGGGCGGCTGGGGGCGAGACGAGTCTCGACAATCTGACACTGCTTTGCACGCATCATCATCGCCTGGTGCATGAAGGGGGCTTCATTATCGAACGTCGAGCCGATGGCAGCCGGTACTTCGCGCGGCCAGATCGCCGTCCGGTGGAGGTTGGGCGGACTGAGACCGTTGAAGAGGTGAGAGAAACGCGAGCGCTATACGTCGTCGCCCACTTTCCGCGGAAAGTCATCTCGAGTGGGTCCTCGGCTTTCGCTTTCCGCGGAAAGTCATTCGGATGAATTCCGCGTACTGATCCGCAAGGGCGCGATTGTCAGGATCTGTCTCCCGCACTAAGGTGTGCTTCATTCGGAGGAGGCGAGTAGTTCGTGATGAAGGCCATTACTCGGCGGACTGTGTTGACATTGCTTGGCGCGGCTACCGCATCTAGTTGTGTGCCGCTCGCGGCACCGTCGTTGCCGCGTGGTTACTCGAGACAACCCTGGGCCGCACCGCGTATTTCGATGGATAACGTCATTCGCGAGGTCGTGGGTCATAGACCGTATCGGCCTTCCGGGTTTGTCGTTGAGGGTGAACGGTTCGACGACAAGTTGATCGTGCACAACTATGGCCATGGTGGTGGCGGCATCAGCTTGGCGTGGGGGTCTTCGGCTTTGGCGACGCGCGAAGTGCGCGGCATGCAAACGGGGGAGATTGCGGTCATCGGCAGCGGGGTGATGGGTCTAACGAGTGCCCGCCTGCTGCAGGATGCGGGCTGGCAGGTAACGATATATACGCGTGACGTGGCCCGCCACACGACGTCGAACGTCGCGGCTGGCGAGTGAGCGCCGGTCAGCGTTTACGACCCAGACGTTGCAACGCCATCGTTCGTGTCCCAACTGGAATGGGCCGCCCGAGTTTCGCACCACGCGTACACCAATCTCGGCGGCGCCGACTACGGCGTGCGTTGGCTGGAGTTGTATGAACTGGCCGACGAACCACAAGGCGCTGCCGGTGAGTTTGCGGATCTCTTTCCGTACACTGAGGATTTGGAACCTGGTCGGCATCCGTTCGGCGCGTTTTACGCGCGCCGCTCCGTCACGATGCGCATCGAACCGGCTATTTTGCTGCGCCGACTGGTTCAGGATTTCCAGATGGCCGGCGGCACGTTCGTGGTCCGGAACTTCGCCAACCTCTCGGAGGTGCTTGCGTTACGTGAATCCACCATTTTTAACTGCACGGGCCTCGGCGCGGCCGCGCTTTTCGGGGACGCTGAGCTGACGCCGGCAAAAGGGCAGCTGGTATTCTTGCCTCCGGATCCAGCCGTCGATTACATGACGATCGGTGGGGGAAAAGGGTTGTTGTACATGTTCCCGCGAACCGATGTGGTCCTGCTTGATGGTACCTTCAAGCTCGGTGGCTACTCGATGCAACCCGAACCCGACGAAACGGAGCGCATCGTTACCGAGCATCAGCGTCTATTCTCGCGTTTTGGCTGATCAGAGTCGTCGTTGAGTTATGGTACGGTAACGGGGTGATCTTTCGCCAACTGTTCGATCCGGTTTCGTCGACTTACACCTACTTGCTGGGGTGTGATGAGTCACGCGATGCGGTGGTCATCGACCCGGTGTTTGAACAGCACGCGCGAGACGCGGCACTCATTCGCGAGCTTGGGCTCAACATTCGCTACGTGTTGGACACGCATGTGCATGCCGATCACGTCACCAGCGCTTGGCTGATGAAAACTGCAGAGCACGGGGAGATCGTGTTGTCGAAACGCTATGGGGCAGAGGAAGTCGACCTCGCCGTCGATCATGGCGATATGCTCGTGTTCGGTAACTGTTCCCTCGAGGTGCGGGCAACACCTGGGCACACCGCGGGCTGTGTAACTTACGTGACCAACGATCGAACCATGGCCTTCACGGGTGATTGCCTGATGATTCGCGGTACGGGTCGAACCGATTTTCAAGGCGGCGACGTGCATGATATGTGGAAGAGCATTCGTGAGCAGCTCTTCACGCTGCCGGACGACTGCCATATCTATCCTGGTCACGATTATTTTGGCCGCACGGTGTCCACGGTTGCTGAAGAAAAACGCTTCAACCCGCGAATCGGCGGCGACGCACAAGAAGAGGACTTCGTCGGCTACATGCAGAACTTAGGTCTGCCACATCCTAAATTGCTCGACATCGCAGTCCCCGCGAATTTGCATTGCGGGCGCCCCGAAAACGACTCGTTACCCGAGGCAGTCACTTGGGGGCCGGTCACCGTCACGTTCGCTGGCGTGCCTGAGGTGCGCCCGGATTGGGTGGCGCGCAATATCGACGATGTGTTCATTCTCGATGTGCGTAACGAAGCTGAGTTCGATGGTGAACTTGGCCACTTGGAAGGCTCCAAGCTGATTCCGTTGGACGAGTTGCGCGACCGGTTGGACGAAGTACCCAAGGATCGACCTGTGGTTGCCGTGTGCCAATCGGGCAAACGTTCCGCCATGGCGACCGAAATCCTGTTGAAAGCGGGCTATGACCAGGTGGCAAACGTACCGGGTGGGCTAATTCAGTGGTCGCGCCTGGCGCTGCCTTTCCGCGATCGTTAGGACCGGGTTCGTCAACGTTGCAGCTGCGTGTGGCCTTTCGTAGACCTGGGCTATTCAAGTCAGCCCAGACGGCTCGGGTCGATCACTGCGCGCTCGTGTGTCCCTGTGCTGATCACGCCGCGCGGTGAACGAACCTCGACCTCGAAGGTTAAACGTCGCTTGTTGATTGCCGCGAGGCGCACCTTGACCACCACGTCCTCGCCCGCGCTGGCGGGTCCGACATGGGAAAGGTTCACGTGAGTTCCGACCGAGGTTTCGTTGTCGTCTAGATGGGGTGCGATGGCCGTAAGGCACGTACCTTCTATCAGTTGCACCATTGAAGGCGTGGAGAGTACCTTCATGGGAAGGTGCGGCGGCGACATGTCGGGTGTCACGCGATGGGTCTGTTCGGTTTCGAAGCCGACGGCCAGTGATTCTTTCATAGCGTCTTGATTGTAATCGCTATCTTGCGGTTTGAGCATCATGCCTGAACCGGGCATAGTTCGAGAACAAGAACAAAGCGCTCGAAACAACCATCAACTCGTCGTCTCTCCCTGTATTGACAGAAAGCCGAAGATGGCGCTTTGCCGCGCTCGGCATTCTCTATATCGCGCAAGGGTTACCTTTCGGACTCTTCGCCGTGGCCTTGCCGAGTTGGTTTGCGAGCCAAGACTTCGATCCGGCAGAAATCGGCATTTTCGTCTTTATCGCCAATCTACCGTGGAGCCTCAAGCTGCTCGCCGGTCCCTTCATGGACCGGTTCAGCTATCCCGCGATGGGCCGCAGACGGCCTTGGGTTATGGGTGCGCAGCTCAGCATCGCGGCGGCGTTTCTGCTACTCGCCATCGCGCCGGACCCGAAGAGCTTCTTCTATATTACTGCGGGGCTTGGTTTTCTCATCAACCTGTGTGCTTCGACCCAAGACGTGGCCGTCGACGGGATGGCCATCGACGTATTGCCGGTCGAAGATCGGGCGCGCGCCAACGCCTTCATGTTTGGCGGCCAGCTGCTCGGTATCAGTGCCGGGTCGTCGGGTGGCGGCTATGCACTCAATCTGATGGGGCTGGACGGCGTCGCATTGTTGGGTACGGGGGCTACGCTCGCCATCTTCTTGGTGCCCATGCTGATTCGTGAACGTGACGGAGAGAAGCTGTTGCCCTGGTCGCCAGGGCAAGCCAGTCAGCACGCGTTGGATCTTAGGGTCGATCGCGTGCTGCCGTTGTTGAAGTTGGGGCTTACCGCACTCGTCGCGCCCGTAAGCCTGCTGCTCATTCTGGTCGAAACGCTCACCCGAATATCCGACGGGTTGCTTTTCACCATGCTGCCCGTTTACACGGTTCAGGAGCTCGGTTGGGACGACGTTGACTACAACGATTGGTACGCCTTTGGGAGTATCGTTGCGGCGGTCGTTGGCTTGCTTGTCAGTCCGGCGATCGACAGGTACGGCACCAAAGCAGCGCTCGCGATACTGGTATTGGTAAAGGCGTCCGCCATGTTGTTAGTCGGCCTGTCGGTGCTTGTGCGCAACGATGACGCCGTGGTGGGCTTGGTGATTTTGACCTGGATCTGTTCACATCTCTCGCTCATCGTCATCATCGTAACGATGATGCGTATCTGCAAAGCACAGGTTGCAGCGACACAGTTTGCCGTTTATATGGCACTTTCAAATTTGGCCTATGCCGGTGGCTCGCTGGTTTATGCGGGCCTACAGGTGACGTTCGATGCGACGGGGTTGCTGGTTTGGGCATCGCTGTTGCTGTTGTTGGCGTTGCCGGTTTGGTGGCACGTTGCTCGCCGCTATTTGTGAAACCAATTGGTGGTGCGACGGCGCAACCGTTAGCATCCGCAACCTGATTTGTTACCGGGGGTTTCATGTACCGAGCGTTCTGCTGCTTCGCGCTGTCCGCGATTTTTTTGTACGCCTGTTCGCCGCCGCCGTTGGGTGAGATTCCTGCCGGGACGGTAGCGGATTGGCCCGCTTATGGCGCGACGCCGGGCGGCAGCCATTTTTCTCGGGCCAACCAGATCACCCCCGAAAACGTTCAGTACCTGGAACTTGCCTGGGAACATCGATCCGGTGACATCCGCGAGGCGAACATCTCGCCGGATCAGTTCATCAGCCAAAGTTCGTTACAGGTGACGCCGATCATGGTCGAGGATCGCCTGTATTACTGCTCACCCTTCAACAAGGTATTCGCCTTGGATGCAGAATCCGGTGAAGAACTGTGGGTATTCGATTCCGAGGTGGATCGTTTTGCGGATTTCCTGCCGAATTGTCGAGGGGTTAGCAGTTGGCAGTCCGGCGAGGAAGGATTTTGTGAACATCGCATTGTCGTTGGTACGCTCGACGCGCGCTTGATTGCGCTGGACGCCGAGACCGGCAAACGTTGTCCGGATTTTGGCGACAACGGTGAGGTCGACGTATCACACGGCTTGTCCGAGCACACGCCAGCGGAGTATTCCATTACGTCGCCGCCTGCGATATTAGGCGATCGCGTCGTTACCGGTGCGATGGTGCTAGACAACCAACGCGTGGATATCCCGAGCGGCGTGGTGCGTGCGTACGATATACGCAGCGGAGCATTTCTCTGGGCGTGGAACCCGGTCAAGCCCGGCAGCCGAACGCTCAACGACGATGATACGTATCTGAGTGGTACCACGAACGTCTGGTCGATCATTGCGGCAGACCCGGAACGCGACTTGCTGTTCGTGCCGACCGGCAACACGTCGCCCGACTACTACGGAGGCCACCGGGGTGATCTCGACTACTACTCGAGTTCGGTGGTCGCTCTCAGTGGTGAAACCGGCGAGGTGGCATGGCACTACCAGATGGTGCATCACGACGTGTGGGACTACGACACGCCGTCGCAACCGACCCTGGTTGACATGATGGTAAACGGGGAAACCGTTCCGGTCGTCGTTCAGACGACCAAGATGGGCCTCACCTTCGTGCTGCACCGCGACACAGGCGAACCGGTCTGGCCCGTCGAGGAGCGACCCGTTCCGCAAAACGGCGTGCCGGAAGAACCGCTTTCCCCCACCCAGCCGTTCCCGACCCACGTGCCACACCTGATCAGTCCGCCGTTGACGGAAGACGATATGTGGGGCCTGACGTTTTGGGACGAAGGTCAATGCGTGGATCGGCTGCGCGAGATTCGCAACGACGGATTTTATACCCCACCAACGTTGCAAGGCTCCATCAACTTCCCCAGCAATGGCGGTGGCAACAACTGGGGCTCACCTGCGGTGCATCCGGACTCTCGCGTCATGGTCGTTTACACGCTTCGGGCGCCGGGTTCGACGAAACTGATCCCGCGCGAACAATGTGCAGACCCCGGGGGGCTCGGCCAGCGTCAAGAGGGCACGCCGTATTGTGTGGAAACCGGATTTTTTTCCTCGCCGATCGGCGTACCTTGTACGGAGCCGCCCTGGGGAACGTTGGATGCGGTCGATCTGGAAGCGGGTGAAGTGCTTTGGAGTGTCCCCATGGGCACCACGCGCGATATGGCGCCGTTTCCGTTTTGGTGGATCAAGGGCCTACCCGGCTTTGCGGCACCGATGATGACCGATACCGGGTTGATCTTCGTGGGTATATCCAACGAACACGTCTTGCGAGCATTCGATTTGAGAACCGGTGAAGAACTTTGGCACGCAGACCTCCCGACCGCAGCCAATGCGTTACCGCTGACCTATCAGGTAAGTTCCACGGGCAAGCAGTACGTGGTCGTCGCAGCCGGTGGTCATTGGGCGGGGGGTAGCCCACCGGGCGACCATATACTGGCGTTTGCGCTGCCCGACGCGAGATGATACGCCGTGTGATTCTGGATTCCCCAGGCGGATACGACATGTTCGAACGAACTTGGATGCTCTTCGTAATTCTCGGTTTTTGCGGGTTTGCGTTCGCAGACATACCCAGGCTTGCGGACGGCACACCGGACATCTCGGGTACGTACAACAGCGCCACGCTCACACCGGTGCAGCGACCGAAGAAATTTGGCGAGAAGCTGTATCTCACTAAAGAAGAGGCGGATGCGATAGCGGAGGAGGAGCGCGCGCTGATGGCTAAGGCTAACGCCGAAAGCGATCCTGACCGACCACCACCGGCTGTCGGTGGCGCGGCGCCGAAAGGTGTCGATGATTCTCAGCGCGAAAACCTCGGCGCCGGCAACGTCGGCGGCTACAACTTCTTCTGGATAGATCGTGGCGACGAAGCGTTCGAGCTGGACGGCAGGCTACGTACGTCGATTCTCTATGATCCACCCGACGGAAGATATCCGGAGATGACCGAGCAGGGTCGCACCAAGGTGGCCGCACGATTCGCGCGTTTTCGTCCCAACACCGGCACGGCCTGGTGGCTGGATGTCGCGGGCCCCGGTCCGTACGACGGTCCGGAAAGCCTGGCGCTGTCCGAGCGCTGCCTACTCGGATTCAGTGCCGGTCCGCCGATGTTTCCCGGGCTCTACAACAACTACAAGCGCATCGTGCAGACGCCCGACCATGTGATGATTTTGGTCGAGATGGTGCACGATGCACGCATCATTCGGTTGAACGACGAGCACGCGCCAGCGGATGTGCGGCGATGGTTGGGCGACTCCATTGGTTGGTGGGAAGGCGACACGCTCGTGGTGGATACCACGAACTTCCGCGAGCAAACGGGCTTGTTCAGCGCGTCGGAAAACATGCACCTGGTCGAACGTTTTACCCGAATCGACGAAGGTCATCTGCGTTACAGCTTTACCGTCGAGGACCCGACCGTGTGGACCGCACCGTGGAGTGGTGAGTACGTCTGGCCGACCAGCGACGGACGCGTGTTCGAATATGCCTGCCATGAAGGCAACTACGCCATGGGCGGCATTCTGCGCGGTGCTCGGTTGCTGGAAACCGAAGCCGGGGGCGGCGGCAGCTAATACTTGGCCGGTTGACCCGCGGACGGCGTCGACCACTCGATGAAGTCGCGAATGTCCTGGTTCGCCGTTTTGAGATCGGCGGCGCGTAAGTACATCATGTGACCGCTGCGATAAGCCTTGAAGCGCATGCGGTCGCGCATCACGCCGCTTGGATCCAGCTGCCAAAGGGTGTACTTGGCGTCGAAGTAATTCGTCGCCCCGTCGAAGTAGCCCGACTGCACCATGACCTTTAGGTAAGGATTTTGAGCCATGGCTTGGCGCAGGTTCTCGCCTGTTTGGTTGTTGTTGCTGTCCCACGGTGTCACGTCGCCGAACATGTTGTACTTGACGTCGGTTCTATAATTGAGCTCTTCACGCAGGTAGTAGTTGATGGCGGGCGTGAACGAGTGCAGCCACGACGTCAGTTCTGCGTTGTAGTCGGGTCCCGAACCGACGTCTCGGCGGTCGATGCCGACGTACCTGGAATCGAGCCGTCCGACGGTCAGATGCTTGTCGCGCAGCAACTCCTTCCAGAAGAACGCCGTGGTCACGTCCAAGTTGTTTTGCAGGATGCTTTGCTTCGACAAGCCCGAATAGCGCGCCATTTGCGTCGCAACTTGTTCACGCGTCCCGGCGTCGAGATAGCCTCCCATCGCGAGTGCCGGTATCAATGTGTTGATTGCGTAGTCTTCTACCTCCGGCAACAATTCTTCCAAGTCGCGTTGCTGTAACTCTTGCGCTAGCGCGTTGTGGTACCAGGCAACGGCGGTGAAGTAGGGCAGGCGGTTGGCTATCTTCACCGGTCCATCGCGCTCGATACCGATGTCGGTTGGCGATACGAGAACGACGCCGTTCAAGTACATCCATTGGTTGTTCTGCAACTCGAGCGCCAGCCCAGCGACCCGCGTGGTGCCGTAGCTCTCGCCGATGAGATATTTCGGCGAGCGCCAACGGTTGTATCGGGTAACGAAAGTGTTGAGCCACTCGGCGAGGTATTTGATGTCGGCGTTGACTCCGAAAAAGCGTTTGGCGTCGTCGGACTCGTCTTCATCGTTCGTCTTTTCCTCGTCCGTCTCGATGATGCGTGAGTAAGCCGTGTTGACCGGATTCACGAACACGATATCGGCGACATCTAGCACAGAGGACGAATTTTCCACCACGCCGTAAGGCTGAACCGGGTAGCCTTCGTCATCGATTCGTAGAGTCTTAGGCCCGGTGTAGGCAATGTGCATCCAGACGGAGCCGGATCCCGGTCCGCCGTTGAACGAAATGAGTAGGGGACGCTCTCGGTTGTCTTTGATATCGCTGCGCTGGTAGTAGGTGTAAAAAAGCGCTGCGATGGGCTTGGCATGTTCGTCCCAGACCGGTTGGGTGCCCGCGATCGCGGTGTAAGGAACGCGTTTGCCGTCGATGGTGACCGTGTGCTCGGTTGTCACACTCGATTCCGCCTCTAAGGTGCGCTCGTTGGCGATCGCCCATTGCGGCAGAATCAACATGCCAAAGGCGATGATGCTAAACGTCGTCAGTTGCGTCACTGGGTGTCTCCTGGCGTCGTTTCGACCCTATCACGAATCGTCCGCCAGCCGGGCGTGCGGCGTGCGTTGCGGCCTTTGTTCCGAAAAAGCCGCGCCTGCGGTATTCTGCCCGTTGACACCTTAACGGATGGAGACACGTCCATGGCTGAGCAAGGCGTACTGCCAGAGACCCACGAATCTGCCGAAGCGGAAATCCGCGGCCTGATTGAGCGTTCGCGGGCCGCCCAGGCCACAATCGAAAACTACACCCAAGAGCAAGTAGACGAGCTGATTCGAGCGATGGTTTGGTCGGTCGCAAAGCCCGGTGTGGCCGAAGAGATTGCCCAGTTTACGGTTGACGAAACGCAGCTTGGCAACTACGACGGTAAGTATCTGAAGATCTTTCGCAAGACGCGCGCCACGCTGATGGACATCATCGACGATAAATCGGTGGGCGTCATCGAAGAGGACAAGGCGCGCAACATCGTCAAGATCGCCAAACCGATGGGTGTCATCGGCGCGTTGTCGCCGTCGACCAATCCCGAAGCGACGCCCGTGATCAAGGCGATCTCTGCGGTGAAAGGACGCAACTCCATCATTATCGCACCGCATCCGCGCGCGAAGTTGACCAACAAGATGATTTGCGACCGCATGCGCGATGCGCTGACGATCATGGGAGCACCGGCGGATTTGGTGATTGGCATCGACTCTCCGTCGCTCGAATCGACGAACGAGTTGATGCGCCAGTGCGACCGCGTGTTGGCCACCGGCGGTGGCGCCATGGTGCACGCTGCCTACTCGAGCGGTACCCCAGCGTTAGGTGTTGGGGTTGGCAACGCGGTGATTACGGTGGATGAAACCGCCGATCTCGACGATGCGGCAGAAAAGATTCACTTGTCGAAAACGCTCGACTTGGCGGCTTCCTGTTCTGCGGACAACTCGGTGGTGCTCGTGGAAGCCATCTATGAGGAGATGTTGGCCAAACTGCAGCAGAAGGGCGGCTACATCGTCGACGATGAGGAGAAGCGCAAGCTGCAGAACACCCTGTGGCAAGACGGCCATTTGAATACCGCGATCGTTGCCCAACCCGCGGAGAAGATCGCCGATATGGCCGACATCGATCTACCGGACGGTAAGTCGTTCTACATCGTTCCGGAAGATGGCTACGGCGCCGAGCATCCGTTTTCGGGTGAAAAACTCTCCGTCGTCATGGCCCTCTACCAGGTCAAGGACATCGACGAAGCCATCGAGTTGACGAACAACATTCAGGCCTACCAGGGCCAAGGGCATTCGTGCGGAATTTACTCCAACAGCGACGCAAACATCATGAAGCTCGCCAACGCGACGCGCACCTCGCGCGTGATGGTCAATCAGCCGCAGGCCGCATCGAACAGCGGCAATTTGTGGAACGGCATGCGACAGACGTTCTCGCTCGGCTGTGGTTCCTGGGGCGGCAACGGTACCAACAACAACATCACTTGGCGTGATCTCATCAACGAGACCTGGGTGTCGAAGCCGTTGGAGAAGACCAAAGAGTTACCCGATGACGAGGAACTTTTTGGCGATGTGATGGACAAGGTATAAGAGCGCGGAAAGAAGCCAAGGGAGGAAGGGCGCGGTATGCGCGCTTTTTGAACTAGGCCCCGACGGCGAGTTGGACGTCATCGACCTTTGAATTCGGGCTTGCGTTTCTCCATGAAGGACGCCATGCCTTCACGAAAATCTTCGGACCGAAACAACGGTAGCAGCTGCAAGAACACGTGATGCACGTGGTCGTTGAAGTTTTCGTTCATGCCCATGCGCATCATGCGCTTCGAGCCCTGCACGGCGAGCGGCGCGTTGGCCGCGATCTCACTCGCGAGCTTGCGTGCGGCGTCGCCGACTTCTGCTGCCGGGACCACGTGTGAAACCAGTCCGAGCGCCAGGCACTCGTCCGCCAACAGCGTGCGGCCGGTGAAGATGATCTCTGCGGCTTTGGACCAGCCAAGCAGGCGCGGCAGTATCCAGGTACCACCCGATTCCGGTAGCACGCCGCGTGCGGTAAACGCGGCCGCGAGTTTTGCCGCGTCCGACATGATCCGTATGTCGCAACCCATGGCCAAATCCATGCCGTAACCGGCAGCCGAACCGTTTAAGGCGCAAATCGTCGGTTTGTCGATGCTGTGGAGCACGATCGGTGGGGCGTTGCGTAGATCGAGATTGGCCGGTGAGTTTTGTTGGTTGGACAGACCGCTGGCGATGCCGCCGCCGCGTAGATCCAACCCGGCGCAGAAAAACTTGCCGCTACCGGTGATGACGATCGCGCGAACGTCGGTGTCTTCGTTGGCCGCGACCAGCATATCGGTCAATGCGGAAAGCATCGGCGCAGATATGGTGTTCTGCTTCTCAGGACGGTTGAACGTGATGGTCGCGATATAGTCTGCGACTGCGTAGGTTACCTCGTCGGTCTTATCGAGTTCGCTTACCGGTGTGGCCATGAGCCCGCCCCCTCTAACGATAAAGAGATTTCGTGATCGGCCAACTTACGGGCTAATGCAACCCGGCGCAAGCAAGTGTATCGCCCAGGCGTTAGCCGCCTCGGTCCGGCATGCGCTCTTCGCTGATGTCGTATCCGGCCTCGACCGGGATACAAAGGTATTTACCGTCCTCACGGTCCTCCATCCACGGTTGCACGGTGACCACCCGCCGTTTGGCCGATTCGGCGAGGGCTGCTTCGGGCGTGGCGAACTCTGCGAGCTTTTTGATGTTTCTGAGCGTCGGAAAGATGATCGTGAACTTACCGTTTGCGCCATCTTGCACCGCTTGGTTGGGCTCTATCCAAACGGAATCTACCGACTCGTAACCGTCGTGCACCGCAAGATGATCGGCGGGAGCGAGGCACAGAAAAAAGTGCGTATCGAAGCGCTTCGGCATCATGTCTGGCGTTATCCAGTGGGCGAAGTGCACGAGCTGATCGCACGCAAGCTCGAGATCTTCCTGCTCCACGAACTGGGCAATGGTCAGTTCGCCGTCGTTGAGGCGTTGCCGGTAGGGCGTGAGTCCTGCCAACCGCTCGCCGTCGACCAGGTTGGCTGATCCCCGCGGTCGGGCTAGCAGAATGCCGCACTCTTCGAATACTTCGCGAATTGACGCCACCTGAATGGCACGCATGTTGGGCTCGTCGTCTGCGCCGCTGAGGCGTTCTGCCAGTCGCTCGTCGAAATCGGCTGGGTCCGCTTTGCCCCCTGGGAACACCAGCGCACCCGATGCAAAATCGATCTGGTGATGGCGCACCACCATGAACGTTTCGATACCGCCGTCGGCGCCGGGGCGCAGCATCATGATGGTGGCGGCCGGGACGGCCTGCACCGGTGTGGCTTGTGTCATGGTGTTCCTCCGACACGAACTCCGACGCCGACTCCGATGAAAAAGAGACTAACGGCCAGCGACTTCCTTGATGAAGCGGTCCAGCGTTTCGACTTTCTTGCGGTGTTCGCCCAGCGTGAAGTCGGGCACGATAAGCTCATCGACGCCGATGGCTTCGTATTCCTCGACAATTTCGCGAATCTCCTCGACCGTGCCGATCAGAGCGGGTTGTTGCAGTTCGGCGTTGCGCATCTGCTCGAGAAACGCGTTGTCCTCGCTCATGAACAGCAGCGCGACGGCGGTACGCTGAATCTCCTTGGGATCTCGACCGACGTCGGCGCAGTGTTGGTCCAGCACCTCCATCTTCTGGCGCAAGATCGCCACGTCACCCCACACGTTCCACTCATTGGCGTGTTCAGCCGTGATACGCAGGGTGCGTTTTTCGCCGCCGCCACCGATCAACAGGGGCAGCGGATGTTGGACGGGTTTCGGTTCGAGTGAAGCGTCCTTCAGCTGGTAGAAATGTCCGTCAAAATCGGTCTTGGTGTTGGTATAGAGCGACTTGATGATTTGGCATGCCTCGTCCAAACGGTCCAGACGTTCACGCGTGGTGTAGAAGGGAATGCCGTAGTGATCGTGCTCGTTTTCCTGCCAACCGCTGCCTAACCCCAACACCGCGCGCCCGCCGGTGATGTGGTCGAGGGTCGCGACCATTTTGGCAAGCACCGCAGGATGACGGTACGTGTTGCCGGACACCAGTGTGCCGACCCGGATGCGGGGTACGGTCGCGCCGATGGCGGTGAGTGTCGTCCAGGCCTCTGGCCAGGGCGTACTGGTGTCCGGTGCGTTCGGCATGAAGTGATCTGCGTACCAAAAACCATCCCAGCCGGTTTGTTCTACGTGCTTGGCAAGCTCCAGCACTTCTTCGTACTTCTGTGCCGGATTCGGCCAAAAACTGAATTTCATAGACTTTCCCCAATGCCGGAACGCCGACACGTGGGAAAATATTCGCTTATGTGTCGAGCTATGGCAAACTCGCCTAGGGTGCCCTTGGGGGGAGGGTTCATGTCGATACTGCAAACGCGGAGGCTCGTGTTGCGGCCGGTCGACCATGCCGACGTACCGGCGCTGCATGGTTTCTGGACCGAACCGGACGTAAGACGCTACCTTTGGGACAACGAAATCATTTCCGTTGCCAAGGTCGAAGAGCTCATTGCCAGTAGCGAAGCGTTCTTCGAAGCCGTCAATTCTGGTTTTTTTGCCATAGAGTTTGCGGACAAAGCCGGCGTGCTCGTGGGATTCTGTGGCCATAGACGGTTTGAAGACGAAAACTCCATAGAACTGCTATACGGAATCTTGCCGGAGTATTGGGGCGAAGGGCTCGTCACCGAAGCGGCGACAGAGGTGCTGCGTCACGGTTTTCATGAATGCGGTTTTGACCGGGTCATTGCTGCCACAGACACGCCGAACCAAAAGTCGGTAAACGTCATGCAACGGCTCGGTATGGTGTTTGAGTGTCGGCGCGAATGGCATGGTCTCGACACGGTTTTTTACGCGATGGAAAAAACCGATTTCGCGCCCCCGTGATGAGGGCTTGTCGGCTAACGATCGACTTCCACCTGGGTGGTTGTCGATCCCTGAAGGAAAAGCGCCAACGGCTAAAGGGCTTGAGGGACCGTTTTGGCCGGGCCGTCAACGTCGCGGTATGCGAAAGCGATCATCAAGACGCACATCAACGCTCGCAATGGTCTTTCATTGCCAGTGCCGCCGATGTCGGCGTCGTCGAACGCACGCTTGCGGAGCTGGAGCGGACTATTCAGTTCACGGTCGATGCGGAACTCGTGAACGTTCAACGCGAGTGGTTGGTGTAGGGGTGCCGGCAGCCTGGGTAGGAGCGGCTTCAGCCGCGATTTCTGTTGAGCCCGATCGTGTATTAGGTAAGCATTGATCTCATGAGTTCACTGCTAATCGTCATCGTCGTCGCCGCGATCGTAACCATCTGGATTCGCGGGACACGACGCAATCGGTTGGAGTGGCTGCGTAAACTCGACCTGCCGGGTCGCTGGCAGTGCGAGGGCCAGGACGGCACGCTCGAGTTGCAGGGCGATCTTCACGAAGGTCGCTACAAACTAAACGATGGGACGTATAGGGACCAAGGCCGCTGGGTGTTGGAGGGCCACGATTTGTTGCTGACGTCCGACCGGCAAGATGGCGTCGCGCGTTACGATCTGCGCTTGTTCGATCAAGGCAAGATCGGGCTGGACGGTCCGATTTTGCAACGCAGGGTGTACGTGCGCCTGGCCGACAACGTGGTACCGCTCAGACGCACACCGTGACCCAACGCAGCCGCTTCTGGGTGCTGATTTTCGTTGCGGTCGTGTTCATCCTCGGCATTCGCGCGGCCACCAGCGAGCCTCTCGCTCCGCATCCTTATTTCGAGATCGCCACGCCCATCGCCATTGCCCACCAAGGCGGCGATGGCCTGCGGCCAGGCAACACGCTTTTGGCGTTTCAGCAGGCGGTGCTGCTCGAGGTAGATGCCCTGGAGATGGACGTGCACTCGACCCGAGACGGCGTATTGGTGGTCAATCACGATGCCACCGTCGATCGTACGACCAACGGGTCCGGCGCCATCAACGAGATGAGTTTTGACCAGTTGCAGACCCTCGACGCCGCGTATCGCTGGCCCCACGAAGGCGATGCAACCCCGTACCGAGGCACGGGCGTTCGAATCCCGCGATTGCGCGACGTGCTGACCAGATTTCGAGATTTCCGCTTCGTCATCGAGATAAAGCAGCAAGAACCTGCGATCTCCCGCGACTTGTGCTCGCTCATATCCGAACTCGAGCTTACCGAGCGCGCGGTGGTGGCCTCGTTTCACATGGACGCGCTAGCCGATTTTCGTGAGCGTTGCCCGACGGTCGCGACGAGTGCTTATCCATCGGAGGTGGTGTGGTTCTTGATTCACCAGAAGCTCGGACTCATCAGTTTGTTCCATCCAGAGGCGCACGCATTGCAGCTGCCGATGGAACGTTACGGCATCAGCCTCGCCGAGACCGGCGTTTTCGAGGATGCGGCGAGCCGCGGCATGCACGTCGACATTTGGACGATCAACGATCCTGAAACGATGGCTGACCTTGCCCGGAGAGGGGTGGGCGGCATCATTACCGATCGGCCTGATTTGCTGATGGAGGTATTGAACCGTTAGCCACGGCGAGCGCATCAGCGTCCGCAGTGGGAAATCGGTGAGATATGCAGGCTAGGGGTTGCGGCGAGTGGGTGTTTCGGGGTTGCGCCGAGGCGCGAAATCGTCGGCGTTACGTTCCGCGTTGCGTCGGTCTTCGGCGCAATTGCGCCGATCCTTTGGACCTTTGCGGCGCTCTTCGTCTAGCTTAACGGTGGCGGGTTGGGTCATCGGAATATGCGTGCGCGAGACGGTAAAATTCTACCACTTTTGGTGGTGCGACTCACGCCAAAATGCGTTTGTCTTACACCTGAACCACAACTGGGCAACCTGTACAATGCGGCGTTTTCGGCGGGCCACAATGGGCATGGACCAGTCCCTTAAATCGTTGCTAGAAGACGCCACTCAACTCGCCAAACGCCTACTGAAAATCGTGCCAGAGGTGGCTCCGGTAGATTGGCAAACCCAGTTTGCCGCGGTATGGCGCGGCGACGGCCTAGTTAAGGAATTTATCGCGCACCAGGATCTAGACGACATCCGTCTTGGCGATCTGCTGCAGATTGACGACCAGAAGTCGCGAATTGAGCGCAATACGCAACAGTTCTTGCGGGGTTTCCCGGCGAACAACGTGCTTTTGTGGGGTGCGCGAGGAACGGGGAAGTCATCGCTGGTGCATGCGCTACTCAATAAATACGCCGGGCAGGGACTGCGGCTGGTGGAGGTCGACAAAACCCATCTTGCCGGTTTGCCGGAAATAGCCCACCGATTGCGCGAACAGCCATTTAGATACTTGTTGTTCTGCGACGACCTGTCGTTCGAAGCGGATGACGCGTCGTTCAAAGTCCTGAAGAGCGCGCTCGAAGGGTCGATCTTCAAGTCGTCCAGCAATCTGTTGATCTATGCGACGTCCAACCGGCGCCACCTGTTGCCCGAAACCATGTCGGACAACGAAAGCGCGACGTTTGTCGAAGGTGAATTGCATCAATCAGAGGCGGTAGAAGAGAAAATCTCGCTGTCTGACCGATTTGGTCTATGGCTGTCGTTCTACCCGTTCAAACAAGACCAATACATCGAAGTGGTGCGCCATTGGATTGGTGTGTTGGCGGAACGCACGGAAATAACCGTCGAATGGACGCAAGAGCTCGAGAGAGAGTCGCTGCGTTGGGCGCTTGCGCGAGGGGTGCGCAGCGGCCGTACGGCGCAATATTTCGCTCGTCACTGGGTTGGCCGTGTGTTGTTGAAGCAATCTCCGTTGGAGTGTAGTTAGAGTTACCCTTCAGACGTCCAGCGCGTCGGGATCGATGCGCTTCCACAGGGCCGCGGATTCTCGCCACAGACGCTCGCCCTCGGCAGCGTCGTAGACTTTCTCGTCCATCTCCTTTGGACTGAACATATGCAGGTACTGGTTGCTACGATTTTCGAAATCGTCGCTGGCCGCCAGGTAGACGACAGGCAACGCCGCATTGGCCGGAGACTTGAATATGACCGTGAATATCGCCCGAAGCGCCATGCGCAACGGCCAAGGCGCGGCCTTGATGATGTTGGAATTGACCGGTCCCGGGCAGATGAGATTGACCTGCACGCTGATCTGATCGTGATTCAGTCGTCGGTGTAGTTCCGTTGCGAAGATGTTGAGGACGAGCTTGAAATAGCTGTAGTTGGCGATGGCTTTTGCCACGCCGTACTCGAAGTAGCTACCGAACTCGTCGTAGTCGACGGCCGACGCGCCTCGATGGCTGTCGGATGAGATGAAGATAAGTCGAGGTTGTGCGACATCGGATCTGAGAATCCCCCGCGTCAAAACCAGGTTCACGAGGATAAAGTTGGCAAAATAGTTCACCAGGAACATCTCGTCCTGTCCGCATTCGGTCCGTCGTGCCTCTGGGAGGGTGGTTGCAGCGTTCAGCAGGACAACGTCATAGGTAACGCCGTCTCGTACGAGGTCCTCAACGAAGTCGTGAATCGAACTGAGGATGCTGAGATCGCATTCACGCATCTCGATTGCGGCCGAACCACTCAACCGCCGGGCTGTTTCTCCCGCTTGGGGAATCTGACTGCGGCAAGCCATCGTGACGTCGCCTCCGCGTTTGGCGATCTCAACCGCAAGCGCGAAGCCGAACCCAGAGTTGGCGCCGGTAATCAACACCCGTTTACCGTCGAAGCGATCGTCACTGGTGAAACGCTCCTGCAACACCTGCTTCCGAAACCGGTCTTTGAAGCCGGCTAGCGTGGCGGTGACGGGATTGTTGAATCTGCCGTATGACATTCGATTCCTCGGACGAGCATCATCGGCGAAAAACGTTCCCGCGGGAACGTTTTGGGCACGCAGCGCAACGAGTTGACGACGCCATATCGGATTCATAGAATGCGCCGCTCTTTGCTGCGTCCCCTTCGTCTAGAGGCCTAGGACTCCAGGTTTTCATCCTGGCAACAGGGGTTCGACTCCCCTAGGGGACGCCATTTCGACTTTTCCAGGGAAGTCCAGAGTCGTCCAAGGGTGTCCAAATTATTCAGAAAAACGCTTGAGAATCATCCGGTTATAGATGATTTTCTTGTCCAGGCACGTCCAGTGCATTACACTTTGAGCCAGCGTCTATGAGTACAAGGATACGTACAAAAGTAGTTCGACGTCCCTTTTCCTTTGGAAGGCGAATCGTGTCTCGATCCGGAACCTTGAATATTCTGACCGCACGGCAGTGCAACTTAGCGCGTCCGGGCGACATGCTTCGCGACGGCGGTGGGTTGTACCTCGAGGTCACACCGTCGGGTCGCAAATACTGGCGGTTCCGCTACACGCGACCCAACTCTTCTCGACTCTCCAAGCGACAGAATCGACTCTCGTTTGGCCGGTATCCAAATCCGGTGTCACTTGCCGCCGCACGAGCTCAGCGAGAGCAATGTCGTGTTCAAGTTGCTAATGGCATAGATCCTTCTCGAAAGCGGCGTGACGATGCGGTCAAAGCGGCGGATGCGACCAGGCACTCCCTTCGAGACGTCGCAGAGACCTGGTTCGAAAAGCAAGCTTGGAGTGCTGGGCACCTGTCCGAATGGAAGAGGACGATGAAACGTAACATCTTTGATCAGGTGGTCGAACGTCGAGTGCTTGGGGATTGGCCGATAGCCGAGATCAAAATCCGGCATGTCGTGGAAGTTCTCCAGCAGATGGAAGATCAGGGCTTGGTCGAATCGCTACATCGTTGTCGCCAGAAGCTCGTGCACATCTTCAATCGGGCCATCGTGCTCGAACTCCGGGAAGATAACCCGGTACTGCCGCTCACCAAGGAATTCAAACCCAGGCGGCGCAACGTACCGGGGTTGATCGCGTTGCCCTGGCGGACCGTGGGTCAATTTCAGCGCGATATTGATGCATCTGATGCGTTTCCTCTCACGAAACTGGCGATGAAGTTCATGCTTCTAACCATTCAGCGCAGTTCAGAAATGCGGGGTGCAACGTGGGATGAGATTGATCGGGATCGTGCCCTCTGGACGATTCAGGCCAGCCGAATGAAAGGCAACAAGAACGCTCGCGAGGACCAACTCGTCCCGCTCTCGACACATGCGCTTGATGTCCTCGAACAGATTAGTCAGCTGGAACTTTCTAATGAGTACATCTTCCCGGTTCAGCAGAGTGGTCGTGCCAAACATGCCTACATGAGCGAAAACACACTGCAGAAGTTCTGTGATGAGCTGGGTTACAAAGGCAAGATGCACGTCCATGGCCTCCGCAAGACTTTTTCGACGCAGATGAACGGGCTCCGACACGCCTTCAACTCGAAGATAGACACGGATGCAATCGAGATGTGCCTCGACCACTACGAACGTGATGCTATGCGGGGTACATACAACCATGCTGAACACCTAGGCGTGCGAACAGAAATCATGCAAACGTGGGCCGTTGAATTAGAAAAAGAGCGAGAATCTTCTGTAAACAAGGTCGTACCGATCAGGCGAACTGAACGGTAAACAGGAATGGGCCGACCC
>JAPUIA010000095.1 GCA_027297435.1 Gammaproteobacteria bacterium | reverse complement strand
GCGGCGCACCGTTGCGAGCGGCCCGACAGGTGACACTATGGGTCAGCAACGGCAGGATCGGTGTCAACTAACCCGCCTTACGCAACCGGCCGGCCGGATAACGCATTCAGCCCGGCTGGATAACGATGTTGATCGAATCGGTGATCGAGTCGTAGACAATGGCCGCGCTGCCTTGTTCGAGCTGCCGTTTCACGCTACGGCATTTCTCATCGAAACCGACGTCGCGGTGACCGTAGTCGGTACCCTCGCGCAAAACGAAGGATTCGACGACCCCGGTTAAAGCAGCAGCCGAGAGGTCCGTATAGGGGACCTCAACCATGCCGGCAGTACGCCTCTAGCCCAGACGTGATGCGGTCCGCAAACCTGGCACGTAGTGGTGCACGGAATCGGGCGGCGTTCTTGAAATTGGCTGGGTAAGGTGCGTTACTTGACTCCACCGCGACCGTTTGTTGGCGTTCCAAAGGATAAGGGACCTATGGCCGAACAGGATCACATTCTAGTCGTTGAAGACGAACCCATCACCCGAGAACAACTCGTCTCGTACTTCGAGGACGAGGGCTTTCAAGTGTCGTCGACCGATTCCGGTGATGAAGTGCAAAAAATCATCAACGAAACCGACGTCATACTCGTGTTGCTGGACATCAAGCTGCCGGGCAAAGATGGACTGACGCTGACCCGCGAGATTCGCGGCCAATCGGACATCGGTATTATTCTCGTCACTAGCAAACAGGAACAGATCGATCGAATTCTGGGCCTTGAAAGTGGCGCGGACGACTACGTGACCAAGCCTTTCGATCCGCGAGAACTCTTGAGCCGGGCACGCAACCTCATCCGCCGAGTGCACATCCAACAAAGCCAGCGCCGCAAGCACCACATGCGCTGTTTCGACGATTGGAAGCTCGATCTGAACAAGCGTGAATTGACGGCTCCGGACGGCGAACACAAACAACTGTCCGCTGGGGAGTACCAACTGTTGCTGGCATTCATGGAGAAAGCCGGCGAAGTCATGAACCGAGACCAGTTGATGAACCGCATACGCAATCGCGAGTGGTTTCCAGACGACCGATACATCGACGTATTGGTAGGCCAGTTGCGCAAGAAGCTCGGGGAACGCGCCGCCAATGCGAAGATCATCGCAACCATCCACGGCACAGGGTATCTTTTCACGCCTGAAGTCGCATAAACGGACCGGGGTTCACCCCCCGTACTAAAGCATGGGCGTGGACGAAAAAATCTACGACAGCTCCTCCACGTCGGTCACTCGAACCACGTGGCAGGACCAGGTCGTCATTGCCAAGACGTTGAAACCTGCGGCACAAACGCCACACGCCATCGCTCGCTATCACCACGAGTTCAACATCAATCAATCGTTGACGAGCGTACAGGTGTGTCGGGCCATCGCCTACGATGACGAGAACCATCGGATTATCTTCGAAGACGTTGGCGGCCGGGCGTTGCGAGACTTCATTCAAAACGCCGATCTGGCCCTAGAAGAACGCCTGAACCTCGCGATGCAAATTGCCGCCGCACTTCAGTCCGTGCATGACGAAGGGGTCATCCATCGCGATCTCAACCCAGCTAACATCATCGTCGCCCCAGACCTGGCGCGTGTCTGGTTCATCGACTTCGGGTTGGCGACTCTCACGCCACGCGAGTACCCGGCCGAAATCCAAGCAGTGCAACTCACCGGCACGCTACCCTACATCTCGCCGGAGCAAACGGGTCGGGTCAACCGAGTCGTGGACTACCGAACCGATCTCTACTCGTTGGGCGCGACGCTCTACGAACTGTTTGGCGGCCGTCCTCCATTCCCCCTTACCGACCCGTTGGAGTTGATTCACGCACACATCGCGAGCACGCCACGACCCCTCAACCTGATCAACGAACAAATTCCCCAGTGGTTGTCGGATTTGGTCGACAAGTTGCTGGCCAAGCAACCCGAAGATCGCTATCAGAGCGCGCTGAGTGTCCGCGACGATCTGAATGACGCGCAGGATCACAACCATGTCGCGCCGTTTCGGCTCGGCCGCACCGACTCGCCGGGCCAACTGTCGTTACCCCGCAGTCTCTACGGTCGCGACGAGTTGCTGGCAAAAAGCCGTGACTATCTCGAGCGCGTCCGCGAGGGTGAGACGCTCTTCCTACAGGTCGTCGGCGACGTCGGTATGGGCAAGTCGGCGCTTGCCGACGCGATTGGCCAACAGGTCAACGAGTTCGGCATGTTCCTTGCGCGCATCAACGGTCATGGTTTAGAGCTCAGAAATACCGACGACCTTTGGCTCGAACTGCTGCGCCGACTCGTTCGCCAAGCCCTATCACGCCCGGCGAGCGAACCGCTCGTCCGCCGCGTGCAAAGTCTCCGGTCTAGCAACGTCAGCTGCCTGATACCGCATATCCCCGAGCTTGCCAACGTTCTCGAGCAAGACACCGGCGGTGTTGGCTCGCCCACCAAGGGGATTTACGAACTGTTGGCCGCATTGACGTCAGAGCCCTTGTGCCTCGTTGTCGAGAACGCAGATCGTCTACCCAGCGAGTGTATGAACGCGCTCACCGCGACGACGCTCGAATTTCACAACATCCTGCTGGTGCTGACCTCCGAGGAAGCACAAGTCGAACATTTTCAGAGCGCACGACTTGCGACCAAGTGCGAGGTGCTGGAACTAACGTTGCTCGATAAAGCCGACATCCGCAGCCTCCTCGCCGATATGTTGAATCACAGTGAAGCACGCGTGAGGGAGTTTGCGAGTGAACTCCACGCCAAGACCGATGGGTTGCCCGCGCACCTGCTGGAACTGATATTCGAGCTGCATAACCACCAGGCAATCTTCCACGACTCGCAAAATGGGGGCTGGGCATGGAACATCGACGAAATTCGCGCGCACTACTTCAGCAACAACACCTCGGAGAGAATTATTGGACAGTTGGCGGGCCTACCTGCCGAGAGCCGTAGCCTGTTGGCATTTGGTGCTTGTCTTGGTGAGCAGTTTGACCCCGAGCTGATACGTGCGATCGCGACAGATATCGAGACGGAACCGGCGGTTATTTTACGGCCTGCGATTACGGCAGGCTTGATCGCGCTCAACGCCGACGGCCACTACCAGTTTTCGCATCCGCGTATTCGATCGCTTACTTACCAACAGTTGAGTTACGAGACCAAGCGCAACATTCACTTCGATGTGGCGCGACACCTGCAATCCGTTGGTCGCCCCCACAGCAGGGTGGTCATCGAGATTGCCGAACATCTGAACGCCGGCTGCGACCATCTGGATCTTGCCGATGAAGATCGGCAAGACATTGCCCACTACAACTTGCTCGCGGCCCGTGAAGCGCTCGAGCAAGGATCGTTTCAGCAAGCTTACAAATACTGCCGCAGCGGCCTCGCGCTACAACCCCATCGATCTCAGGAACCGGTGTTTCTGGAGCTCAGCGAATGCGCAGCCGAAGCCGCGTTCCTCTGTGGCGACTTCGAGCAACTCGATCGGGTGGTCACAAGCGCGGTCAGGCAAACCAGCACGCTAAAGGAGGTACAGATACGAGCGGCACTCGTCACCAACGACCTGCCACGCGCAAGGACATTGGCTTTCGAGGCATTAGCGGATCTCGACTACAATATCCATCGACAGCCCGCGCCCATGGTTCAACGCGTCATCGCCAATCTGCTTGATCGGCTGGGGCATAGCGAAGTACACCTACCCATCACGGTGCTGGAGGACATCCGCATACATCAAGCCTTCCGTATCGTCGGCTACCTGCTGCATGCGAGTTACCATATGGGCAGTGGCGGTTTGGCCCGTTACGCCAATGGCGTGATCAAGAGCGCGGAGGCACACGGCTATTCGGGAGAGGTGGCTTTCGCCTACGCCGCCAGAGCCGTCGATTGCATCGCCCTCGGACGCCCCCAACAAGCGCGCCATATGACGCTTGCCGCACGCACATTGGTGGACCAGTTCCCAGATGACGTCTTTTCCAATCGCTGTGTTGCCTTGTTGAACGGTCTCGTCGATCCGTGGACGAATTCGATAGACCAAACGCTGCACGCGTTGACGGACACCATCGCCCTTAGCATGGCCAAACAGGACTATGAGTTTGCGGCCACGGCCACCGCCTTCTACGCGACCAACGGTCTACTGCGCGGTCTGGAACTTGGCTCTTTGCGACGTGAGCTCAACGACCATCTTGGCCACCTTGCACCTTTCGAACATGTCACCGGCGTCAACATTGCCAACTTTGTTCTGCAAATCGTATCGAGCCTACTGGGTCAGACCGAGGTCGAGTCGGGGCAACGGCGCCACAGTGGCATTTCCAACAGTCAGGACCTGGTAGCCCACGGTTACGTTTACGTACTGCGCCTTTACTACGCCGTGCTGTTCTACGATTTTCATGGCACGAAAAACATCTTGGACTTGGCACGCCGCTACACTCCGGCATTGGCAGGTTCCCCGCTTATGGTCCTGTTCCACTTCGTAGAAGCGCTGATAGAGCTGCGTGAACACGGCAAGGCCGGACGGGTACAAGCAAAACGCTGTCTCAAACAGCTGCGACGCTGGGCTGGGCGAGGGGCAACTTTCATCGAACCGAAAATTCTGACGCTCGAGGCGGAACTCGCGTGGACGAAGGGCGATACCACCAAGGCGTTGGAGATTTACGAAACGGCCGCGGACAAAGCCCGGCGTCTCGGGTTCGCCAACGATGAAGCCCTGGCGTACGAACTCGCTGCGCGTAATTGCGATGCACAAGGCCGCACGGACTTCGCGAAGCTGTTTGCCAGGAACGCCTACCAAGCCTATCTGCGCTGGGGCGCCAACGCCAAAGCCAACCAACTCGAACGCGACTTTCAGGTGCTGCTCGGCGACACACACACCCACAGTTCCAACGCGTTGCGTGTCGGCGACCTCGTCGATCTCACGGTGCGCGACCTGCAGTCTCACACCAGTAACGTCGAGAGTGCAGAACTATCCGATCGCGTCCTCGACACCATGACGGTGCTGCGCGCCGCACAGACCATATCCGGCGAGATCATGTTGGATCGGGTATTGACCAAACTGCTGCGCCTGGCACTCGAACATGCGGGCGCGCAGAAAGCCTGCATGCTTTTGGCAAGCGATCAGACCGCCAACAACGCTTCATCGCGACTCTATGTCGAAGCCATCGCCTCCGTCGACGGTGGCCCCACCCGTCGGGTTGCGCCGGCAGTTCCGCTCGAAGCGTCCGAGGACGTACCTGTCAGCATCGTCCAATTTGTCGCAAGAACCAAAGAAGCATTGGTACTGGGCGACGCCACCCAAGAAGACGTATTTACCCAAGACCCTTATGTCAAACGCCTGCAGCCGCTATCAGTGATGTGCCTGCCGATCGTTCATCGTGGCGAGATAACCGGCGTGCTCTACGTCGAACACCGATGGCTCACCAGCGTGTTCACCTCGCAGCGCGTCGAGGTACTTTCGTTGTTGGCGTCACAGGCCGCGATCTCCATCGAAAACGCGCGCCTATATGCAGACCTGAAATCGACGCGTGACGAATACCGGGCGTTGTACGACAACGCCATCGAGGGCCTGTTCCGCATCGACGCCGAAGGCTTGCTATTGAGCGCCAACCCGACGTGCGCGCGAATTCTAGGTTTCAACGATACTTCACAACTGTTGAACGAGTATCGCGATCTCATCGATCGGATATTTCTCAACAACGACCAAGCCCAAGGGTTCCTCTCGAAACTCGAGGAACAGGGCCAGGTCAACGGTTACGAAGCACAAGGCGTTACCCGCGACGGGCGGGTATTTTGGATGGCCCTGACAGCACGCCTCACCCACGACCCCGAACACGGCGAATACATCGACGGTTCGTTGATCGACATATCCGAACGCATGGAACGGGAACTGTCCGACAAGCAGCGTCAGATTGCCGAAGCCGCCAATAAAGCCAAAAGCGAGTTCCTCGCCAACATGAGCCACGAGATCCGGACGCCCATGAACGCGATCGTGGGGTTCTCGCAACTCGCACTCGAAACCAGCCTAGACCGCAAGCAGCACGAGTACCTTACCGCAATTCGCAACGCCGCCGAAAATTTGCAAACTCTGGTCAGCGACGTACTCGACTTCTCGAAGATCGAGGCCGGTAAGCTGACCCTCGAACAGCGGCCATTCAAGTTGGTCGACACGCTCGCCGACGTACAGCGATTGTTCCGTACGGAACTGCGGAGAAAACGCTTGACGCTGGAAATCGAAGATCGCACGCCCGACAGCACCACGTTTCCCGACGATGGCATTGTCGTCGGCGATCCTCTGCGGTTGCAGCAAGTGTTGGTCAACTTGGTGGGCAACGCGTTGAAATTTACCGAGGACGGCGAGATTCGCATCGTCGCCAACGTCAAGCAACAACGACCTGAAGGGTTGTTGATCGAAATGTCGATTACCGATACCGGTATCGGCATCAGCGAGGATCAAAAAAAGCGGCTGTTCAATTCCTTCGAACAAGCCGAAACGTCGACCACGAGACGCTTCGGCGGCACCGGCTTGGGATTGACCATCTGCAAGCGTCTGGTGGAAGTGATGGGTGGGACGATTCAGGTAGAGTCGGTGGTGGGAACCGGTAGCTGTTTCACGTTCACAACACTGGTCGGTTTACCCGGCCCCGATACCGCCCTACCGGAGCGCACCCAACACACACGGCAAAGATCCATCAGCTTGTTGCAAGGCAGACACATACTCGTGGCCGAAGACAACCCCATCAATCAACAACTGGCGCTCGAGTTCCTGCAACGCGCCGGTGCTAAAGTCGACATCGCAGAAACTGGACGACAAGCCGTTGCACGGGCCACCGAACGGGACTACGACGCCATCCTGATGGACATTCACATGCCGCAACTCGACGGCCTCGAAGCTACCGCAACCTTGAGACAGCAAGGCCTCACGCTACCGATCATCGCGGTTTCCGCGGACGCCTTGACCGAACGACAAGCAGCGGCGAAGGAAGCCGGCTGCAACGGCTATGTAACGAAGCCCATCGATTTCGATCTGCTGTTGGCAGAGCTGGCGCTACATCTCCCCGAAACCGACACCTCGGGACTGAAACGACGCGCAACGGACTCAGGCGTCGAGGCATTGGATCTCAGTGTAGAAGTGTTCGGCTTGCAAAGGGTACCGGGCATCGATATCGGCGAGGCCATCCGCGGCCACAACGGCAACGTGCGCCTCATGATCAAGTTGATGGGCGATTTCGGTGGCTACTACGGAGACGCGGGCAGCAAAATTCGCGAATACGTGGCCCAACAGCAGTTCGACGAAGCTGAACGCCTGGCCCACAACCTCCATGGCGTGGCAGGCAGTTTCGGGGCACAACGCTTGAAGGATGCCAGCAAGACCCTGGAACAAGCGCTCGCCAATCGCGACCTGAGCAATCTAGTCGGATTGTTGCGAAGTTTTGAGGTGGCACTTTTCGAGGTGTTGGAATCCGCCGATTCGTTGGCGTCTCACGAGGTTCCGTTCAGGGCCTCCGACTTCGGCGAGGAGTAATATCGACGAGTTTCGGCCCTTCGCTATTGGCCCGTAGCCCGACAAAATCGTACAGATTCGGATCGCCCAAGTGTGATGCCGATACGTTCCTCAAGCTTCTCGCGATGCTCTCCACTCGACCCGACGCTCGAGCATCCCACTCACTCAACATGGCTTTAATGGCTTGCCGCTGCAGGTTTTCTTGAGAACCGCAGAGGTTGCAGGGGATGATCGGGTATTGCCTCGCTCGAGCCCAGCGCGAGATGAGTTTTTCCCGGACGTAGTAGAGCGGCCGAATCACGACATTCCGGCCATCGTCGCTCTTGAGTTTCGGCGGCATCGCCTTCATTCGCCCCCCAAAAAACTGATTGAGGAACAGGGTTTCCACGACGTCGTCGAGATGGTGACCAAGCGCAATCTTGGTGGCATTCAGGCGCTTCGCAGCGCTGTAGAGGACGCCGCGCCTGAGGCGGGAACACAGCGGGCAGGTGGTTTTACCTTCGGGCGTCAAACGCTTGACGACCGAGTAGGTGTCCGCTTCGAGAATGTGGTATTCGATGTCGAGCGCCTCAAGGTAGTCCGGCAAAACGCGCTCGGGAAAGTCCGGTTGTTTTTGGTCGAGATTGACCGCCACGAGTTCGAACTCGATGGGCGCGCTCAACCGCAGGTTCATCAGAATGTCGAGCAAGGTGTAGGAATCTTTGCCGCCCGACAGGCATACCATCACCCGGTCGCCATTCTCGATCATGTTGTAGTCGGCGATCGCCCGACCCATCAACCGGCGCAGCTTTTTCTGCAACTTGTTGTGCTCGTGACGCGCTTGGGGCTCTTGCATATGACTGTCAGCCTGTTGAACGGCCGTCAAGACAAAGCGCGCAGCACCAGTATCGGCGGCG
Source organism: Gammaproteobacteria bacterium (assembly GCA_027297435.1). Taxonomy (GTDB): domain Bacteria; phylum Pseudomonadota; class Gammaproteobacteria; order Pseudomonadales; family Azotimanducaceae; genus Azophilus. The sequence continues at coordinate 6,010 of JAPUIA010000095.1, read as the reverse complement.
AGGAAACGAGGCGCCGCGTGCCCACCATTCCGACGACGAGGATGAGCGCGGCACCGGCGAGAGGGCTCAGCAGCCATAACCACGGATGTAGGCGTGCCGGCAGTTCAAACACCTGTACTTGCAGCAACCAGACCGTGACTTCGGCGCCCACGACGGCAACCAATCCGGAGAACAATCCAAGCGCGGTAAACTCTGCTGCCAGACTGGTCCTGATCAGGTTGCGTGTACCGCCCAAGGTTCGTACCAGGGCATGTTCTGCCATGCGCGCATCACGACTCGCTTGGATGCTGGCTATCAGCACGAGACAGCCCGAAACGACCACCAGCGACAACACCAACTCCACGGCCTGAGTGACCCGATCAACGATGCTTTGCACCTGTTCGATGATCGCGTCTACCTCGATGACCGTGATCGTCGGGAACTCTGAAAGCAACCGGTTGAGAAAGCGTTTTTCTTCAGTCGGCAAGAAAAAACTCGTCATGTAGGTCGCGGCAAAATCCTGCAAACCGCTGGGCGAGATGATGATAAAGAAGTTGGGTTGCATGCTCTCCCAATCGAGCTTGCGCAAGCTTGTGACCTCCGTTTCGATGGTTTGCCCACCAATGTCGAACTTGAGCACATCGCCCAAACCGAGTCCCAGTTCCCGGGCATAGTCACCTTCCAACGATACCTCTCTGGCCCGACTGTCCTCGCCCCACCACCGACCGGAAACGACCTGATTGTCCTTGGGTAGTTCGGTCGTCCAAGTGAGATTACGTTCAGATCGCAGTCGTGGACCCGGCATGTCCGGGTGGCGGTGTTGGTCCTGCCACTCTTGAGAATCGATACCGTTCACTTCGACCACGCGACCGCGGATCATCGGATACAGAGGACCTTGACGCTCGGCACCGTCCGCCAACAGATCCTCGACCCCCTCCAACTGCGCCGGCGTAATGTTCATGAGAAAGTGGTTGGGCGTGTTCTCGGGAAGCGCCGCACGCCATTCGTCGATGAGCGCGGTGCGCAGCAACACGAGTATCAGCAGCAGCATGATGGCGAGACCAAAGATCAGTATCTGTGCCGTGTTCTCCTTGTGGCGGCGTTGCAGACCGGAAAGCGCCAGGCGCAAACCACTTCCCGCCTGCATGCCAACTATTCGCCCGCCGCGTAATAGCAAGGTCGCCAGTGTGCCGAAGACCACCAGCACCACGAGTGTGCCGACCAACATCCAAAACGTGAGAAACCAGCTCCCGCTATACCAGATGAGCAGAAACAAACTGCCGGCGGCAGCGGCACCGTAGCTAAGCCATTGCGACGCGGGCGCAGTACCGAGGTCACGGCGAATGACGCGCATCGGCGAGATGTTCTTCAAGTGCAGCAGCGGCGGCATGGCGAAAGCCAACGCGCAGATCAACCCCGTCGCACTACCCAGCAAGAACGGACGCGGACCGGGCATCGGCAGGTCGACCGGAATCAGTGTTTGGAGCGCTGCGACGATACCGAGATGCAGAACGCCCCCCAGCAACAGACCGAGAAAAACCGCCACCACGCCGATGACCACCAAGATGCCGAGGTAGCCATAGAGAATCTGATTCGGCGTCGCACCGAGGGTCTTCAAGATGCCGACGTGATCGTAGTGGCGTTTCGAATAGCGGTGCGCCGACAAAGCCACGGCCACCCCCGCGAGCAGTACCGCGAGCAATCCCCCCAAAAGCAGGAAGCTCTCGGCGCGATCGAGCGCAGAACCGATGCGCGGGCTGCTATCGCGTATGCCCACCCATCGATAGTTGGGCTCCAGCGGCAGCTCGTCTTTGAGCGCTTCGAGTTCGGTATCCGGACCCTTGAGCAGCATTCGATAGCCGATCCGGCTGCCCGGTTGCACCACCTCCGTGGCCGGCACGTCGGCAATGTTCATGAGCAGTCGTGGCCCAAGATCGAAGAAGCTGCCACCGCGATCCGGCTCCTTGATCAGTACCTTACCTACCTTCAAGCGAGCAAGCCCGACCTCTACCTCGTCACCAAGTCCGATGTCGAGAGACGGAAACAGCCTCGAGTCCATCCAGATCTCACCCGGGGTCGGAACACTGTCGATGTCCTGCCCGCTCGCAAAGGGTTCCATGCTCACCACTAGCGAGCCACGTAGCGGATAGCCTTCGCCAACCGCCTTGACGCTCACCAGTTGGTTGCGCTCATCGCCGGCAAACACCATAGACGGAAATACCATCGTATCGGTGATCTGCAAACCTCTAGCCTGCGCTGCGTCCCTGAACGCCTGCGGAATCTCTCTCGAGCTGGAAACGTAACGGTCGGCGGCCAGAAAGTTGGCTGATTCCAACAACAACGCCTGATGCAGGCGATCCACAAATAGGCTGATCGCGGTTACCGTACCGACCGCCACGACCAGCGCCACAAGCAACAGTCCGAGTTCGCCAGAGCGCCAATCGCGCCAAGCCATCCTGGAAGCAAGGCGTACATTCACTGCAGCCGCCCGCCATCGATCTCAACGATCCTATTGCAGCGATCGGCTATGCGGTCGTCGTGGGTTACCAATACCAACGTGGTATTGAACTCCTGGTTCAGTTCAAATATCAGATCAATGATTTTCTGACCCGTTTTGGTGTCGAGATTACCGGTAGGTTCGTCCGCGAACAGAACCGTCGGTTTCGACGCAAAAGCCCGCGCAATGGCAACGCGTTGCTGTTCACCACCGGACAGTTGACGAGGGTAGTGGCCAATTCGATCGCGCAAGCCTACTTTGTCCAGCACCCCGATCGCCTCGGCTTCGGCGTCGGCGTCGCCCCGCAGCTCTGCTGGCAACATCACGTTCTCGAGTGCCGTCAAGCTGCCTAGCAGTTGAAAAGTCTGAAACACGAAACCGACGTGTTCGCCGCGCAAAAGCGCCCGATCCTCCTCATCAAGTGCCGTCAGCTCGCGCTCGGCGAGAAATACCTGGCCGGCACTCGGCAGGTCCAAACCCGCCAAGATGCCGAGCAAGGTGGTCTTGCCGGACCCCGAGGCCCCCACGATTGCCAGCGATTCGCCTGCGTTGATTTCAAGCTCGATGCCAGCCAAGATGGTTAGCTGCCCTTCCGCAGTTGGAACAACTTTTTCGATGCCTGCCGCTCGAATGACCATACGACTCATACAACCGCTTGTTAAAAGCTGCGTAATGCTTGCTATCTCGGCGGCCATACTTACGACCTCGGCAAGCGCCGGCGCACGGAGGACCGTGCTAGTACTAGGGGACAGTATCAGCGCCGCCTACGGTATTCAACGCGAACAGGGTTGGGTTCACCTCTTGCAAGAGCGGTTGGCCGATATCGACCCCATCTATCTGGTCGTCAACGCGAGCATCAGCGGGGAAACGACCGGCGGCGGCTTGGCCCGTCTACCTGCGGTGCTGGAGTCCCATGACCCCGCCGTCGTGATCATCGAACTCGGCGGCAACGACGGACTGCGCGGCTACCCGGTCGCGCGCATACGGAGCAACCTCGAACAGCTTGTCGCCACGGCAAATCCGGATAGTCGGGAAATATTGTTGGTTGGCATGCAGATACCACCGAACTACGGCCCGCGTTATACCCGGTCTTTTCAAGGCTTGTTCGAAGACGTCTCGGCAGAATACGGCGTACCGCTGGTACCGTCGTTCTTGGAAGCCGTCGTGCTCCAGCCCGAACTGATGCAGCGCGACGGTATTCACCCTAAGGCCGAGGCCCAGGCCCTGTTGTTGGATACGTTGTGGCCATATGTCTGGGAGTTGCTGGAGCAATAAGGGCTTACGGTACCTATCCCTGATTCGACATAGATCTACGGCGCACACCGCCTGCGGCTCGTTCTAAAACAGGCAAGCGACGCACTTGCTCGATTTTCGTTCCTAGGTCTTCTCAACATCAATTCTGTGGCACGCCTATGTGCTGATTGCCGCGAGCCTCTGCCAAGGCCACCTGTCGTTGCCGTTCCCGGAATCCGGCGCGTCGGTGGTCATCCGCCGGATCGAAGCAGTAAGGACAGGATACGCCTTGCCGGTATCGGTGCGATTGCAGGTCTTGGTGCGCCAGGGGATGGCGACAAGCGAAGCACTGCTCGTACGAACCTTGTCGCAACCCCTCGTCGACGGACACACGCTGGTCGAAGACAAAGCACTCGCCCGCCCAGCGACTAGCACCTGGACGCACCGATTGCAGATACTCGAGTATGCCACCGTCGAGCTGGTAGACGGCGTCGAAACCCTGTTCGAGAAGGTAAGCAGAAGCCTTTTCGCAGCGAATACCGCCGGTACAACACATCGCCACCCGGCGGTGGACGCCAGGGTCGAGATGTCGGTGCACAAACTCCGGAAACTCGCGAAAACTGGTCGTTTCAGGGTTGAGTGATCCGGGGAAGGTGCCAATGCTCACTTCGTAGTCGTTGCGCGCATCGATGACGAGAACGTCCGGTTCGTCGAGCAGGGCATTCCACCGCTCGGCGTCGACGTGTTGGCCTGTGGCGAAGCTTGGGTCGATCCCCGGCTGACCGAAACTCACGATTTCGGGCCTGATACGGATCTTCAGTCGATAGAATACCGGATTGTCCGGCTCGGCTGTCGAATACTTGACCGGCAGATCGACGCAACCCGCCTCTTCTTCCAGAGCGGCCACAAATGCATCGAGTTGCGTGCGCGCGCCGCTCAACGTGCCATTGATACCCTCCTGTGCCAGCAAGACCGTGCCTTTGAGCGCCAAACCCTCGCCGCGGTATTGCAGCCGAGCACGCACCTCATCCAGTGCTTCGAGGTGCACGAACTTATAGAAAGTCGCGACGTTCATGACTCTGTGGTGGCGTGCTCCAGAGGATCTCCACCACCCGTACTCTTACCACCCAGGCAGGGTGGGGACAACGGCGCGCTGCCGAAACGCTTCTGCCACTCGGCATTCGTGTAGGTGTGAATAGACAGCGCATGGACGTGTTCTTGAAGCTCTTCCGCCAACAATTCGTTGACCTGACGATGACGCGCCAACAGGCGCTGCCCGTCAAAACTGTCTGAGACTAGGATCACCTTGAAGTGCGATTCCGACCCGGGGGGTACATTGTGGTTGGCGCTTTCGTTCACCACCTCGAGATGGACCAATTCGAGACCGAGGCCTAATTTCTGCTCGATACGTTCGGCAACGGACGCCATGGCATGTCCCTTGAGGAAAGCGTTCATTATATAACGATCAGGGCGATCGAGATGTTGTCGGCGCCACCAGCGGCGTTGGCGGCCTCGATGAGGTTGTCGGCCGCATCTCTAAGGGTCTTCTGGTCGACCAACGCGTCCGGTTCGAGCAAATCCTCGATCGCCGCGTCGGACAGCATGTCAGTCAACCCATCACTACAGAGCAAATACAGATCACCGGGCCGACAATCGTGGGTTTCGATGTCGACGGTCACTTCACGTTCCAGCCCCACGGCGCGGGTGATCACGTTGCGATGCGTAGCGCCGCGCGCCTGCTCGGCGGACAACGCACCGGAGTCGATCAATTGCTGAATCAGGCTGTGGTCCCGGGTCAGTTGTGTCAGAACCGTGTCACGCAATCGATACGCCCTCGAATCCCCAACATTGGCCACCATGCACCGACCGCCGCCGGGCGCGGCCGTCCACACCACCAACGTCGTGCCCAACGCCACAATGTCATCGCCAAACTCGGCCAGATCGAAAATTCGTGCGTTGGCCGTGCTGATTGCCTCGTTGAGGCTGTGCTCGTCGATCTCTGCGAGGGCGCTCAAGAAGCTGCGTACGATGTCGACCGCCTCCGCAGAAGCGACCTCACCCGCCTGCAGGCCGCCCATGCCATCGGCCAATATCGCGACGCCGAGCGTTGGATCCACAGCCACGGCGTCCTCGTTGTTGGATCGAACACTGCCCCTATCCGTGCGGCTAACCATCATCATCTGCGAAGGGTACCTCTCATAACCTCTTGCGGTCGCGCCGCCGACTCTCCGCGAACATGGCAAGGCGGAGTCGCGCAGACAGTATCTAGAATACGGCAAGCGGGTCCAACACAGCTACGCC
>JAPUIA010000094.1 GCA_027297435.1 Gammaproteobacteria bacterium | reverse complement strand
TACAAGTAACCGATTGGAATGTTGATCCAAAAGTAGTTGTCCTTACCGCCGGCTTCGAGCAATAGGACGTTGACGTCTGCATCGGCGGAGAGACGATTGGCCAGTACACAACCGGCTGTCCCAGCCCCAACGATGATGTAGTCGTAGGTCATGTGGAAGATTCTAATGCGGCGCCTTGCAGTGATTCGTCGATCATGGTGCCATGAGCGTACTCGCACGCAACCACAATGGAAGAGACACGATGAGTTTCGCCCCAGCTTACCCGCACGATGCTCCGGAAGAGATCGTTGAAGATGTGTTCATGGTCCGCGGCAGTATTCCCTTGAACCCGATCATGCGTATCTCTCGCAACATGGCCATCGTGCGTCATGAGCGAGAACTCACGCTCATCAATCCGATTCGGCTAAACGACGCAGGTGAAGCCCAATTGCGGGAACTCGGCGAGGTCAAGCGCATTATGCGATTGGGTGCGTTCCATGGCGTCGACGACCCCTACTACATGGAGACGTTTGGAACGGAATTCTGGTGCCAGCCGGGCGGTGAAGCATATCCGGAACCGTCGATTCGTGTGGAGTTAACCGAACACACCGAGTTGCCGTTTCCGAACGCAACGCTTTTCTGCTTCCAGGGTTTGTTGCAGCCCGAATCGATTCTTTTGGTCGACAAAGGCGACGGTTTGCTGTTGACCTGCGATGCGATCCAGCACTATGGCGACTATCTGCACAACACGCTGCTGGCGAAGCTCATCATGCCGTTCATCGGTTTTCCCAAGACCACGATCATCGGCCCGATTTGGTTGAAGCTCATGACGCCGGAGGGCGCCTCGCTCGAAAGCGAGTTCACGCGATTGCTGGAACTCCCGTTCGACGGGTTGTTGAGTGCGCATGGCAGCTTTTTGCCAATCGGTGCGCATCAAGCGGTTGAAGCGGCGTTCAAAAAAATCTTTTCGAACTAACCGCCCGCGAGGTACGCGGCTACCCGATCGACCGCATTTTGCCTGACGTTCATGTGAAACAAGCTGTAGTCGTAGACGTGCATGCTGTTGCCGGGCATGCGCGATGGAAACGAGGTGGTGCGCAATGCCGGTACGGCCAGTTGGCCGTCGATGCATTGGGCATCTGCAACACCGACCTCGACAATCATTTGGGTAAAGTCCTCTCCGTCTTTAGCCAATCGGAAGCCGGGATAACCGATCGCGCCGAGATTCAGATCGTGAGCCGCGTAGTGATCGTTCTCGCCCCACGTCAACGGATTGATGCACATGAGGTTATCAACGCGTGCGTAGATTCCGGCCGCATCGCCATCAACCGCGTTCCAGCCGACCGCACATCGGGTTTGGGTGGACGTTGTACAGCGCGGGACGCCGCCCAAGGCATCGTTGGTGATGGCGAACCCGACCAGGTAGGCGGCAACCATGCGTTCGAGGTTGGGCGTGCCGGCGATTTTCTCGCGCAGCAATCGGGCGGCATGCATCGTGCCTTGAGAATGGCCGGCGAGTATGAACGGCCTGCCCTCGGTTAGGGTTTCGGTAAAGTGGTCGAACGCACGTGCCAAATCGGCGTAAGCAGCGTCCAACGCTTGTTCGCCGCTTCCGCTCTGGTCGAGGAATGAATAGAACGTGGCTTGGCGGTAGCGGGGTGCGTAGACCGAGCAGCAGGAATTAAACACCGAGGCCTGGTGTCGCAGTATGCGTTCGTCCACAACCCAGTTGGCACGCTCGTCGTCGAGCGGTTGGTTCCACCCGGCTTTGTTTATATAGCTCGTCGGGTGCGCGAAGAACACCGCGACAGGAGCGGGCTCGTCCGTGACGCCTGCCGGTCGATCGTCGGATGCCTCATCGAGTTCCGGCAACGCGGCCCACGCGGCTGCATCGGTGTAGTCTGGTGCGGGTGGCATTTGCTCTGCGCTATAAGGATGGTCGGGGGCTATCTGCGAGCCGATGGCTGCGATCGTCAGTTGGCTTCTAAACACGTAGCCCAGCACCACGGCAAGCACGACCAGTGTGCCGAGGGTTATCAAGACCTTTTTCAACATGCTTCAGCTCCCGTCAACAAGGCTTCACCGGTTAACCATCCGCTTCGGCTTCTGACTCTCGTCAATTCACCCAGTTCTCGGGCATGTTGTCCTCGATCAACTGGCGAATACTGAAACACCGGATGTCGTGTTCGGCACCTACCTCCAGGGCCAGCTGCGACACGTCATTGGTACGCGCGAACACTTGGGCGTTGGGGTGTCGTTGCTTGATCCAAAGCGCGGCCCGCAGGTTTTTCTCCGAGCTTCCCGTGCCGAGAATCACCGTGGGTTCTCTTACGTGTAGATCGATGGACGCCTCGAGGTTGGTCCAGACCTCCGGGTGAGAGATGTCTCCTTGAAAAATCTCTCGTCGATAGTCGCTGCCGATCAGTTCCTGTTCCTCGGCCACGAGTATCCGCCGGTCGGCATCCACATCGATGAGCCCGACGGTTTCCAGTTCGTCGTGGGCGTGCGCGTGCAGCTCTTCCAGAATGGTTTGGCCGAACCGACCGAAGCCCGCCATGACCACGACATCGCGTGCGTTGGTTTTTTGGAAGTGCCTGATCAGGTTATCCTTCACCAACGCTGCCGCTGCCAGGTGGTAGGCGTTGAACGTGATGCACTGCTTGTCGACGCTGGTATCGTGCATGACGCGCAGGAATCTCAAGTTCTCACAGTGCAACAAGATTTTCGAGGCGAGGTGCGGAAACAGCGTTAGGATCTTGCTTGCCGTTTCGTAAGCCTGAAAATCGTCTGCTCCCATCAGTACCACCCTGCTGGCCCTGTCCAGCCGCAGTTGGTGCAGGAGAAAATCGTGGGTCATGTCGCCGACCACGACGGTAACGTTGAAGGTCTGCGCCAACTCTTGTTCCCGAATGGCTTCGATCGCCTCGTCGACGACCACCACCGGTACTTTGGGCGAGTGTTTGCGTAGCACGCGCAAATAGCTGATGGTCAGTTCGCTGGTGCCTGCGATGACGATGTGGTTCTTAAGACGTTTCAGTTGCCAGCGATGTGGCGACATGACTCGAATGACGGCTTCGACGACGGCGGACGCCGTCAACAAGGGTGCGCCGAAGTAAGCGAACCACAGCATAGTGCGTCCTAACCAGGGCCCACCGCTGGGGGTGCCGATGTCGAGCCCGCCGACGACGAACAAACCCAAGCTGTAGTAAGCCTTGGTGAGCAAGCTCGAAACACCCACATCGGGCCGTTCCGACAGCGAAACTCCGGAAAGTAGACCGACGAACGCGAGTAAGAACAGGGCTGCCGCTGCCGGCCAACGCCAACCGAGACGCTGCCGGCCAAGTGAATCAAGCGCCAAGGCGGCCTTCTCTTGATCGAGGTCTTATCATTAGTCCGGCAGGCCTAGTACGCGTTTGGCGATGATGTTGAGCTGTATTTCTTTAGTACCGCCGGCGATGGTTAGAGACTTCTGTCGCAGCCACTCCCGGGTCGTTTCGGCCTCCTCAGGCGTAGACCCATCGCCGCTCCAACCGACCCCTCGGGTGCCCATTGCCGACAGCAGCAGTTCGTGGCCTTC
>JAPUIA010000093.1 GCA_027297435.1 Gammaproteobacteria bacterium | reverse complement strand
CTCCAACCGGCGCACCCCCGGCATTACGCTGATGCTGTTGCCCTTGTCCGCCTGGACCGGGTTGATTACCGCCTGCCTGCTGATCATGGGCATCTGCCACAGCGTCATGCCGGGGGTACGCAGGTTGAAGATGGTGACGATGATGTTGATGGCCCCCAGGACGGATGAGATCCCCATCATGTGGACACCGAGAATGAAGAAATCGGTGCTCGGCGGCCCATAGGTGGTGGACAGAGGTGCGTAAAAAGTCCAGCCGAAATTGGGCGCTCCGCCTTCCATGAAGAGCGACGAGAGCAGCAGGCCAAACGCGAAGGGCAGGATCCAGAAACTGAAGATGTTCAGCCGCGGCAGCGCCATGTCCGGTGCGCCGATCATCAGCGGGATCTGCCAGTTGGCCAATCCGACGAAGCCGGGCATCACCACGCCGAACACAATGAGCAGGCCGTGCATCGTCAGCATCTGATTGTAGAAAAGCGGCTCGGCGAATTGGATTCCGGGCTGGAACAGCTCCAAACGCATCACCATCGCCATCGCGCCGGCAATGAAAAACAGGGTAAAACTCAGCCATAGATAGAGCGTGCCGATCTCCTTGTGGTTGGTGGTCAGCAACCAGCGGGCGATGAATGCCAGCAGCGGAGAGCGATGGGGAATTACGTCTTCTGCGCGTGTAACCATGAGTGAGTCACCTCAACGGGCTGCGTAAATGGTTCTTGGCTGAATGAGATCAGCGGTCGCGTTACCCCAAGCATTGCGCTCATAAGTAATGACAGCGGCCAGTTCCCGGTCGGAAAGCTGCGGCGCCCAGGCTTGCATTTCGGTCTCGGCCTTGCCGTTCATCACGCGATCGATGTGCGCCGGGAGGGGGCCGGTGGGGACGACGCCGCCGGCCAATGCCGGGTACGTGACGCCTTGGCCCATACCATCCGGCTCATGGCAAGTCGCACAATGGGTAAGAAAGACCTGCTCGCCGATCGGCATGAGCTCTGCCATCGTCCAAGTCTTGTTGCGGTCGGCCACCGCTTGTCCTGAAGCGAGTTCTTTGGCGAGTCGTTGATCGTCGATCCACTCATCAAACTCGGCCTCGGGCCTCACTTCCACGACGACCGGCATGTAGGCGTGGTCCTTACCGCAAAGTTCCGTACATTGGCCCCGGTACAACCCCGGCACGGTGACCCGAGTCCACGCCTCGTTGATGAAACCCGGGATCGCATCCTGCTTCACGGCGAAGTCCGGCACCCACCAGGAGTGAATGACGTCATTGGAGGTCACGAGGAATCGGACCTTTTTGTTGGTGGGCAACACCAAAGGGTTGTCCACCTCCAGCAAATAGTGCTCGCCCTTGGGGGCGAGGTTTTCGATCTGTTCGGAGGGCGTGGACATATTGCTGTAGTAGCCGATGTCCGCTTCGAGATATTGATAGTGCCACTTCCACTGCGAGGCGGTGATGAGGACGGTGAGATCCGCATCGCTGTTGTCTTCGATGTCTATCAACGTCGTCGTCGCGGGTATGGCCATACCGACCAGGATCAAGACCGGGATCAAGGTCCAGGCCACTTCCACTGCCGTGCTCTCATGAAAATCAGCGGGCTGCGGACGCTTCGAGCGCCGATGGGCGAACATGGAGTAGAACATCGCGCCGAAGACAACAACGCCCATCACCACGCAGATCCAAAGGCTCAAGTGGTGCAGCTCCAGGATGCGCCGGCTCATGTCGGTGACGCCTTCGCGTAAATCGAGCGCAACGGCGAACGCCGTGCCGGAGAACCCCCACAAGACGATGACCATCAGGCCGTTCTTCAGCCTGCTGGCGAAAGAAGTCACGCTTCTAGCCTGCTTGTTATTTATTGTAAGCATTAACAAAGGAGATCTTTACCGCTTCAATTGAGCCAGCGTTCGCAGCTGATTTTCTCCCTTCCAATCACGATACCGGATCGCGCTCGCACGCTTGGTGGAGCCCTTCCAATTACCCTGGTGGGCCAGCAAAAATCCGTCACCGTCGATTTTCGCTTGCCACGGATCGTATTCCCAGCCAATGAACGCAAGGCTGATATTGGCATGTTCGTGCCACTGTGACTCATTCTGCGGCCGTTGTTCGAAGGTGTCATCACGAACCCAGGCGGTCCACTTTTCGCCGTTCCAAGCCACAAACTCCATCGTGTTTTGCGCCCACGGTTGATTGACAGGCCCGGCTCCGGTGTAGGCGGTTGCTTCAAACGCCAGCTTCGCCGCTACCACGGTAGCGAGCACAGCGACCATTACCCCCAAAACAATTTTGATCATCGATCTCCCTAGTTCGATTTAACCTGCAGCGAAAACGGATAGCAACGTGTCGAGCGCAAAATCGACGCAAACGCCGCCCGCAATCGACAGGTTGCTTGTGTCGACACCCGTTCGAACCGTGCGATTTGAGAAGCGTTCAACCCTGCCAGAATTGCTGTTTCCACTTCAGTTCGTGTGTTTCCCCCGTGGTCGCTATCTCCACGTCCACTTCAAACGTGATGTGTTCCTCGGGACTGAACCGAAAAGTACTGATATGGTATATCGCCTGACCCTCCCGGATTTCGGCGAAGTCCAGCCCCTTTTCCTGGCCTAGCAAATTCCTCGCCCCTCCACTAACACATGCTTCCACGCCGACGCCGAGCGCATCTTTTTGATATACGCTCACCATGACCACGCCGAGTTTTGCATCGGGGTCGATTCCGTAAAGTTTGGCGACGTCGGGACGAAGAAAGGTACTGTTGAAGGCTTTATAGTCGACTTCATGGTCGAGTGCCGCAGCTTCGGCACCTGCCGGCAGGGCAAGGCTATCGCATTTGACACTTTGCAGTCCGGCTTCGCTGCATCCTAAAGTGGCAAAAAGCGCGATAAGTAAAGTTCCACGTCTCCACAGATCGGAGCTCATAGTCACTACCTTGAGCATCGCTTCGATGCGAGCCAATGTTTAACTACCCTAATCGTGCTGTTAATCCCCGCGCATCTTCATAGAGTCATCCGGGACACCACGCTCGGTCAGTATACCCAGAGAGCCTGATCCTCACAAATCGTCCTTATGCAGTCGCATCGTCTGAATGACCGTCAGTCGACGATAACCATAAGGTGATAGACCGCCATCGAAGTATCGTTGAATCTGTTCCTCCGTCAGTACTTCAGACATCAACTTCGGTACATCTCTTTCGTGGTTACCGTGAAAGTCATGGCACCCCAGACAAGTTTCCCAACGCTGATCACTGATCAATGTGGTATGTGGGATATCGACAGGATCGTCGCTCAGGGCGGTATCCTGGTGGCAATGCTGACAGACACGCCGTGTGACGCTAACACGTACGCCTAAGTGCTCTTGGTGACAGTTGACACAGGATTGCACACCTATCGCCTGTCGAGCCTTGGTGAATTCGGGCTCCAGAAACTTGGCCACCGGATGCCTATCGTCGGGATTTTCGTGACATGCTAGACATTGTTCGTTGCCGGCTGGCGCGTAGATGAAATGCGGTGCTGAATCTGCCAATCCAACTACGTGCAGTAGGTTGCGAACGGCCTGACCGGCAAAACTACCCGGGGCTGGGGCATGACATTCGCTGCATTCGACGTTGGTGTGCCCGACGTTGTGCGGACCCGCGGCGTGCCAGGACTCACGCCCGGGAAGCAGAAGTACCGCGGCGGCTATTGCGGCGACAATCAAACCCCAGCGGTAAGCCGATCGCTGCTCGGGAGGCAGCGATTTCCACCGTGTGAGCAACGCAGGCATTCGACATCTTCTCCTATTTGTACGCGAGCGCGTACACCAGGTGGATGACGGCCAACACGGTAACCAAGCACGATGCGGGTATGTGGGCCAGTAACCTGATGCGGTGGAAGCGCTGGCGTTGCTCGGGGTTGATCAACGCCTTGTCCACCGCGCCAACCATGGTATTGAGCACAAACAAAGACGCCAAAACGACGGTGTAGGCGTAACCCAGCGAAACGGAATGCAGGTATAGCAGAACCGGGGCGAGCATGCCCAAATAGCTGTGCAATTCCGTTGCGGTTGGTGTCAGCCTACCCGTCAGCCTCAGGTAGGGCATGTACCACTGATAGCCAATGAAAGTGATCAGCAGGCTACCGGTCGTAATGCGATAAGCGTCGAACTGTTGCAGGGTTGCCAGACCGGGCAGACCCCAGTCGAGCGCGCTCTGGAGTAGATAAAAAACGCACAAACTCACCGTTGCGATCAGCTGGAGCAGCTTCGCCACACTGCGCTCCGGCATCGCATCCGGTGGCGCGTGACCGACCGGCGTGAATATCTCTAACTGGACCCGTTCCGGCCTGACCCCGACCTCCAGCAGCATCGCTTGCGCTGATTGCATGTATCCTGGCGGTCCACAAACGAGATATCGTGCGCCGGGCAATCGCGCGTGAATGGCCTGGACAGCGTCCAGATCCAGGTGCTGTCGACCGCCGGTGGCGCGGTAGTTCACGCTGATGTTGTCGTGCTTTTGCGCCAGTTCATCCAGTTCGGCGCGGTAGGCGAAGTTGATTTGGGTACGCGCCGAATAGTCGATGTGCAATGTTTGGTCGCCTGGTGCCTCATCGATGCTGCGGGCAATTGCCAGTGCCGGCGTCATGCCGATTCCGGCGACCAGGCAGACAACGGTTTCCCCGAGCTCCGGGTCCATCCAGAAATCGCCTTTGGGATGCGACAGTTTCAGGTGGGGCTCTCGGGGTTGACCGAACAACCAGTTGGACAGGAACCCGTGGTCTTCGCGTTTGACCGTGATCTCTCGCCATTCGGTGCACCGAGCGGGGGACGTGATGGTGTAAGGACGCTGCACCCAGGTTCCATCGATCTCGGCCGAGATCACCACGTGTTGACCGGGAAGCGAGGGACGCAGCGGTTGTGGGCCGGTCTCGCCGTCCTCGACTAGCTCCTCCGAGGGCGTGAACCGAAACGACCGCACATCGGGTGCGACTTCAATTTCTTCGGACAGTTTGACGACCTGGCCGGTACTGCTGAGCAGCGATGCGATCGAAGCGGTGCAGGCGCCGCAGACCGTCGTAGCACCGGTTTCGCGGCTGAGCTCTTCGAGCGTCTCCACCCCGTGCACGAGGACCGACTCGATCGCCCGCCGGGTCAGGCCGAGACACGGGCAGAGTATCGCGTTGGGGTCCGCGGCCAATTGCGCCGGCGACGGTTCCAACAGATGTCCACTGTCGCTGAATTGCTGCAGCGCCTCGCGGTCGAGCTGCACCTGATCCAGCAACAGGGCATGCACCTGACTCAATTCCAACCAGGGTCCTTCTACGTGCACCCGCACGAGCTCGCCGTCGTGGATGGTCAAGATACGCAGGATCTCGCGCCGGTCATCGCGGTAGATGAAGTCCTCGCACTTCGCATCTGGCGGAATTTCCAGCGAGGCGCTGTAAA
>JAPUIA010000092.1 GCA_027297435.1 Gammaproteobacteria bacterium | reverse complement strand
TCGTCGAGCGACGGTGTAATGAGCCCAGACAGACCAATCAGATCGGCGTTCGACTGCTTGGCGGTTTTGAGGATGTCCTCCGCGGGCACCATGACACCCAGATCGATGACCTCGAAGTTATTGCACTGAAGCACGACACCGACGATGTTCTTACCGATGTCATGGACGTCGCCTTTCACGGTCGCCATGACGATCGTGCCTTTGGAGCGTCGTCCGGGACCTTTTTCGGCTTCGATGAAGGGTAGTAGATGGGCCACCGCTTGTTTCATCACGCGCGCACTTTTGACGACTTGCGGCAGGAACATCTTGCCGGAACCGAAGAGATCGCCGACCACGTTCATGCCGTCCATCAATGGTCCTTCGATGACGTGGATCGGTCGTTCGACGGTGAGCCGTGCTGCTTCGGTGTCTTCGATGATGTACTTGGTGATGCCTTTGACCAGCGCGTGTTGCAAGCGCTCCTCTACGGGCAAATCTCGCCAAGCCTCATCCGGCGGCTCCTGCTTGGTACCAGAGCGACTGTACTGCTCAGCGATATCGAGCAAGCGCTCGGTGGCGTCGTCACGCCGATTCAGTACCAGGTCTTCCACCCGCTCCCGCAGTGCTTCGGGTATGTCTTCGTAGATACCGAGCTGACCGGCGTTGACGATACCCATGGTGAGACCGGCCTTGATGGCGTGGTACAAAAACACCGTATGTATGGCCTCGCGCAATGGATTGTTGCCACGAAACGCAAAGGACACGTTGCTGACCCCACCGGAACATTTTGCGTGCGGCAAATTGTCACGAATCCATTGGCAGGCCTCGATGAAGTCGACGGCGTAGTTCCGGTGTTCTTCGATACCCGTCCCAATGGCGAAGATGTTGGGGTCGAAGATGATGTCGTCCGCCGGCATGCCGACCTCGTTGGTCAAGATCTCGTAGCAGCGTTTGCAGATTGCACATTTACGTTCGAACGTATCGGCTTGGCCTTGTTCATCGAAGGCCATGACGATGACTGCGGCACCATAATCGCGACACTTGGTGGCAAGTTTCACGAAGGCGGCTTCGCCTTCCTTCAGACTGATCGAGTTGACGATGGGCTTGCCCTGCACGCACTGCAATCCTGATTCGATGATTTCCCACTTGCTCGAGTCGATCATGATGGGTACGCGAGCAATGTCTGGTTCGCTAGCGATCAGGTTCAAGAATTGGACCATGGCGGCTTCGGAATCGAGCATGCCTTCGTCCATGTTGATGTCGATGACCTGTGCCCCGCTGTCGACCTGTTGACGGGCAACGTCCAGAGCCGCCTCGAGGTCGTCGTCCCGAATGAGCCGCGCAAACTTGGCCGAACCCGTGACGTTGGTGCGCTCACCGATGTTGACGAACAGCGACTGATCGTCGATTTGCAAGGGTTCCAAACCCGACAGCTTGAGGCTCGGTGTCGCCGAGGGTACCAACCGCGGTGCATGGCGACTGACGGCTTCCCGAACCGCCGCGATGTGTTCGGGCGTGGTGCCGCAGCATCCGCCGACCAGGTTGACCAAGCCGCTCTCGGCAAATTCACCGAGCAGCTTCGCCATGGTCTCGGGCGTTTCGTCGTAACCGCCGAATGCGTTCGGCAGGCCGGCATTCGGATGTACGCTGACAAAAGTGGGGGCCGTGCGAGACATGCGATCGACGTAGGGCCTCAGTTGTTCCGCACCGAGCGCACAGTTGAATCCAACGGCCAAGGGCTCCGCGTGCGCAACGGAGTGCCAGAACGCTTCGCACGTCTGTCCCGACAGCGTGCGGCCGCTGGCATCGGTGATCGTTCCGGACACGATCACCGGTATCGTTGAGTTGCTGGCCCGGTTGATCGCACGAATCGCGGCGATGGCCGCTTTGGCGTTCAAGGTGTCGAAGATGGTCTCGAGGAGAATCAGGTGGACCCCGCCCTGGATGAGGGAGGTCGCGGCTTCGTGATAGGCCTGGTACAACTCCGCGAACGTCACGTTGCGCAGACCGGCATCGTTGACGTCCGGCGATAGGCTGGCTGTCCGGTTGGTCGGCCCCACCACCCCCGCAACGTAACGCGGCCACGCCTCGGTCGAGAACTCGTCGACGACACCGCGTGCGATCTTCGCGGACGTGCGGTTCATGTCTGCCGCGTATCCTTCGAGGCCGTAGTCGCCCTGGGATATCGACGTCGCGGTGAAGGTATTGGTTTTGATGATGTCCGCACCAGCCTCGAGGTAGGCGCGGTGAGCGTCGACAACGATTGCCGGCTGGCTGAGGCTCAGCACGTCGTAGTTGCCTTGTAGCGGATGGTCGTGTGCGCGGAATTTATCGCCTCGATACTGAGCTTCGTCCAGCCGTTGTGCCTGCAATAGGGTGCCGTAAGCGCCATCCAGCACGTGTATACGTTCCGCCAGGGCCTTCTGAAGGCCAAGGGCCCTGTTTTGGCTGGATTGGATGGTAGGCATGGTTGAACTAGCGAGCGGCAGTAGGGCTAGTCTAGGGCCCTCCAACATGAGCGCAATTGAAGTTATGGGGCATTGAAATGAGCGACGTTCATGTAAAAACTCCGGATGCACAGCATGATTGATCCACCCGGGGTGCTTTCGGTACTATACCCGACTAAATTAGTCGGGAATTAGCTCGGTGATCGAGATTTCAAAAAGCGCACAGGCTTATCTGCGCGATTTGCTCAGTAAACAAGAAGACGACGACGTGGCTATTCGGGTGTTCGTCGCCCAGCCAGGCACACCCCATGCCGAGACCTGCATTGCGTATTGCCGACCCGGAGAAGAGCAAGAAGGCGATATCCCCGTCGACTACGATGACTTTCGGGCGTGGTTCGAGGGTCGTAGCGAAAAATACCTCGTCGATGCGGTGGTCGACTATCAGGAAGACCGCATGGGCGGTCAGCTGACGATCAAGGCACCAAACGCTCGGGTTCCGAATGTCGACGCCGACTCGCCTCTGGAAGACCGCATCAACTATGTACTCTACAACGAGATCAATCCCGGGCTAGCCTCTCACGGGGGCAATGTCACGCTTGTCGAAGTCCTGGATGACAACATTGCCGTTCTGCAATTCGGTGGCGGGTGCCAGGGCTGTGCCGCGGTCGACATCACGCTCAAAAACGGTGTCGAGACCGCGCTGTTGGAGCAGGTGCCCGACTTAGTGGCAATCAAGGACGCCACCGACCACAGCGATACAGAGCACGCCTACTACAAGTAACCGGCCCGGCGGGCTAAGTTCATGCGACGCGTGCCGGCAATATGCTACGCAACTGTTCGGCGACCTCTAACAGCAGCGCGCTGGTCGTTGGCCAATCGATGCAGCCATCCGTGATCGACACCCCGTACTCGAGATCCTCGAGATCCTCCGGAATCTTCTGGTTACCGGCGTGCAGGTGACTTTCGATCATCAGACCAACGATCGACCGGTTGCCCTCGAGTATCTGTTGTACGACCGCTCTGGCAACCTCGGGCTGCGTATTGGGGTCTTTGTTGCAATTGGCGTGACTGCAGTCGACCATGATGACCGGATCCAAACCGGCGGCGCGCATCGCCTGTTCGCAGTTCGCGATATGGGCCGCATCGTAGTTGGGCCCGTTACTCCCGCCGCGCAACACGATGTGCGCGTTGCGGTTGCCGCGAGTGTGTATGACAGCGACCTGCCCCGAAGGGTTTATGCCTAAGAATCGGTGAGGACTCACCACCGAACGCATTGCGTTGATCGCCACGTCCAGCGATCCATCGGTGCCGTTCTTGAATCCGACCGCCGAACTCAAACCCGATGCCATTTCGCGGTGTGTCTGAGATTCCGCGGTGCGGGCGCCGATAGCCGACCAGGCGATCAAATCGTGGAGATACTGCGGTGTGATCGGGTCGAGGGCTTCCGTACTGAGCGGCAGTCCCATCTCGGCCAAGTCCAACAACAGCTGACGTGCGATTGCGAGTCCGTCGGAAACACAGAACGTATCGTTCAGGTAGGGATCATTGATGAGCCCTTTCCAGCCGACCGTCGTACGCGGTTTCTCGAAATAAGCGCGCATGACGATGAGCAACGTATCGGAAACTTCGTGGGCGAGGCTGACGAGGCGTGAACCGTATTCTTTCGCCGCATCGACATCGTGAATGGAGCACGGACCGACCACGACGACCAACCGATGGTCGTTTCCCGACAGCGCATGGTTCACGTTATCGCGCGCCCAATGTACGTGTTCTCGTACCGCCTCCGAAGCCGGTAGCCGCGCCTTCAACTGTTCCGGCGTGACCAGCACCTCGTGCGTGCTGACATTGATGTTCTCTAACTGCGACATGGTCTGTCTCCTAAACTAGTCGTCCGTGAAAATGTCCGTCCGGGACTTTTTCGAGGACCTGCCCAATCGCTTCGACAGTATTCTGAGCACCATTCGACCCCAACTTGACGAGATCTTTCGCCGCTGGTTGCAGCGGCCCCTCAGCGAGTCGCTGTGGGACGATTTGGAGCTAACTCGGTTTATTGTCGTAGATCCGAGCGTGCGACCGCCGGAGTGGAACATGCAATTCGAACTAACCTACAACGAGGGTGACGAGGAAGACGAGGAAGGTGAGTACCTCGAAATCACCGTGTCGCTCGTAGGAGACTCCCCGCAGGTGGCGATCGTGCAGCTCGACACGGAATAGACGGACCATCACGCTGGTGAGCGCGGCGCCGTGCGGCCTCGGGCACCGCAACTCGAGTTTGGGAATCGGCCAGCATCGCCCGCTTCCTCCTCAGGAGGATGGTACTCGATCGCTTCCGTGGGCTGCGACCGTTGGCGGGGCCGGCTGAGTGAAGCGAATCAGAAACGGGTAAAGACCGCCGAGCCAGACCATACGCTGGGCGAAACATCGGCTCTCTGGTTAACAGCCGGGGTGCGGAAATCCCG
>JAPUIA010000091.1 GCA_027297435.1 Gammaproteobacteria bacterium | reverse complement strand
CGTAAAAAACTCGCCAGTTTTTGGGCATATCCCACCGTATCCACCATAACCCTGAATTATTGGTATCGCTACGAAGAAGTGCTTGCGGAAGGCATTGCCGAAGACATGGGCGTGGATGTTGCGAACGACCCTTTGCCCACTTTGATCGCCTGCATGCTCTGGGGCGGGAACACCCATGCCGCGCGCAACTGGGCTGAGGCGGGCGGCAACGCCAGCCTGATCGCGGCGTGTCTAGAGATTGTCGACACGGTCAGAGCGCAGTTCAAAGATCAGCTCAAAGTCCGGTCGGTTCGGTAAAACAAATCGCGGCCATAGGGCACCTCGAAAAACCTCGTGGAAGGGCCCGGTAGGAGCGACTTCAGTCGCGATTTCTTCGTTAAATTCAACGGCTTCCATCGCGGCTAAAGCCGCTCCTACCCAGGAATCCCAATCTTCCAAGGACCCTCTAGTCCGAGAATCAGGTGAAACGCTGGTTTGGGATCATCCGGCGTAGCAAGCTTTTCTGGATGACTTCTTCACCCGGGACGAGCCGGTCGGAAATGCCTTGCAGCAAACCCATCGCACGGCCGATGAGGGCGAAATGGTGCGGTATGTGAATCGGTTTGCCGCCTTTGACGAGGCTTCTGTACTCGTCGGCCTGGGCGCGGTACTCGGCTATCTCCTCGCGCGATGGCATGCCGCGCGATTGACGCTCCCAGGCGGCACGCTCACCGCGTTGCCATGCGTCGCCCGCTTGCCTTGCGCCACCCATGGTCTCTTTGACAATTTTCTCGAGTAAGGCGGGATTGAGCTCGTCGAGATTGAAGCCGAGCGCCCGGGCGGCGTCGAGCGCACCCTCCGTATCGCCGCTGAACGTCTTGGCCATCATGGCGATCATCTGGGCGCCGAATTGATCGGGCAACTCCTTGGCCAGGCCGAAGTCGAGCATGCCGATCACCCCGCCGGGCATCGCCAGCAGGTTGCCGGGATGCGGGTCACCGTGGAAGAAACCTTGGTCGAAGAACATCGTCGCGTAGACATCGCCAAGGGTCTTCGCGTACTGCTCCAAATCGACGCCCTCGCGGCGCATGCGTTCGACGTCGGTTAGGGGGATGCCGTCGAGATATTCGAGCACCAGAAGCTTGCGATCGGTGTATTCGCCATGGACGCGGGGTACCCGCACACGCTCGTCGTTCTCGAACGCGCGACGTACGCGCATCGTCGAGGTGGCCTCGGTGCAGAAGTCGAGCTCGAGATTGAGGAAGTGGTTCATCTCATCGATCACGCCGCCCGCGTCGATAAAAGAAGAGCGCTTCAACGCGAGTTTGGAGATGCGCTTGAGTCCGATCAGATCGGATCGCACCAGCTTGGCCACCTCGGGATATTGCACTTTGATGACCACGTCGCTGCCGTCGTGCAAACGGGCACGGTGAACCTGAGCCAGTGAGGCGGCCGCCAGCGGCGTTCTATCCACCTCGGCAAACACTTCGTTGATCGATCTGCCGAGGGAGGATTCGATGCCGTGCAAAAGCTCGTTGAAAGGCCGCGGCGGCACCGCGTCGTGAAAGCGCCCCAAGATACGCGTGTAGGGCTCCGGCAGTAGATCCGAGCGAGCGCCGACCAGTTGGCAGAGCTTGATGAATATGCCCTCGAGACGAATCGTCAGATCGTGGATTTCCTGCGCGGTCCGCTCGTGCAATCGCGTCCAAGCCTCGGGGTCCGTCTCAGTACCACGCTTGATCCGACGAGCGAGACGCCAGTACCGAACAGAAGCTCTAACGGCCACCGCTATCATCTTGGCAAGTCGGTAAATCCTGGTACGGCTCAACATGGCTATTGTGGCTGTTCGGCCGCCAACCGGGTGCATTCACTCCCGATCGTAATGGCTCTTTTCACAATCTTGTTTTTAACTCGTTAGAGGGTGCGACGGGCCAGCGTGTCGTGGAGATTAGCGAACGCCGCCGCAAGTGCTGGTACCTTGGCAACCGCGGTGGCATCACCTTCACGGCGCATCTTGCCGTCGGCCATGGCCGCCTCTACGGTTTTTTGCGCATCGGCCGCCGCATCGGGGTTGTCTGCAAAAGCTATTTGCGCCAGCGGCAACACGGTTGCGTAATCCGCGGTGATACGAATATCGGCATCGGGCAACACACCTTTGCCCACGCGCAACGCACCGTCGACAACCGAGACATGCCAGCCGGTCGTCGACTCGCCGGGTTCCAACAGATGCGACGGGGCATCGGTGAACTCTTCACAGAAACTGAAGCGACCGTCACCTAAATCGGCATCCCCCACTGCATCGACCAGGTAGTCGCGTGCCACCGCCACCCAGTCTTCGCTGCAGAATTCGTACTTGGTCGTCTCGTTCATTTTCGATAGTCCGTCGGGATCAACTGTGCCAACCGCTGCCGTTCAAGCCCCGCATACGTTGCGCAATGGTTTCCGGATCGATATTGACACCGCCATCTTTGAGGTTGAGAAAAGACGGACCTTCTTCCTGCCACCCCATGATCTCGTTGAGATTGGCGAGTTGGCGAAAACGGGGATTGTTGCCGTGCCGTTCGATCACGTCATCCGGCAACGCATCGCCGTAGCGCTCCTGCAGGCGCCACCACGTTCGAGCAAAATACACCGCCAGGTTCAAGCGCAACCCCGGAATCGTGCGCGGGTAGGAGCCATGCCATAGGTTGCCGTGCCAAACAACAGCCGAACCCGCCGGTACCTCAACGGGTATTGCCGACGGATTAGCGCCTGGACCCGTGAGGGCCATTTCATCCGGCCGCGGGTTGCGGGAAAACTTGTGACTTTCCGGGACCACGGCTAAACAGCCGCCTTCTTTCGTGTAGTCGACCAGCGCATAGTTGATGTTCGCGACGTTCGAATACGGCGGCAGCGGCGCCGGCATTCCCGTATCGGTGTGCAGCGGCAGCACGCCGCCGTCGCCCGGGCCCTTGAAGTGACAGGTCATGCTGGAGAGGTTGCAATTGGGTCCCAAGAGATAGGTGATGAGCGCCAACGGTTTTTCGTTCAGCAAAACGTCCTGAAAAACCGGATGACGTCCCATCAGGTAGGGAATCAGCCGCCAGTCCGGATGTTCCTCACCGCTCTCGAGATCCGGCTTGCGGTCAGTCTGCTTCTCAGCCAACGCGAGTATCTGTTCGCGCGCGGTCTTCAACGTGTCCTTAGGTAGGGCATCCTCGACGACCGTGAAGCCGTAGGCTTCGAGCTCCGCGAGATTTTCCGTCAAACCGAGTCGTTTGATCTCGTTATAGATAACATTGAGATCGTTGTCTGCCGCTAACTCCATGTGCTACTCCTATCGTTCCTGCTGTCAGCCCTGGCGCATCGCCGCCTCGATCCTATTGCTGCAGACTCCAAGTCGCCTCCACCCCAAACGTGCGCGCGTTGCCGAAAAAGGTACCCACCTCGTTGGTCTCGTATCGAATGACCTCGTCGGTCAGATTGCGACCGAACAGCGACAAGCGCCAGCTGCCGTCGGGGCTGTTGAGGGCCACCCGCGCGTTGAACGTGTAGTAGCCCTTCGTGGTCAGCTCATTGGTCGCGCGGTTGAAGAAATCTGCGACCCGATAGAAGTCCAATCGTGCCGAGCTGTTCCACTCACCCAGCGTAAAGCCATAGTCGAGTGCAGCGTTGAAGCTGAACTCGGGTGCGTTTGCGAGCCGGTTACCCGGGAGGATGGCGATGGGATTGCCATTGATATCGTTGAACTGACCCTGGGAGAAGCTCTCGATCTCCGCCTCCTCGTTCCAGTCACCGCCAACATGTAGCGTCAAGTTGTCGGTCAGGGCCACATCCACTTCCAGTTCGATGCCTTGGGTATGGGCGTCGCCAGAGTCGACGTTGTAGATGATAGGCAGTGTGGCCGCGAACCCGAAGAATTGCTGATTCTGGATCACGTCTCTCCAATCCATGTAGTAGAGGGCCGTGGCTAA
>JAPUIA010000090.1 GCA_027297435.1 Gammaproteobacteria bacterium | reverse complement strand
TTCCGAATCGTGATGGCTGTTGACTTCGGATTCGTGTCGCTCTACTGCATCGCGCAGCATTTCCAGGCGAGCTTCCGAATCGTGAGGTAGCGATAATCGAGTCATCTCATTTGCTCCGATGGGACTAACGGGTTCGTTCGATCACTCGGAAGCGGAGGCCCGCTTGCGATTGCACGTTAGTCGGAGGCAACAAATGTGCCAAGCAAATCGTCAACGGAACACAGTACAGTACAATTATGCTCAATGGGTCGAATGGAACGGTCCGAACGCCTTGACTGGGTGCTCGAAAATGCGTTCCCTTGACCACGACCCGGGTACGCGAGAGTGCTTAACAACCGTTTGGGAAACGAGACTTGGGTTCGCGAACGACGGTGTCAACGCGGCTTGGAAGCTGCGAAGGGTTTCAGTACCGGATTCTCACGGAGCGTTTCTTCTTTTAAGTACGTGTTAGCGGTACGCTCGTTGTGCGCTTGCGCATAGGTCCTGACGAAGTACCACAGAGCCATGAGGACAATTGCCGGCCAAAGGAGCGTAAAGACGACGATGGCCGTCATGACGATCGAGAGCTTTGGCCGAAAACCCTCCATTGGTGGGAAGATATACATCGTGATCCCAGCAGTTATCAGGCCAACCAATAGATAACTGATGGTGCCTGTCGACATAAGCATCACTGCTCACCTCCTTGCGATTCCGATCCTCGGACGCCGACTTGTCAACACGAAGAGCATGTAAAGAAATCTATTCGAGCCGTTTTGGCAAGAGCTAATTGCCGAGCCGTTAGTAAGTGTTTTCTCTTACTGCTCGTATAGGCGTCGCACTGTGTCTGGTTTAATGTTCCCTGAAGCAGCCTTCGTCTTTTCCAGACGCAACGTTTCACTGGATTCCAATCAGATTGCCCACATGATCCATATCGACCACGATCTCGTTCCGGACGACCTAAATCACCTGATCGACCACCTTTTTCAGATGGCCGGTGACAAAGTCCGCATGGTACATCAGTCGGAACGATTACAGGAAAAAACGCCAGTATTTACGGTCGCCGGACAATATGTTCCCCAGGATTGGACGGCATGGACGCAAGGATTCCAATTTGGCTGTGCTTTGCTCAGTTACGACGCCACCAACGACGAACAGCTACTACAAATCGGACGTCGTAACACAATTTCGAAAATGGCTTCACACGTGACCAGCTTCGGCGTACATGACCACGGCTTCAACAATATCAGCACCTATGGCAATCTGCGACGTCTCATGTTGGAGGGTCGAATCGAGCACAATCAACGAGAGTTAGATCTCTACGAACTTGCCCTGAAAGCCAGCGGTGCCGTTCAAGCAGCACGTTGGAGTGAAACAATTGACGAGGAAGGGTATATCTATTCATTCAACGGCCCTCATTCCTTGTTCTGCGATACGATTCGTTCACTGCGTTCGTTGGCGGTAGCGCATCGGCTCGGCCACGTGCTGATGGATGAGAGCGATGAGCCCGTTTCACTGCTAGATCGGCTGTTGCAACACGCTTCAAGTACGGCTCGGTATAGCGTCTACTACGGCGAAGGCCGCGACGCATACGACATTCGTGGTCGTGTCGCCCATGAGTGCATCTTCAATGTCAACGATGGACGATTTCGCTGCCCTAGTACGCAACAGGGTTATTCACCATTTACGACGTGGACGCGAGGTTTGTCATGGATCATGCTGGGCTATCCCGAGCAATTGGAGTTTCTCGCAACGCTTTCGGATGAAGAGTTCGAGCCCTTCGGCGGCCGAGATTCGTGCCAGTTACTGATGCTGGATGCCGCTCGCGCCGCCTGTGATTTCTACATTGACCACACGCCCATCAACGGCATTCCCTATTGGGACACCGGTGCACCGGGCTTAGTCGAACTGGGTGAATATCTCGAGTCCGCCGCGGACCCGTTTAATAATCATGAGCCGGTCGACAGTTCCGCGGCCGCCATTGGCGCTCAAGGCCTGCTCCGCTTGGGGCGTGTATTGGAAAAGGATGACCCTGCCGGGGCCAAGAGGTATTGGCAGGCTGGTCTGACGGTAATCAGGACTCTTCTGAACGAACCCTATCTTAGTACGACGAGTGATCATGAGGGTTTATTGTTGCACAGCGTTTATCACCGACCGAGAGGTTGGGATCACATCCCCGAGGGAGCCAGCGTACCCCACGGTGAAGCATGCATGTGGGGCGATTATCACCTTTTGGAGGTAGCGCTCTATTTGAGAAGGCTGATAGAAGGTGGACCGTATTACACGTTTTGGGCCGACGTGTAGCGGCGATGGGGCAGCACCGAAAGTATCTTTGCCGGCGTTAGACGCGGTCTATTGTGATCTGGCAACGACGAAATTGGCGATTTGCTCGAGCACTTCTCTGGAAGGCGATGGAGCAAGCCGCTGGAGTTCCACGATCGCGTTGCTGGCGTATGTCTGCGCGCGATCTCGCGCGTAGTCGAAAGCGCCGTATCGGTCGAACCACGGTGACAAGCCGGTCCGCCGTTGTTCGATAGGACCGGTCAGAATGGCGGAAATCTCATTCCGTTCGCCTTCGCCAGCGTTTTTCCAAATGTAAATGAATGGCAGAGTTGGTTTTTGTTTCTGCAGGTCTGTACCAAGCGACTTGCCTGTGATCTCAGAGTCTCCCATCAAGTCGAGCAGATCATCGGCGATCTGAAACGCAATTCCTAAGTTGCGTCCGTATCGCGTCATAGCTTCGACCACGTCCTCAGAGGCG
>JAPUIA010000009.1 GCA_027297435.1 Gammaproteobacteria bacterium | reverse complement strand
GCCGAGAAAGGCGTGCCGGACGGTTTGGTCGTCTCGGAGGATGGTGCGGTCTGGGTAGCGCTTGCCGGTGGTGGTCATGGCGTTGCAGTATATGAGCCCGGGGGCGAGCAGCGTGAACTGGTGGAAATTCCACGGCCGATGTGTACGAGTGTCTGTTTCGGCGGGTCTGACTTGAAAGATCTGTATATCGTGTCCGGCTCGGACGGTAGTTCGGCGGAAAACACCGGGGCGGTATATCGGACTCGCACGGAGGTGGCCGGTTTGCCTGTGCCGCCTGCGCGCGTGAAGATTTAGGTGAAGTAATCCAGGGGGAAACGATGGCAAAAGATACGATCGATACGGGAACCGAAGACCTATTGGCCCATGAAGAGGATGGCGTTGTCGTCATCACGCTCAATCGGCCCAAGGCCCGCAACGCGATGAGCGGGGAAATGAACCAAGCGCTCGCGGAGACGTTGGAGTACGCGGAACGCGCGCAACAGGTGCGCTGCGTCGTGATTACCGGCGCCGGCGGCGCCTTCTGCGCAGGTGGTGATGTCAAAGGCATGGCCGCCGGCCGGGGTAGCGGCGATCAAGGACCGACGCTCGATGAGCGCATCCACAGCCAACGACTCAATCAGCGTAGCACCGCCGGGCGCATGTATCTGATGCCAAAGCCCGTTATCGCGTCGCTGCCGGGGGCGGCGGCGGGCGCCGGGTTGTCGCTCGCGCTGTCCGCGGATCTACGCATCATGTCCGAGAATGCCTTCATCACGTCAGCCTTTGCCAGGGTTGGGTTTAGTGGCGACTACGGTGGCAGTTTCTTTTTGTCCAATCTGGTCGGCAGCGGTAAGGCTAAAGAGATCTACTTCTTGTCGGACCGCGTGACGTCGGAGGAGTGTCTCAGGCTTGGCATTGCCAACAAGGTGGTGCCCGCCGAGGATCTTGAGGCGGAAACGATGGCCCTGGCGCGGCGTTTAGCGTCCGGACCGTCGGTTGCCTATCGGTACATGAAGGAAAACTTCAACCGCGCCGCGATGGGCGGCGATGTGATCGAGTGTTTGGATCTCGAGGCCACCCATCACGTGCATACGGGTTTGACCGAAGATCACCGCAATGCGGCCAAGGCCTTCGTCGAGAAGACTCAGCCGGTGTTCAAAGGCCGCTAGAGAGGACTCAAGCCTTTCTCGTCCAGAAAGGCCGCGTTGAACAGGTTCGACTGGTACTTGCTGCCGGTGTCGGCAAGCACTGTCACGATGGTGTGGCCTGGTCCGAGCTGCTCGGCTACTTTGACGGCCGCGCATAGATTGATGCCGGTGCTCGACCCAAAGAACCAACCCTGCTCGCGCAGCATGCGATAAACCATGGTCACCATAGCTTGGTCGGGGATCTGCAACGCGCCGTCTATGCCCGCGCCGGCGAGATTGTCGGTGACGCGGCTGTTACCGATGCCTTCGGTGATCGATGGTCCTGGCGTCATGGTGGCCTTGCCGGTCGTCACCCAGTTGTAGAGCGCGCTACCGTAAGGATCGGCGAGCACGATCTGAACATCCTCGTTTTGCTGTTTGAGGAAACGTGACACACCGGCGAGCGTGCCACCCGTACCCACCGAGCACGTGAAGGCGTCGATTTGGCCCTCCGTCTGCGCCCAGATTTCGGGGCCGGTCGATTCGAAATGGGCGAGGCGATTGGCAACGTTGTCGAACTGATTGGTCCACACGGCGTTGTCCAGAGAGTCGGCGTAGCGTCCCGCCTGCTTCTGGTAGTTCATCTCGTCCTTGTAGGGTACGGTCGGTACGACGCGAACTTCCGCGCCGAGGGTCTTGAGAATCTCCACCTTTTCCGGCGACTGGTTGTCGGGCATGTAGATGACACAAGGATAGCCTCGCTCGTTGCACACGTGGACGAGGCCGATGCCCGTGTTGCCTGCGGTACCCTCCACGACCGTGCCACCCGGTTGCAGCGCGCCGCTTTTCTCGTGCTCGCGAATCATCCACAAGGCTGCCCGATCTTTGACGGAACCTCCCGGGTTCATGAATTCCGCCTTGCCGAGAATTTCGCAACCCGTCGCCTCGCTCAAACTCGTGATGCGGATGAGCGGCGTGTTGCCGATGCACCCCGAAAATCCGTTTTGAATGTCCATGGCGCTGAATTCTACCGGGGAACGATTTGCAGAGCTAAGGGCACCTCTAATAACCTAGCGGACATCGAACGAAAGAGTTGCGGAGCAAGGAGGGTTGAAGGGTGATTGATGCAAATCTAATTGGCGATTGCGAGGAGGCGGGGTTGATCCCCGAGAAGGTCGACCGGCTGTTGATGCGAGCAGAACGCGAAGTGGACGAGGGACTTCTCGATTCGACTCAGGTTGCGCTTGCGAAGGACGGCAAGCTCGTCCTGTTGGCGAACTTCGGTGAAGCTACGGACGATTCGTTGTTTTGTGTGTTTTCCGCCACGAAGGGCATCACGTCCGCTGCAGCGTGGATACTCATGCAGGAGGGCAAGCTCAGCGAGGACGAGATCGTCGCCGATATCATCCCCGAGTTCGGCACGCACGGTAAAGACGCGATCACGGTGCAACAGCTCTTTACCCACACCGCCGGCTTTCCGCACGCGCCGTTCAAGCCATTGGATTGGAACGACAAATCGCGACGCCTGGAGCGCTACGCTCAATGGACACTCAACTGGCAGCCCGGTAGCCGCTTCGAGTATCACCCCACGTCCAGCATGTGGATCATTGCGGAACTCATAGAGCGTCGTTCCGGCCAGACTTTTCAATCCTTTATCACAGAGCGCATTGCAGAACCGCTAGGGTTGCCCGATTTGCACGTCGGGCTACCGGTAGCAGAACATCATCGTGCGATGCCGTGTGAACACAACGGCGAAGCAATGACGTCGGCAGATTGGGCTCGTCTCGGCATGCCGGAACCACCGGTTACCGAGGTGACCGAAACTGCCATTGAACGCTTCAACCTACCGGAAGTGCGTGCCGTCGGCGTGCCTGGCGGCGGCGGCTTTATGAGCGCTGCAGAACTCGCCCTTTTCTACCAGGCGTTGCTGCATGGTGGCCTACAGGGTGAGCGGGTATGGGAGGATGCGACCTTGGCCCGTGCGCGAACGGTACTGACCGGGGATACCACCGAACTGATGCTCGGTCATCTCGTCAACCGAAGCCTGGGTCTAATCATCTCCGGCGACGACAAACGCAACTTCCGCGGGTTCGGCAAGACCAATTCGCCGCTGGCTTTCGGTCACAACGGCGCGGGTGGACAAATCGCATGGGCCGATCCTGCGACCGGACTCTCGCTTGGCTACTGCACCAACACTCACGACCGCAACAATGTTCGTCAGGGCCGTCGCGGCGTGGCAATTTCGAGTATCGCAGCTGAATGCGCGCCCCTCCTTTGACGGACCAACCATGCTAACGCTGGTAGGAGCGGCTTTAGCCGCGATTCCTTCGTGGACGCTGGTAGGAGCGACTTTAGCCGCGATTCATTCGTGTTTGGTTAGATGGACAAAAAAGATCGCGGCTAAAGCCGCTCCTACCCTGGCCTTGATAGCGCTACTGACGGCCGAGGCAGTTTTCGCCGATTGGTACAGCGACACCCAGCCGATCATGGGTACCCGCGTGCGGGTCGAGCTGTGGCACGAAGATCCCGCCGTGGCGCAAACGCTGTTGGCAGCGGTCATGGGCGAGATGCGGCGCGTAGATCAGGCATTCAGCCCCTTTCGCGACGACAGCGAGTTGTCCGAGTTGAACCGATCCGCCGGCGGCGGTTGGGTGTCGGTTTCGGACGAGATGTTGGATCTGTTGGTCAAGAGCCGGCAGGTGTCTGAACTCACGCGTGGCGCATTCGACATCACTTACGCCTCGGTCGGCCGTTACTACGACTACCGCGCTCGGCAACGCCCCGACGATGCAACGTTGGCCGCGGCCCTAGAGGCCATCGACTATCGCCACGTCGAGCTAGATGTCCGCGGCGGTCGCGTCCGCTACCGGCATCCGAACGTCTACATCGATCTGGGTGGTATTGCCAAGGGTCACGCGGTGGATCGTGGCATCGAGCTGTTGCGGGTTGCCGGCGTCAGTCAGGCGAGTGTGGCTGCGGGCGGCGATTCCCGCATCCTCGGCGATCGACGGGGGCAGCCGTGGATGGTGGGTATCAAACACCCCAGGTCCGAGGATGAAATGGCTGCGGTGTTACCACTTGTCGATACGGCCGTTTCGACTTCAGGGGATTACGAGCGATTCTTTGAAGAGGATGGGGTGCGCTACCACCACATTCTGAATCCGGCAACGGGCGATTCGGCGCGCGACAGTATGAGCGTGACCGTATTGGGACCTGAGGCCACGTTCACAGACGGTCTGTCTACCAGTGTGTTTGTGCTCGGGCCCGAGAAGGGCATCGAGCTCATTAATCGGTTACCGGGCATCGATGCGATCATCATCGACGCTCAAGGCAACCTGCTCTTCTCCGAGGATCTCGACGAACTCAATTGAATCCCGTTCTCAATCTTTGAGACCCCAGAACCTGCTGCCTCGCGAAATGTGACTTAGTCCACGTTCTCGAATCCGCGCGTCCACTAACGTGGATGGTCTATCAGGGCGCATGAAGCACCTAGGATGAATTCGCAACCAGGACAGATCGGGCCTGTGGCCCGTGCGGCATTTTTGCAACCGGGACTCGCTGTCGATCGGTCAAGGGCCGCCTTGACGTTCGTGCAGTCGGCGGGTTCCGGTTACTTATTTGGTCGGTTCGACAACGGACTTGTCGACGATCGATTCGTCACGATGGATGGTGGCGATTTGTGCAGCATGGAGCACGCAAACGGTGGCTGCCGGTAGTTCGAAAGATCTTGCTGATAAGGAACTCAGGTTCGAAAGGAGTTCGAACGGGTGGAGGACTAACGTCCGCAATACCACCAGGTCTTTCGACGGCACACTGCCTCCTTACATGGAAATAGTGGGGGCTGATGATGGGTTTTGACGGTCGAGGAACGGAAGATGCACAAGCTCAGCCACAAGCTAGCTAGCGCGACGCTCGCCATCGTGGTCATGCTACTGAGCTTGAGTGCGAGCGCAGTGACGCTCAAAGAAATGGCGCCAGATTTCACGCTGAAGAGTTTGAGTGGGGAAAATCTGCGCCTCGCCGAGTACAAGGGTCAAGTCGTCCTGCTCAATTTTTGGGCAAGCTGGTGTGGGCCGTGTCGTCAAGAGATGCCGATACTGGATCGATTGCATCATCGGTACCTCGACGCCGGCTTTGCGGTACTCGGTGTCAACGTCGAAGGTGAAGTTGCGCCGGCGCAAGAGATCGTCGACAAGACCGCCGTGACGTTTCCCATACTGATCGATGCTGGCCAGAAGGTCAGCGAAATGTATGAGCTAGAAGCCATGCCCAGTACCATCGTGATCGATCGCGATGGTGTGGTCCGCTATATACACCGCGGATACAAGCCCGGTGACGAGGCGAAGTACGTCGAGGTTGTGAAAAAACTCATCCGCGAATAAGACCCAGGTTGGACACTATGCAAAGGATCGCGATCCCGTATTTCAAAGCGCTCATGACAACCCTCGTGTTGGTGGCGTGTGCGGCGTATGCCGAACCCCTCGACAAGGAGATGGAAGACGTCAAGAAAACGTTACTCACCTTGAAGCGCGATCTCGTGATATTGGAAGAGGATCTACTTTTTCCAGCGTCGTCACAGCTCGCCGTGTTCCTGTCCATGGATGTTGGCGAGTTCTTCCAGTTGGACGCGGTTTCATTGAAGTTGAACGGCAAGGAAGTCGCCCACCATCTGTATACACACAAGCAGGTCGATGCGTTGTATCGCGGCGGCGTGCAGAGGCTCTTCATAGGGAACGTCAAGCAAGGTAAGAATCGCGTTACCGCATTCTTCACCGGACGGGGTCCCAGCGGGCGTGACTACAAACGCGCGACGACGGTCGAGTTCGAAAAATCCTTCGAGCCGACATTCGTCGAGCTGGCGATAGCGGACTCAGAAGCCAAGTACCAGCCCGAGTTTCAAGCCTCGGTCAGTAACTAGGCGAAGCCGCAGTCTTGGTGGGGTCCGGATGAAATTTCTTTGTGAACTCATCTTGATCTGTACGCTTGGCGCCGCGGACGCAAAGCCTATCGACGAGTTGACGTACGGTACGGTTCTGTATGAGTACTACCAACAGCAGTACGCCGCTGCGATGCTCACCACGTTGGTCGCCGAGGAGCAGGGGCGTTTAGGCGACAACCCCATTCGTTTCGAACTTGCTAAGGGCAGCTTCGCGTTTGCCGACGCCATGTACGACTACGCTCGCGAGACGTTCGAGGGCGTGCCCGAAGAAGAACTCACCGATCTGGATCGGATGCGACTCGCCTTCCACCTAGCGCGAGAATATCAGCGGCGTGAAGAGTGGCAGCGCTTGGGCGAACAACTCGAGCGTATCGACCTTGGCAAAACCTGGCTGGGTCGAGAGAAGTTTCATCCGGAAGTCGAATACATGCGCGCAGATCTGGCCGTGCAGCGGTTGGACTTCACGGCTGCACAGACTGCGTTGCGAAAACTAACGCCCAACGACCCGTTGAGAGCGTACGGATTGTTCAATCTGGGTGTCGCTTACAAGAGTTCCGGTGACCTCCAATCCGCTCGCAAGGCGTTCTCGGAATTGGCGGGCATGCAAGCCGATAGCGACGAGACTGACGACCTTGCGCAGCGCGCGCGGTTGGCACTCGCTTTCATTGCTCGACAGCAAGATGATCCGATAGAAGCGGCCAGCCTGCTGGCAGCACTTCCCGCCACCGGCAGGTATCGCGACATTGCGATGGCGTCCTACGGCGGGCTCGCCATGGACAACGAAGACTACCAGCTGGCTGCGCGCATCTGGTTGACCTTGCAGAACCAGGACTATTGGACGACCTCGACCGCCACTGCGCGCTTGGGTTTTCCGGTCAGTCTCGAGAACCTTGCGTCTCGTGACATGGCGTTGACCCAGTACAAGAATGCCGAAGCGAGTTTCGAGGCTCGCCTGGCCAGCCTCAATGCTCTAAGTCGACAGTCCGAAGATCCGGCATGGGTGCGCGGCATTCTCAAGGTGTTCTCGGCACCAGAGCGCGACGCCGGACAGATGTCCATCGTGATGCAGAAGTGGCAGGAACAGCTCGGCCACACCGACTGGTTGGAGTGGCTGTCGACCGAACGCGTACACAAAGTGTTCATGCAGTGGCGTGAACTCGAGGGCATGGACGTCTGGTTGGGACACCTACCGGCGACCATAGCGGCGTTTGAGGAGCTGTCTCAGGAACAACGCCGGCGCGGTGCTGCAGCACGTTCGTTGTTGGTCGACAATGCGTTGTTGAGCAATCGCGACGTGTTAATCGAACGGTCGAGCGATATCGCCAATCGACTGCGTGCATTGGACGCGCAACAATCCTCGCCTGACCAGGCTTGGATGTTGATGCTCGCCAATGACGAGGAAGCGGAGCTGATTCTCAAGTTTGCTGAGATGCGTGCGAAGGTCGAACGCATGCAAGCCACCGATCAAGTCAAGTGGCTCCAACGCATAGACAGATTGAATGGTGTCCTGTTTTGGACTCTCGTGATTGAGCGCAGCGATCGGATCCGCGCGATGCAACGCAAGCTCAACGATAACAACCTACTGCTTCAGGACGTCGATCAACGCATTGCGCGCGTGCAGGGTGCAGAACAACGATTCGTTGCAGGCGTTGCAACCGACTTTCTGAGTTTCGTCGATCGGGCCAATGCGATTAGCGCGCAGGTTCGTACGGCGCGTGATCGACGGCAACTCATGCTTGCCCAGGAGATCAAGGCCGGTATGCAGCGTGAAATGCGCCAGGTAGAGCAGTATCTACTGGTAACCCGCATCGGCATCGCGCGCGCGGCGGACCAGCTGGCCATGGCGGGAGACCTGCCGTGAGGCGCTGGGTTGCAACCGTGATCGCTGCGCTGTGGCTCAACGGGTGTAGTTGGATGCCGTTTGGTGGACACGAGCCGGTGGTCAGCCGAGGCGACGATATCGCTAGCGTGATCAACGCGCTTCCGGACCTTGAAGTGCTCGAGGTTGCGGCCGCGAAACCGACGCGCGCCGAGGTGATGGAGGCTTACAACCGGGTTTATGGTCTCATCACGGACCCGACTCAAAACCATGCCGTTGGTAAACGGCTAGCCGATCTCAATATGGATATCGGCGAAGAGCAAGACATCGCTGGAGGGGACGACCCGTATGGACACGCAGTCGAGATTTACGAAACCCTGCTCGATAACGCCGTTGGCGAGGGCAAGGATGAAATTATCTATCAGTTGGCGCGCGCCTACGACATCGTGGGCCGGACCGACCAGGCGGTGGAGTACCTCAACCGTCTGATTCGCGAATACCCGGACAGTGTCTATATAGGTGAGGCGCGGTTTCGTCGCGGAGAGATCGCCTTTTCGCGCGAAGACTACCGAACCGCCAGCGCCGATTATGGCTACGTTGCCCGCTTGGGCGACGCCACACCGTACTGGCAAATCGCTCACTACATGCTGGGTTGGGCCGAGTTCAAACGCTCCAACCTGGAGGCCGGCCTTGTGAGTTTCTTCACCGTTATCGATGACATTCTCAAGCAAGGCGAGGCCGAGTCGTTGCCCACGACCGTCAAGGAACTCTTGAACGACAGTTTTCGGGTTGTGACGTTGGCGCTCGGTTACCTAGACGGGCCACAGACCTTGGCCGACCAGATGGCCGCACGCTCTAGACCGCATTGGCAATACCTCGCCTACCAGAAGCTTGCCGATGATTATCTTAAGAAGGAACGTTTTCTCGACAGCGTCGCAACCTGGCAGATGTTCATCGAGCACAATGGCCTAGACCCTCGAGCACCTGCCGCGCACACAGGCATGATTCGGACGTTGGTGCAGGCAGATTTTCCGAGCGAGATTCGACCGAAGAAAGAAGAATTCATCACCCGTTACGGAATCTACAGCGAATTCTGGGCCGCACATACCAAAGCCGTGCGCGAAGGATACATCGACACGTTGAAGGTCTATCTGGCGGAGATCTCCAAGCTTGCCCACAACGACGCGCAGTCCGTCGAAAAACAAGGTCGCGAACGTCGCGCAGCCTATCTTGAAGCAGCCGATTGGTACGAGCAGATGGTCGTCACCTTCCCGGCTGATCCGCAAGTGGTGGAGTATCTGTTTCTCTTGGGCGAGGCCTATACGGAGGCCGACGAGCATGGCTTGGCCGTCACCGCGTACCAGCGCGTCGTGCGCGAGTACCCGAATTTCGAATCCGCCAACGAAGCCGGCTATGCCGCCATTCTCGGGTTAGGTCAATTGATGGTATCCGCGTCCAAGGCCGACGTAGAACATTTGCAGCGCCGGCAGATCGACGCCCAAGTAGAGTTCTCGTTGTTGTTCCCGGCGGACGCACGCGCACCATCGGCGCAAACCGATGCGGCGAACAGCCTGTTTGCAATGAATGACTATCGCGGCGCCGTGGATCTGGCGAAGAGCGTGCTCGTCACGTGGCCGACCGTTGATGCACCGCTCAGAAAGACCGCCTTGCTGATCATTGGTCATGGCCGGTTTGAGCTAGAGGACTACGTCGTGGCGGAGGATGCGTACCACCAACTGTTGGCTGTATCTCTCGAGCCGGACGAAGCTGAGAAAGTTCGGGAACGCTTGCTTGCTGCGGTATACAAACAGGGCGAAGCCGAGGAACTGGTCGGGTCGGTGGACGCAGCCGTCTACCACTACCTGCGTATACGAGATCTCGACGGCGAGTCCAAGTTGGCCGCACAGGGCCACTTCGATGCCGTTGCCGTCGTCGAGAAGTCCGGCCGAACGGTAGAAGCCGCGAAGCTTTTAGACGATTTTCGCACCCGTTACCCGGGCCATGAACTGGCCAAGGACATCTCGATGCGGCTAGCCGCCATGTACGAGCAGTCGGAAAACTGGAGCGCCGCCGCGCTCGAGTACGTAGGCATCGCCGCATCGAATGCCGATGGCGAGGTGCGCCGGCAGTCGCTGTATCGTGCAGCAGAGCTATACCTGGCGATGGCCGACACTGGGCATGCGCTTCAGTACTTTCGCGACTATGCCCACACCTACATGCGGCCCATGGATCTACGCATGGAGGCCATGCATCACCTGGACGAGTTGTACCAGCAAACCGGCGACGGCGACGAACGACGATTCTGGTTGCAGAAGAAAATTGAGTTGCATACATCGATGGGAAAACAAGCTGATCGACGGGCGACGTATCTGGCGGCAAGCGCTCAATTCGTGTTTGCCGAAGACGAACGAGCCCGCTTCGATGCCGTGCACTTGACGCGCCCCTTGAAATCGAGCCTCAAGCAGAAGCATCTGGCGCTGAAGCGTACGGTAGCCGTTATGGAGCGTGTTGCCCAATATCAGGTGGAGGAATTCTCAACTGCTTCGACGTTTCATATCGCGGATCTCTACACCGCGTTGTCGCGCGAGATCATTGCCTCCGAACGTCCCGGAGGTCTAACCGAGCTAGAGCTAGAGCAGTACGAAATCTTGTTGGAAGAGCAGGCGTTTCCGTTCGAAGAACAAGCGATCAGCTTGCACGAGATCAACATGCGGCGCAGTTGGGATGGTGTGTATGACGATTGGGTGCAGAAAAGTTTCGCCGAACTCAGAAGCTTGATGCCGGCGCGTTTCGACAAGCAAGAGATACAGGTGGCCTATGTTGAGAATATTCACTAGCTTGTTAGTCGTATTGGCGTTGCAGGGATGCGTGTCAGCGACCGGAGGCCCCGCGGCTGGCAATGCGGTGGTGGCGGACAGTGACTCTGTAGCCGCACAGCGCACCGTTCTACCGCGACCGCATGTCCCGATCGGTCCGGCGCCGGATGTACGTAGTTCGAATGCTCGGCTCTTCGATCAAGCAGTCGTTGCGATCGCCGCCGAGGAGTACCCCAAAGCCGAGGTGCTGCTTCTGGAGATCACCAATGATCAACCGGAATTAGCCGGCCCGTGGATCAACCTCGGGCAAGTGTACGACGCGCTCGACCAACCCGAGGATGCGCGCCGCGCCTTCGAGCAGGCCATTCGGGCGAATCCTGGAAATTGTACTGCCTACAATGAGTTGGGCGTGCTTTCCCGGCAAGCGGGCGACTTTGCAGGGGCTGAAAGCTACTACCGGGCCTGCCTGGTCGCGCGCCCGGATTTCAAAGACGCCTATCTCAATCTCGGCATCTTGTACGAGCTGTATCTTGGCAAGCTCGAGGAAGCGCTGGGTGCCTACAAGACGTACCAGAGCTTGGCGATGGAGCCGAATCGAAAGGTCCAAGGCTGGGTCATGGATCTCGAGCGGAGACTTGGCGTATGACCCGTAGAGTTTCTGGTAGGAGCATTTCTGGTAGGAGCGGCTTTAGCCGCGATCGGTTCAGTCACAGCGTACTATCGCGGCTGAAGCCGCTGCTACCCCTGCTCTTTATTGCCGCATCCAGTGACACGGCACCCAGAGGTGTCATTCAACTTGATGAAACCGTGATCTCTGGCAACCAAGAGCTACCGAAAGTCTTGTATATCTTACCCTGGCAGCAGCCTAACGGATTGCCAAACATAGAGCTGCAGGCGGAATTCACTGAAGTCGAGGTATTCCGCCGACTGTACCCCCCGGCATATCGACGTGAACTCGAATACTTCGAGACGCTGGATGGCATCAACGACGAGGAGTGAACGATGGACTTGTATACGACCGTAGTGGGGTTCTTCCAAGATGGCGGGCCGTTCATGTATCCGATAGCCATAGTATTGGGTATCGGCGTGGCGATCGCGTTGGAGCGGTACTTTTATCTTTCGAGCCAGACTCGCGTGAACCGCAAGGATTTCGAGCGGATTTTACCGCTGCTGAAGCAGCGTCGGGCACGCGAACTAGGCGAACTGACCCGTAAATCTAAATCCGCAATGAGTCGTATCGTTGCCGACGGCATGAATCGACAGACGTCGACTCGTCGCCGCGCAGACATCGAGTACGCGATGGAAGAAGGGTTGCTGGAAGTACTGCCCAATATCGAACGACGTACGCCGTACTTGGCAACGTTTGCCAACATTGCGACCTTGCTGGGATTGCTTGGCACGATCATCGGCTTGATTGCGGCGTTTACCGCAGTCGCCAATGCGGACCCAGCCGAGAAGGCTACGCTGTTGTCGCAGAGCATCTCGCTTGCAATGAACACGACGGCGTTCGGTCTGATGGCCGCGATTCCGCTTCTGTTGATTCATTCCATGTTGCAGAGCAAAACCAGTGCCATCGTCGAGAGTTTGGAGATCGCAGTGGTGAAGTTTCTGAACCTGATGGAGAACGGTGGAGAGGCATTGGCGCAAGCCACGGCGACCGCCAAGCGCAAGAAAGCGCCTGCTAGCGCCTAAGACGTTCGCAACCTATCTAGGACTTGCTGGGAAGTAAGGGCATGGACCGCATAAAGAAAAAGCGGCATAAGCATCGAGATGCGGCTGAGCTGGACGTCACGCCATTCATGAATCTCATGATCGTGCTGGTGCCGGTGCTATTGTTGTCGATGGTGTTCACCCACACTACGGTGATCGATCTCAACTTTCCGTCCGGCGAGAACGCAGACAGCGCGTTCGATCCTGATTCCATTCATCTCGAAGTCGTGGTTCGCGACACGGGGTTCGTAGTCGCGGACGGTCGCGGCGGGCGCATCAAATCGATCCCGGTCATTGACGGTGAACATGACTTCAAAACATTGTCGCTGGTCATGCAGGAACTGAAGAAACGCATACCGGACAAGCAAGACATCACGGTATTACTGGAAGATCAAACCGACTACCAAACTTTGGTATTCGTCATGGATACCGTACGTTCCTTCCCGGTGGTGCAGGCCATGGAGGTCGTGCATGCCGAGCTGTTTCCGGTAATATCGCTAGGTGATACGCCAAGCGCGTCGCGCAGCGACACGGCTAGCGTATCGGCCGGTGATCCGCCAAGCGCGTCGCGCAGCGACACGGCCGCGCGTTCGACGAATGACGTCGAGGCGGGCCGGTCATGAGCAGGGTTCGGCACCAACAGCGGCGCACACACCAGACAAGGGCGAAGAAAGGCGCCAACTTGAACCTCGTCGCGTTGATGGACATCTTCACGATCCTCGTGTTCTTCCTGATGGTGAACTCATCGGAAGTCGAGGTGCTGCAGACGAGTTCCAAGATCAAGTTGCCCGACTCGACCTCAGAGCAGCGCCCGCAGAATCGAATTGTCATTTCCGTCAGCCAGGATGACCTGGTCGTACAGGGGCGGCGCGTTGCAACCGTTGCAGAACTCTCCGACCCGAAGCAAAACCTGATTCCGGGTCTGCAAAAGGAACTCATGTACCAAGCACAGCGCAAGGGATCAATACCCGAAGGCGGCTTCGAGGTCACCATCATGGGCGACAAGGAGCTGCCTTACTGGCTCTTGAAGAAGATCATGTTGACCTGCCAAGACACCGATTTTGCGCAGATTAGTCTGGCGGTAAACAAGATCGAAGGCGTCAACCCGTTGTTGGACGAAGCAGTCGTAGCCGGAGGCGGACGTTGACCCACGCCATCGCCTATAGCCACTCGTTCCCGCTGCCATGGGATGTCGGTCGCGAAGATCGTAAGAAGCTGCAAGCCTGGCTGATGTGGGTTCTGCTCGGTGTGTTTATCGTCGGCGTGCCGATGCCCTGGTTACCGTTGCCGGAGATCGAACGCGAGGAGCTCGAGCGGCTACCGCCACAGCTCGCGCGCATCCTTTTGGAAAAGGTGGAACCCGTGATTCCGCCTCCTCCGCCCCCACCGGAGGTGAAGGAAGAGGCGAAGCCCAAGGCGGAAGAGAAACCGGTGGAGGAAATCACGGTCAAGCCGGAGCCGACGGTTGCGGACGCCAAGGAAAAGGCCGCTTTGTCGGGCCTGCTCGCGTTCAAGGACGCGTTTGCCGACATGCGCGACGCCGTGGATATGTCGAAGTTGCAGGATACCGGCGCGATTCAGCGCGGCAGTGGTGAGGCAGCCTCCATCGACCGAGCCATTCTCACCTCGAAGCACGGTACGCGAAGTGCCGGCGTCAACGTTTCGGCGTTGTCACGAGAAACCGGCGGGGTCGCGTTGTCGGGCCGGCAAACGACCAAGGTCAATGTTCCCGTTGGTAGCAAGGGCACGGGCGGTGTTCGCGTGCCGAGGACCGTAGATCAACGAGGGCGTAGTATCGAGGAGATTCGCCGGGTGTTCGACGCCAACAAGGGTGCGATCTTTGCAATCTACAATCGCGCCCTCAGACGAGATCCGATGTTGCAAGGCAGGGTCGTGCTCGAGTTGGTAATCGACCCCAACGGCCAGGTCATAGAGTGCAAGGTCGTCGCGACGGAGTTGGTGGATGACGTGCTGGTCAGCAAGATCGTCAACCGGGTCAGACTGTTCGATTTCGGGGAGCGTGACGTGAGCACAACGACGATCAATTACCCCGTGCACTTCCTCCCGACGTAGAAGGCTCTCGCGCGAGCCGTTTAGCTCTTGACAGGCTCGAGCACCTCGACTGTCACCTTTTGAATTGAATCGATG
Organism: Gammaproteobacteria bacterium; assembly: GCA_027297435.1. Taxonomy (GTDB): domain Bacteria; phylum Pseudomonadota; class Gammaproteobacteria; order Pseudomonadales; family Azotimanducaceae; genus Azophilus. Next base: position 820 of record JAPUIA010000009.1, on the reverse strand, counting down.
GTGCACTGCCAGCCATCCGCTGTGACGTAATCGAAGCCAGCCCAGATCGTGTTGTTGGCCATGCTAACGCCGATGTGGCGAGCGAAACTGAGCCGGTGACACTGCTCCTTGAACTCCAGCACGTAGGTGCGCTCCGGATCGACAGACACGAGCAGGTGCTGATTGTCGATTGCCTCGAATCGATTGATCTCGTTGGCGTAAGGAATATTGGCGACGAACTCACCCACCGTTGGCAGGGCAAACGCCTGCGGCATGCAAAGGCACAGGATGCCGGCGCTAGCACCTAGAAAAAAACCCTTTACTGAATTATGCATATCGGGACCCTCTCACCGCGGCCGTTTCTCATGCTTATGCTAGATCTCGCAACCTGAACCGAAACTGAATTGGACATCTGTTTCGTATCTGGCGATGCTCTCGGCCAGATACTTAACGATGAGGGAACGCTTGTGGCATCTGGGTTCAGATTGGCAAGCCTGGGCCTAGCCCTGGCTGTCGTGGCGACGGTGCATGCCGATGAGGGGGTGACCGACTATGTAGACGCTGACCGCAAGTCCACGATCGCGCTTGCTCAGGACATCTGGCAATTCGCCGAAATGGGGTACCTAGAGACCCAAAGCACCGCACGCTTGCAAGCGTACCTGCAACGTCAAGGCTTCGACGTGCGGATAGCGCTGGCGGGTATGCCTACGTCGTTCGTCGCAACCTACGGTGTCGGTCAGCCGGTCATTGGCATCTTGGCAGAATTCGATGCGCTGCCAGGACTCTCGCAGACCGCCAAACCGGCGCGCGAAGCACGCATCGACGACGCCCCAGGGCATGC
>JAPUIA010000089.1 GCA_027297435.1 Gammaproteobacteria bacterium | reverse complement strand
ATCACACTCCTATTCTTCACTTTAGGGTTGCTTTGGGGATGCGGATCCTCGGATGACTCGGCAAGCTCTGAAACCTCCGAAAGCCCCGAAAAGAAGGAACATTTCCTGTCCGATCAGCAACGCGCGTTGGAAACGGCAAGGACGGCTGCCGGGGCGATCGAGGCGGCGGCTGAACGAAATGCGGAGGCGGTCGAAAAACTCGACGACGACTAAGTATGCGCCCGCTGGGCGGCGAGGCTGTCTAGTATTTCCTGATGCCGCGCCCTATCGATCTGGTAACGGCCGTAAAAATATATGGCGCCGGCGACCGGCAAGGTCGCGATGATGCCCTCGAAGATACCGAGTTGGAAGATGATCCCGGCGTCCACTTCGCCAACGACGGCGCCAGCGGGGAAACCGATGACGTCGATAGCAATCCCGGGGAGCAGGTGGCCGAGGCCATTCGACAATTTGCCGAAGAACGTGCGAACCGCGTAGAAGATGCCTTCCTGACGACGACCGCTGGACAACTCGTATTCGTCGGCAACATCGCCAATTGCCGAATAGACCGAGGTGGTGAGTACCGCCAGGCTGCCGTAGTAGAAGAACACCGACATGCCTAAGAGTGGATACAGGTACGGTGAACCGTTCTCCGGAAACACGCCAAGCGATCGACAGATCACGGGCAACGAGGCAGCGAGAGCTGCGCCAACAACTGCAACGCGCATCGTACCGCCTTTCTCGAACCGCTTATTGAATTCCGTCACCAGGGCCATCGCGATGAAATAGCTGACCATCGCGAAAAACGGGAAATAGCCAATCAAGCGAGGCGGCAACTCCCAATAATACAAGCTCATGTTGGCGTTCAGCGTCTCCCGCACCCCGGTCATGGGTGACAGACACAAAAGTCCCAGGAACAGCATCATGTAGTTGTGGTTCTTGAATACGACAGACAATTCCTTCAAGAAACCACGAAACGTGAAGGGTAGTTGGTCATCGGGTGGTTGCGCGAGAAAAGGTATGCGATCGCGCGTGAGATACGCCGTCAGGAAGATCACGATGGCGCCAAAAATGGCGAGAGTACCGGCAAACCAACTGGTATCCATACCGGCCTGTGGTCCATCCGGGTAGAAGACATTGTAGAAGAGCCACGCCAGCACTGCGCCACCGCTAAACGAGAACAACGTGTTGTAGCGAAATATGCGGGTGCGCTCGAGATAGTCGTCACTCAGTTCCGAACCCAACGCCAAGTGCGGCAAGTGATAGCACGTCAAGAAGAACTTCAACAAGCTTGCGAACACAAAAAGCCAACCAGCGAGCGCCCACTGCACGGGCGTTGCTTCATAGCCAATGAACGACCAGGCATCGCCTCCAGTCGCCAACAACACATCTGGCGGCACGTAGATGCAGAATATCGACGCCGCGAGCGGTAATGAGGCGAAATAGATGAACGGATGCCGGCGCCCGAGTTTGGAATGCCAGCGGTCCGATACATAGCCGATCAACGGATCGGAAACGGCATCGAGCACGATGGACAGAAATACGGCTACCCCGGCCAGCGTCCCGGGCAGCCCGAAGCCGATGGTGTAGATAATGAAGTTGAAACCGTTGAAGGCCCAGGCGATGGACCCTTCCGCCGCGCCCCCCATCGCGTACTTGAGCTTCGTCGACGTGGAAATTAGTCCATCGCTGGCAGAGCTTTGACTTTCAGACATGTCTTGTTCTAATTATCGCACCGCATGACCGTGACACGATCGAGCGGCTTGCGCAAGAACAGGACCAAACACGTGGCGAGAGTTAAAAACAAGACGACTCCAACCGGGTTGAGCGTCAAGGCGTTTCTCGGATCCGTCGACAACGCCAAGCGTCGTGAGGATTGCGAAGCGGTCATCGAGATCATGCGGTCGATTACGGGCGAGCCTGCCAAGATGTGGGGCACGAGTATCATCGGCTTCGGCAGCCATCACTATAAGTACCCAAGCGGCCGCGAAGGCGAAATGTGCGCCACGGGCTTGTCACCGCGCAAGCAATCGCTCGTGTTGTATATCATGGCGGGATTCGGCGACTACAATGAGCTGCTAGCTAAACTCGGCAAATTCAAAACCGGCAAGTCGTGTCTTTACGTCAACAAGCTCGAAGACATTCACTTACCGATGTTGAAACGATTGATTCGCGCGTCGGTGCAAGCCGTGCGCAAGAAGTACGCTTCGCGCTGACCCAACCCTGTCCAAGAGGAGGCCTCCCATGCGCATCGGCATTGCCATGATGAGTCATGAGACCAACACATTTTCGCCCGTCGTCACCGATCTTGCTCGATTTTCCGGAGGTCATGAGCATCCCCGCGGCGGTTCGGCAGCCGTTGCGACCTATCGAGGCACGGCAAGCTGCCTTGGCGGGTACATCAAAGTCTGCGAGGAACTCGGCATGGAGATCAATATGTCCATCGCTGCCGGGGCGTCCCCTAGCGGGCCAGTAGAAGACGACGCCTTCGAATACATGTGCCAGCAGATCGTCGCTGTTGCACAAGACTGCGATGCCTTGCTGTTAGACCTGCACGGCGCCATGGTCACTAAATCCTTTGATGACGGCGAAGGCGAACTTCTGACGCGCATCCGAGCCGTGGCGCCGGACCTGCCTATTGCCGTGTCCCTGGACATGCATGCGAACGTCACCAACGCCATCGTCGGCAACGC
>JAPUIA010000088.1 GCA_027297435.1 Gammaproteobacteria bacterium | reverse complement strand
CCTTTCCGCCCCACAAATCGAGATCAACCAGCGCGGCTTGTTCGGTCACTTGCCCGAAACTCCTGACGGGGTGTTGAGTCCCAGGTTCTCAGCTTTCAGCGTATCGAGATAGTCAGCCCACCGCTGCATCATCTCCCGTCGTTGTTTGAGGAAAGTCGTGCGGTTATATGCTTGGCCGTTCGCGTCCCGCACCGAATGTGCGAGCTGATGCTCAATTAGATGAGCAGGGTACTCAAGGACTTCGGCCAGTATGGTTCGTGCTGTGGCGCGAAATCCATGACCGCTCAGTTCTTCTTTTGGAATACCCATGCGACGAAAAGCGGCAAGTACGGCGTTGTCACTCATTGGGCGATGGGTGCTCCGAGCACTCGGAAACACATATCTGGATCGGCTCGTCAACGGTTCGATTTCTTCGATGATGGCAATCGATTGTGTGGCGAGCGGAACGATGTGGTCGCTGCCTGTCTTCATTGTACTCCCGGGGATCAACCAAACCCCGTCCTCAAGATTGAGCTCAGCCCACTCCATATGGCGAAGCTCTCCCGGTCTGACAAACACCAGGGGCGCCAATCTGATGGCGGCCCGTACGACGAGAGTACCTTGGTAACCATCTAGAACCTTGAGTACTGTGCCCAATTCCGTTGGATCGACAATCGCCGCGCGGTGCGTTTTGATCGGCCTCGCTAGCGCGCCCTCCAGATCGCGAGATGGATCGCGCTCCGCCCTGCCGGTAGCGACCGCATAGCGGAATACCTGACCAGCAGTTTGTTTAGCTCGGTGAGCCGTATCAATCGCCCCCCGGGCCTCGACCCTACGAAGGGTCGTCAAGAGATCAGGGGCAGTAATTTCAGCTATCGGACGAGCATTGAGGGCAGCTAAATCTTTCTCGACGATTCGTTTGACGCGTGTGGTGTGAGATTCGGACCAATGAGGGCGTTCTCTCTCAAACCACTCTTGGGCAATAGCTCCAAAGCTATTGGCCCCGAGTGTCTTGGTGCGAAGTTTGTCTGCACGCTTAGCCTCGCTCGGGTCAACACCATCGACCAATAAGTCTCTGGCGTCTGAACGCCTACCACGTGCTCGCTTTAATGAGACTTCTGGATATACACCGAAGGCGAGACGCTTTTCTTTCCCGCCATAGCGGTACTTCATCCGCCAGTACTTCGATCCGTTGGGGTGGACCTCAAGGTAGAGCCCTTTCTCGTCGCTGAGCCGGTACGGCTTTTCTTTGGGTTTCGCTTGCCTTGCAGCTGTGTCCGTGAGCAATTATGCCCCCGAGGTAAAAAATGTGCCCCTAATTATGCCCCCAGAAACTACTGGATGTATATGGACATGTGCGGAAACTCTCGGTAGGCTAGTCTTATTGGAACCCTTTAATCATAAGGGGTCCCGGATGAGGTTGGATACGTTTGGATCGCAAGCTGGTAGGCACGCCCGGATTCGAACCGGAGACCTCTACCATGTCAAGATAGCGCTCTAACCAACTGAGCTACGCGCCTAATTTATAGGTCTACACTGCCATCCCTGGCGCAACGGCAACATTCTACAAACCTACGGCCCGGCCATCATACAGAATCAATGGTCGTTGCAAAGCCGCAACTACCCTATACAGCCAATGGAACTCGCCGTCAGCGTTCAAGCGACGAGTTCGACCTTCAACCTCGGCACCACCTCCTTGAAGAGGCGCTCGAGGCTATCGGACATCTGCTCAGCTCGTAGTCCTGGCGGCATGGCCATCGTGACGATGTCGGTTATGCCGAATTCGCCGATGAAAGCCTTGAGCTCTTCCACGCAACTATCGACGTCGCCGACAATCCACGTCTGCGGAATCGGCTCTCCCTTCTCGCCAAAACCTTGGCCGCTCTCCTCGAAAAAGCGTTGGTACAGCTGCATTCGATACCGCTCGGCCGTCCTTATCACGGGCCAGTCGGCACCGCGATCATCGGTGACGAGGATGCTGCGAATGATGCCTACCCGATAATCGGCCGGGTTGCGACCGCTGTCGGTCAGCTCCGCCACCCAGGGATCGAAAGCGCGTCGTTTCAAGCCCTGTGGCAGAAAGTTGGTGTTGTAGCGGGCAGCTCGCGCGGCGCCGGCCTCGGACATAGCGGCGATCCAAAGCGGCGGCCCGCCGTCCTGCACATACCCAGGCGTGATGATGACGTCGTCGAACTGGTAGCGTTTGCCCCGATAGTTGAAACGTTCACCCGTGAAACAGCGCTGCAGCACCTCGATGCCTTCGTCCATGAGTGAAACTCGTTGACTCACTGGAAAACCGAAACCACGAAATTCATGAGGCGCGTAGCCCATACCGACGCCCAGCTCCACGCGACCGCCCGAGAGGTTGTCCAACACTGCAAGATCTTCAGCCAAACGTATCGGGTGATTGAAAGGCATCAAACAGATATCGGTACCGAACCGAACCCGCTCGGTTACGGACGACATTGCGCCGGCGACGGGAATCCAACTTGGCAAATAGCCGTCGTCGACGAAGTGGTGTTCTGTGAACCAGACGAGATCCGCGCCGATGGCATCGAGCCACCTTACCTGGTCCAGGATTTCTGCGTACAAGAACTGGTCGCTAACTCCCGAATCCGGAGGGTTGCGAAGATCGTAACAAACACCTACACGCAGCTCGGGCATCTCGATGAACTTCCCACTCCAACTTTGCGGCTGAGTTTACTCAGAACTAGAGTGAAGTTCTTAGTGTTTGAATCGACGGTCAAATCGTTCAAGATGTACATTCGCACGTGCCAGGACGGAACCCTTGAAAGACACCAACGATCGACGAACGAAAACGACAGCGCTTTTTGTATGCGCGCTTTGGATGGCAAGTTCTGCTTTCGCCAATAATGCCGACGCGGAACCGGTTGGCGCGCCAGGCGACGGCATCGAAATATCGGCAGAGGACTTCACCTGCCTGAACGACATGACCCGCGTACGCCACTTCTTCGTTGACAATATTTTGGACGATCTGGAAGGCACGCTGGAGGTCGCGCATTCGCCGTCCGGCGGCACTTACCCTCCAGGTTCGGTGGTCCAACTCGTACCGACCGAAGTGATGGTCAAACACAAACCCGGCTGGAACGGGGCAACGCGCGATTGGGAGTTCTTTGAACTCGACGTTGCGAAAGGCACCACGACGATCGAAAAACGCGGTTTTGTCGACGTGGTGAATCGGTTCGGCGGCAATTGTTTTAGCTGCCATGTCCGGGCAAGACCGGAGTGGGACCTGATTTGCGAACAGGGACATGGGTGCGAAACCATTCCGATCACGCGAGAGCAAATTGCCGAGATCCAAAAGGCCGATCCCCGCTGCACGTAAGCGATTCGGGCTGCTTATTTCAATAGACCCAGCCGTAAGAGGCGCGGCAGAAGTTCTGCTAACGCGGTCTTCGGTTCGCCGCGAATGCGTCCCGTCAAATATTCGATGACGGCTGCCGCATCGTTTGGGCGCATCTCGATCGCACTGCCGACGACCTCGCTGGCAATCTGACCGGGGCCGTCCGCGTGCGCGACGTCCTCGAACATTCGCTTCACGGTCGTGCTGGCGAACTCGCGCGGCATATGCGATCCGGTCGGTCCGAACGGCTTGGCGAAAGGCGTCAGCACGCCAGCGGCAACCAGGTAGAGCAGATTCCGCACGATCTCGCCGCTGTTTCGGATTTCGCCCCCGAGTGCGGTAGCCACCTGACGAAGCGTCGCCGGCCCGCGGGACATCAGCGGACGAAGCTCCTGAATGAAGTCGGCGTGAAAGTTGACCCTGCCTCGGGGAACTTGGATGGTCGTGCTGATCGTTGCGGGATTGCCTAGGCAGCCGATCACCACGTCGCTCAAGTTTCGAGCAACGTCGACGTTCTCATCGTTTTCGGACGGTCGCACGAATACATCTCGACGAAACTGACGATTTACGGCGAAGTCGGTGGCTAGCTGTCGTTGACGCGCAGTCTCGAGTCCCGATATGGCTTCCGCGGTCGACGAGTCGATGATGAGCGGCTCATGGTTGTCTACCAATGTCGCGCTGCCGAGATAGCTCACCTCGGCTTCCATCATCTCGTCCGCGACATCAACGGAGTAACGCGGTTCCCATGCCTCATCGAGGAACTCGTGGGCCATGTACGAACTGTCACTACGTGCGTAAGCGTCGACCGCTGTGATGGCCGACGGATTGGCACGGAAGAATTCCAGTCCACTGCTGCGCAGTCGCTTCAAGGTGTGCACGGCATGTTCAGTTCGTTGCGATGAATCGCCCTTCGATGCCGCCGCAAACTCGAGTAGCAATTTGCGTAGCGGTACCTCGCATGTCCAGCCCGGCAGGCAGTTGTAGCTGAGGTAAACCAGACCGCCGGGTTTGAGGTTCTCTCGAATCAGTTGACGAATCGATTGTTGTACGGGGTTGTCGACCCAGCTGTAGACGCCATGCAGAACGATGAAATCGAATTCAGGAAGATTCCGCGTCAGCAATTCTTCGAACGAAGCCTCGTGAAAGCGAACGTTTCGAATGGCAAGGGCGCCCGCCCGTTGCTCACACGCAGCGATGCATATGGGATTGAAGTCGCACGCGTGAAACTCAGCCGACGGAAAAGCTGCACCGTGGACGAGGCTCGAGAACCCGGTACCGCAACCAAGCTCGAGATAGGTGAAGGTCTGGCTGAGCTCGCGGGGCGCAGCGCCGTTCAGAGCGGCAACGTAGTTCAGCCATACGGGCGACAGCTCGCGAAAAAATGTCGTGGGGTAACTCGCGTCAAGGATATAGCCGTGCGAGTGGATGCCGTCGATCATGGCGTTTCCTAGTGAAAATGACTCACGAGGAAAGCCACTGATTTGGTTGGCTGTGTCAATAAAAAACCGCCATCGGTGGCGGTTCTTGGGTAGGCAAAATTGAGGCTAGAGGATAGCTGGCCGGGGGGATGTTAGTCAATGGCTCCGATTGCGGGCGCTACAGGACACTTGGGAGTAACGTGTGCCGCGATCTGATGCGGCGTTTGCGGTACATTGAGCTCTCTCGGACGACGCTGGGTCAGTCGCGTGACGAAACAGAAGAAATTGAAGAACGAGGTGGAGCTCTTCAAAGCGGCGCTGGAAGCCGGCATGAAATACGGCGAAGACCGCGGGGTGGTGGAGTTCGAGCCCACCGACTCGGCGAGTGACAAGGCTCTGTACGTCTATCGCTTGCTGGTGCACGACAAGATTATAGCGCCGCTGCCGGAAGAGCAGGTGTCGCAAAAGTCGGTCAGGCACAGATTGGCCATGTGGCATGCTCGGCAACTGCCCAAGGATGATCCTCTGCTCAACTAGGCGTCACAGAATAACGTCGACGATTTTTTCATAGATGTGATCCGCAACGTAAACTGCCAGCTTGGTCGTGACTTCTTGCGAGGCGGCGAAGTCGACATCGAAGATTTTTTGCTTCAACTCAGCAACGATGCGCGGATCTGATGTGCCGATGTTGACTTCCTTGTTGACTTTGAAACTCAGCTTGTCGAAGTTGGCGGTTCCGATGCAGGCCCAGCCGTCGTAGATGGCGGCTTTGACGTGGGTCATGCCGGGGTACACATAGACTCTGACGCCGTAACGCTCCAGCGCATTGATGGCCAAAACGTTGCTGCGATCCATCAGCCCGCTGTCGGGCCGGGACGGGACGATGACCCGCACGTCAACACCGCGCAGGCGAGCCTTTACCAGCTGGTAAAGCACCAAGTCGTCTGCAAGGTATGCGTTCTGGATGTAAACATAGCTGCGAGATCGGCGGATAGCCTCTAGCTGCGCGCGGTAAATCTGTGCGTCGAGCGGTTTGGTATACAACAGGCGAAGTTCGGAACCTGCCTCCGACGACGTTTGGGTATGCTTGCGCTTGACCCGTTGCAGGAAAGCCAGATCGCCAAATTTGCTTCGTGCCACGGTTTTGTTGGTGTCGTGGGTCAACTGATCGACGACCGGACCGGATAATTCCACCATTAGGTCGTGCCAGTCGTAGCGATATTCGCGACCGATGTTCATGCCGCCAAGAAACGCGACCTTGTCGTCGAAGATGAATGTCTTGGTGTGATCGCCCATGAGCCATGTATTTTCCAGCAACCGCAGATTCACGTTGGAATCCTTGCTTATGTAAGATTCGATGGAAACCGGCGTGATGAAATCTTTGGGCATAGACGTAGACGTGATCAAGCCGCCGCCCAAGGTACCCAATCCGTCCACGAAAATGTCTACTGGGATTTCTTTCGAGCGCTCCTTGAGCATGTCCGCAATTTGCAGTGCGTAGTCGTCATTGTCGAAGATATAGGTGCGAATTTTGATGGACTCGTTCGAGGCAGCGATTTCCGCCGTCAGTCGATCGAAAAATGCTTCGCCATCGATCAGCAGGTCCAGCGAGCCACGCGTACGCCGGGTGCCCGTCATTTTGTCGAGATGCTTTTCCCACTCGTCGAGATCCATGCCGTCCGTCGTTGCCAGCGGCGGGATGCGACTATCGTCCAAAAGGGGGAAAAGCAGGGTGTCCAACGCGGTATCCTTGATCAAGCCGGTTGCCACACTGACGGTAAGCGATACGAGGTTGCGAACCGAGCTTACGGGCCGCAACAGCAGACTGCTGGTGTGGCTCTTGACGAAATGCTTGGTGATGTTGGCGCCGGTCGCGATTTTTCGTCTCAAGCCGATTTTGCCCGGTTCGGTTGGCTGCTCAGGGCGCTGGACATCGGCAACTGGGACATCAACCGATCGCGTACTCGGAAACGATTCCGCTGCGGTCGGAACCGACCCGCACGTCAGGAAGAACACTAGAAGCGGTCTCAAAAAGAGACCGCTTCTACGGAGCGCATGGATGCGCGACCATACACGTAAGGAAAATATGAGGTTTGCGTAGCAAACCGTCTCGAAAAAATGCCAGGACGGCATTTTTAAGACTAGTTGTGATATCAAGGCTGCTTGTTTCACGACGACCCCTGCTTGCGCCAACGAGGCGCGTTGAAGACGGGTGAGCCTATGGGTTCGGTGCTTAGCAAGCCTGATGCGCAACGATTGTTTCGTTAGGTTTTGCTTAAGAACGCTTAAGGCCGCGCGATACGGGGGTTTGGGGCCGATTAGATCCATCGAGTTGAATGCTCTCGCCTGTCGATAACCGCTGCCATCGGCTTTTGAGGCTGCTTAGTTGGGCGTGAATCGTCCCAAGTTGGGCTTTCGCGATGACAGGAATCGGAATGTGCGACTGCGCGCACGCGGCTTTCGGCACGCCGAGAAAAGTCGCTACGTATCGTCTCGGTGTATCGAGATTAGCGTCGTCGGTGCGTTTCGTGAAACGGATGCGCATTTTTGCGAACATGGTCAATCGTGCTAGATGACTGCAAATTAGCTCGCCGCGCGGCCGGTTAGCCAAACGGTCGGAAGGGGACTGCCATATCAATAGAACATTGGGTTTGGTTTTGTACGATCGAGTTCGTCCTGTGTCTCAATCCCGGGCCTTCGGTATTGCTTGTCGGTTCGTTCTCACTCGCGGGCCATAGAAAGTCTGCGATGCTCGCGACGGCCGGGGTGCTGCTCGCAAACGCCGGATATTTTCTCATTGCGGCGGTTGGTCTTGCCACGGCGCTCGCGGTTTCGGCCGAGTTGTTCACCATCGTCAAATGGTGTGGGGCGGCGTATCTCATCTGGATCGGCATCCGTCTCGCCCTGACTTCGTTTTCACGAGCTGACGCGTCGCCTTTGCCGGCACACGCGCTGAAGGCGCTGGGCCAAGGATTTCTAACCCAAGCCGCAAACCCCAATTTGATCGTCTATTTCGCGGCGATACTTCCACAGTTTATCGATCCCGATGTTGCCGCTGGTCCACAGTTTCTGATCCTCGGCATCAGCTCGATCGTGATCGAAGCGTTGGTCCTGTGCCTCTACGCTCGAACCGGCGGGGCTATTAATAGGTACGGCATGCCAACCGTACAGCAATGGATTAGCCGGATGAGTGGTGCAATGCTGGTTGCCGCGGGTATTCTGTTGGGCCTAGGGAAGACCCAAAATGACACTTGAAATGTCCCCTGCAGCGGAAGCCGCCGTTGCTAAAGTGTTTCGATCGTATCCACCCGCGATCCGATCGAAGCTCATCACCCTGAGGAAGCTTATCTTTGCCACGGCCGAGGCTGCCGATGGGGTCGGGTCCATCACTGAAACCCTCAAATGGGGAGAACCGGCCTATCTGACGCTAGCCAGCAAGTCAGGTAGCACGATTCGAATTGGGTGGAAAAAATCCGCCCCGCACCAGTACGCCATGTACTTCAACTGTCGAACGACGCTGATCGATACGTTTCGAACGCTGTTTCCCGAGCTGAATTTTGAGGGCAACCGCGCCATCGTATTTGGTGAACTCGAAAAACTGCCCACCGATTCGCTGTCGGTGTGTATCGTCGCTGCGTTGACGTACCACCTTCAGAAAAAGGTCGGCAGGGCCTAGAACTCGAACCCATCGCGATCGACGCCCGGCACGACTTGCTCCGCATCCGGAAACAACACCGCATTCGCCAGCGCCGTGTCGAAGAACTCCCACACTTGAGCGATCTTGCCGTCGCGAAATCCGAATAGGTGCACATAACGTTGATCGTAACGCACCCCATTGGCACCCGGACCGTCGGCCTCCATGATGCCAACGACGCGCTCGTCGTCGGCACAGACGATTTTCTGTTTGGTGCAAAATTGAAATTCATCGATCTTGAGCGCGCCAAAAACGACCGGCAGCACGTTTTCCATCAACGTTTCGATGCCTCGAATCTGTCCCGATATGGGGCTATGCCCGCTGATGTTGTACACGCAGTCTTTGTGATGCACGCTCACGAACAGGTCGAGGTCGGTCGTGGCAAGCGCCTTGTACCACTGCTCGACTAGCGCTCGATTGTCTGCTTGGCTCATATCGGCTACCGGTTATTCGATGCAAGCGAGTCGAGGGTCGTTGGGGTAGATCCACTCATCCCCAATGACTTGTTCGACTCTAAGTTCGGGTGGAATGTTTTCGATGCCGATCATCCGGTCTGCAAATTGATTCCAATGGTATATGCGGGCTTCCTGGTAGCTCAAAGGCACCCCTCGAAAGCCGTAGGACTCGACAGATTTTTGAATCCAGACACCGAATTCGGTGTCCTCGAGCAGCACCTGTACCAGTTTTTCTCCATCGTTTTCGGTCCACATGTCGGGTTTGGGGTTGTCTCCCCAGTCTGGTGCGAACGTCCAGGTTTCCAACTGGCACGTATTGATGCTCGTCGGCCAGAACAATAGCGGCGGTAGAGCGCGTGCGCTCAAGGGGGATACCCAGTTTGGGAATATGCCATACGATTGCGTGCAGGTCCGGGCAATCTCGCCAACCGTCTCGATCTCGGCAATGTCGTGCGGCAGATTAACCGCGCCGTACCTGTCGGCTCCTTTGGGCGAAGGCGCAACCATTCGTCCGTGGCCGTTGGGGTAGAACGTATTGACGTTGCGCCGATCGTCCAGAATCGGCGAAACCGTCTTCGGGTGAATGCTGCGCACGTGGTAGACCTCGGTGTTCGCCTCCATCGCGATCTTCCAGTTGCAGTTGACGGCAAAACTGTGTCTGGCAGCCAAACGGCACTTGTCGAATTGAAATTCCTCCCACTCCTTGGCGATCGGGCCTAACCAATCGATCAACGAAGGGGCGTGGTCGTCGAAGTTTACGAAGATCAAGTTGCCGAAGCGTTCGCAGCGAACGGCCCGCAAGCCGCGGCACGAAAAATCCAGGTCGCCAAAGTCTTCCGGGTTGCGTACTGCCAACAGCTCACCGTCATGGTTGTACGTCCAACCATGATACCTGCACACTAGTCGGGGGCGTTGTCCGGCTATCTCGGTAACGATCGAGGCGCCGCGATGACTGCAGGTGTTGTAGAAAGCGTTGATCGCGCCGCTGTCAGCGTGCACGATCAGCACCGGTTGCCCTGCGGTTTCCCACAGACGAAAACAGCCGGGTTCGGGAATTTCGTCGATGTGGCTCGCAAGCAACCAAGATTTACGCCAAATATGCTGTTGTTCTAGCTCATAGAAACGCGGGTCGGTATAACGTCCGCCAGGCAAGTCGGGCAAGTTCGGAAAACCACTCGGCGGTGCGGTACGGTTCGCCTCATACTCCATCAGCTTGCGTAAGTTGGCAATTTCTCGTTCGTCCATGGGGATGCTTGCGTTGAGTGTTGCGGACACTGTAGCCCGAAGAACGGGGGTTTTGTAGGATCTCTCTAATTGGGGTCGGAGTAAAAACTCATGAGTTTTTACTCCGACCCCAATTAATAGCGATCCAGGCGGCGATGGCGGCAAGTTTGTCTTCCTTGCGCCAACTACCGGCGATCTCGGGTGTGAGATCGGCCAGCAGTTTCATGATTTCCGGTTCTGAGAGTCGTAAGGCGTCGTGGCCTGCGTCGAACAGCGTCTTCTGATCGATCGGTTTGACGACAACGCTCAACGATTCTAGGCATTGCGTGATGCAGGCTCTGACGGCAAGCCCTTCCGATATGTGTATCTGAGTGTGCGATCCCACCGCTTTCGCCAGGGTGGGGGCCGCTCTGCCGCGTCCGGTCAGTACACCAGCGTGGGCAACCTGGATATCGTCGCGTGCTAACGCCGTGAAGAGCCTTCGCAAGTTGGCCAAGGTATGACGGCGTTGTCTCTGCAGCCCGCGCGCGACGACGGCCGCCGGATCCTTCGGAATCGGCACCCGATCGAGACCGTCAAAGCCCCCGGCGACATGGTACGGCTCCAATGCCTCGCGGTCGGCGGGATCGGCCGTTTCAATTCGATCCGTCCGCAAAATACGTGGGTTTGAGCCGCGCAAAGCCATGACGGCGGTGCTGACCCAACCCATATGGGTCGAAATGCCAATAGATGCGTTGATCATGGTGCCGTTATCTCGAATTTGCGCTTATGTGACAATCACTTGTACCCACTCTAGCAGAGCAGTAGAATGCCGCGCTCCGCCGCAGACGACCGTTTTTACGGCCTGTCCGGTGGGGAAGGAACATAGTGAAATCGGCCGGTAGATCTACAGCGTCGACTCGAGCTGCGGGTTGTGATCGGCCATTCTTATGTGAATATTGACTAGACAAAAGGTCTTTATGGAGAACGCCTATTAAGAAAGGTGGGAAGCGAGTCGAGCGATCCCTTCTAAACGATGAGATCATGGCTCGAAGCGTGAGACTGATTGCGGCCGATGGTAGTCAGGGTGGAATCGTCTCGAGGGACGAGGCTTTGGATGAGGCTAGACGATCGGGCATGGATTTGGTGCTGATCGCACCGGATGCCGAGCCCCCGGTTGTCAAAGTCATGGACTACGGCAAGCATCTGTTTGAGGTCAAGAAGACCAAGGCGGCACAACGCAAAAAGCAGAAGCAAATCCAAGTCAAAGAAATGAAGTTCCGTCCAGGAACGGAAGAAGGCGACTATCAGGTCAAACTACGCAACCTGATTCGCTTCTTAGAAGACGGAGACAAGGCGAAAGTGTCTCTTCGATTTCGTGGCCGAGAGGTCGTGCATCCGGAAATTGGCATGCAGCTGATGTCACGCATCGAAGAGGATCTTGTCGAATACGGAGCGGTGGAAACCGAACCAAAGTTCGAAGGTCGGCAAGTGATCATGGTCTTGGCTCCGAAAAGAAAGAAAAACTAGAAAAAACGAAAAAATCGTAGCACCGGAGATTTCCAGGTGCATAAATAATTGCAATGCGTGGAGTAGGTAATGCCGAAACTCAAAACCAATCGTGGTGCGGCGAAGCGATTTCGTCGTACAAGCACGGGTTTCAAACATCGTCGAACGAATAGAAACCACATCCTCACCAAGAAACCGCAGAAGCGTAAGCGTCAGCTACGGGGTTTCGAGAGCGTTTCCGCAGCCGATGCACCGGCGGTGAGACGCATGTTGCCCAAGAAAGCTCGGTAGGAGAAAACAATGCCCAGAGCAAGCCGTAGTGTTGCCTCTCGCGCACGCCGCAAAAAAGTTCTAAAACAAGCGAAAGGTTACTACGGTGCCCGTAGCCGCACCTTCAAGGTAGCGAAGCAGGCGATCATCAAGGCCGGCCAATACGCCTACCGCGATCGGCGTCAGCGCAAACGCCAGTTCAGGTCGCTATGGATCGTGCGCATCAACGCGGCAGCACACGAACACGGCCTTTCCTACAGCCGCTTTATCGCTGGCCTCAAGGAGGCGGATATCGAAGTGGATCGACGTGTGTTGGCAGACCTTGCCATGCATGAAAAGGAAACGTTCAGTGCCTTGGCAGAGAAAGCAAAGGCCGCATTGGCCGCTTGAACTCAGCGCCCAGCCGCTTGAACTCAAGCGACGACTCAACCAACTTCGATATTGTGGCAGACGCCTTCTGGGCGCCCGCAAGCCGGAAATTTCCGTGGGTGCTCGTTTGCACGTTGGGTTGAAAGGCAAGGGACCGACCCTTTTTTGTGAGTTGACCTTTCCAAAGTAGAAACAGATGAACATTGACAAAGTTGTTAGCGAGGCGGAAGCCGCGATCAGCCAAGCTCGGGACGAAGCGGGGTTGGACGAGGTGCGCGTACGCTATCTCGGCAAGAAGGGCGAACTGACTGCGCTGTTGAAGAGCCTGGGCAATCTGGCTGCCGAAGCGCGCCCGGCAGCCGGCGCCGCGATCAACAGCGCCAAGCAGCAGGTGAAAAGCCTGCTTGCGCTTCGCAAGGCATCGTTGGGCGCAGAGCAGCTTGCTACGATTGTCGACCAAGAAGCGGTCGATGTGACCTTGCCGGGTCGGCGGCCAGCGTTAGGAGGGTTGCATCCCATAACGCAAGCGTTGGCGAGGGCCGAAGAGATATTCGTCGGGGCCGGGTACGAGATCGTTGCAGGACTCGAAGTCGAGGACGACTACCACAACTTCGAGGCGCTCAACATTCCCGAGCACCATCCCGCGCGAGCCATGCACGATACCTTTTATTTTCGGGATGGCATGCTCTTGCGAACGCATACCTCTCCCGCCCAAGTGCACGTCATGGAGAATCAACAACCGCCCATTCGGGTGATTTGCCCGGGACGCGTGTACCGACGTGACAACGACCTGACTCACACGCCGATGTTCCACCAGATCGAGGGCTTGGTCATCGATCGGGGCATTAGCTTTGCGGATTTGAAAGGTACGGTCACAGAGTTTGTGCAGCGGTTCTTCGAGAAAGACTTGGAACTGCGTTTTCGTCCCTCCTACTTTCCGTTCACCGAGCCGTCTGCAGAAGTGGATGTGCAATGTGTTCACTGCCTCGGGAGTGGCTGCCGGGTCTGCAGCCATAACGGGTGGCTCGAGATCATGGGTTGTGGTCTGGTACATCCGAATGCGCTCGAGATGTCGGGTATCGACTCCGAGGAGTTCTCGGGCTTTGCCTTCGGCATGGGCGGTGACCGCCTGGCGATGCTGCTTTACGAGGTGGACGACTTGCGGCTGTTCTTCGAGAACGACCTGCGATTTCTGAGACAGTTCAACTAGGACACTAGGTAGAGGAGCATGAAATTCAGCGAAGCATGGTTGCGCGAATGGGTGGATCCCGACGTAGACCGGGCTACCCTGTTGGAACAGCTCACCATGGCCGGGCTCGAGGTAGAAAGTGTCGAGAGTGTGGGTGGTGACTGTAGCGGGGTCGTCGTCGGCAAGGTAATCCAAGCCTCCAAGCACCCGGACGCCGAAAAACTGTCCGTGTGTCAGGTGTTCGATGGAAAAGACACCTTTCAGGTTGTCTGTGGTGCGCCCAACGTACGCGAAGGTTTGGTCTCGGCCTTTGCCCGTGTTGGTGCGGTGCTGCCGGGCGATTTCGAAATCAAAAAGGCCAAGCTGCGGGGTGTCGAATCACAAGGCATGCTCTGTAGTGCCGCTGAACTCAACTTGGGCGAGGATGCGGACGGCATTCTTGAATTCGAAGACGAGTTGGGGGACAAGCTCGGTAGCGATCTCACAACGGCGCTTGCGCTCGACGACGTGACCATCGATCTCGATCTCACCCCGAACCGGGGCGACTGTCTGAGCGTGCGCGGGCTTGCGCGCGAAATCGGTGTGCTGAACGACGTCGCGGTGAACCATCAAGCCACAGCACCCACCGAGGCCACCATCGAATCGACGTTTGAGGTAGAGCTGGAAGACCCAGCAGGCTGCCCGCGCTATTTGGGCCGCGTGATCGAAGGCATTGACATCCGCGCACGCACCCCATTTTGGTTGACGGAACGCCTGCGCCGATGCGGGTTGCGCAGCATCGATCCGGTGGTCGACGTGACCAACTACGTCATGCTGGAACTCGGTCAGCCCATGCACGCGTTCGATCTCGACCAGCTCGATACCAAGATTGTGGTGCGCACAGCTGACGCGGGAGAAAAGATCACGCTACTCGACGGGCAAGAAATAGCACTAGATGAATCGACGTTGCTCATTACCGATGCCGGCGGGCCGGTGGCGATTGCCGGCGTGATGGGTGGTGAACGGAGTGGCGTGCAAGACGACACGCAAGACGTGTTTCTGGAGTGTGCGTACTTCGCACCCTTGTCCATTGCGGGCACGGCGCGACGCTTCGGCCTACACACCGATGCCTCGCACCGATACGAGCGTGGTGTCGACTTCGACTTGCAAGTGCAGGCGATGGATCGAGCGACCGAGCTTTTACTGTCGGTTGTCGGCGGCCAACCGGGACCGGTCATCGAGAGCGTCGAAGCCTCCCACCTTCCGCCGGTGCGGCGAGTATCGTTGCGGCAGCGTAGGCTTGATGAATTGTTGGGGGTGGCCATCGAGACGGCAGAAGTCGACCAATTGCTGGATCGGCTTGGTTTCACGTTGGTGGATCGATCGGAGGTCGAGGGAGACGGTGTCGTTTGGACGATCGAGGCGCCGAGTCACCGGTTTGATATCGCGATCGAGGCCGACCTCGTTGAGGAAGTCTGTCGTATCTATGGCTATAACCGGATACCTAGCCGTACTCCGGTGACCGGCTTGGCATTGCGCCCAATCGCGCTCGAACGCAGCGAACACAATGACCTGAAACGACAACTGGCGGCTAACGGTTTCCAGGAAGTCATCACCTACAGTTTCGTCGATCCAAAGCTGCAAGACCTGTTAGACCCAGGCGTGGAACCTTTGGCGCTTGCCAATCCGATGTCGTCTGAGCAATCGGTCATGCGCACTAACCTGTTGCCAGGATTGGTCGATGGTTTGCGATCGAATATCAACCGACAACAGGTTGGTGTGCGGTTATTCGAGTTGGGTTTGTGCTTCTTGCCTGGCGAGAAGCTCGAACAGGCGCTGTTGCTCGGTGGGCTGATGTGGGGGCGGCGGGCCTTGGAAAGCCTGCATGCCGCGGATGATTCGGTGGACTTCTTCGACCTCAAGGGCGAGGTCGAGCGGCTTCTCGAATGGTGTGGCCACAAAAGCGTCACCTACGAGGTCACCGACGATTCGGTGTTACACCCGGGCCAGCGCGCGGCCATCCACGCCGATGGCGTCGAGATTGGCCGGCTTGGGCGCCTGCACCCTGAAATCGAGCAACGCTTGGAGCTTGGTGCCGCCGGGACCTTCGTCTTCGAAATCGGCGGAGACGCAGCACTGACGCGGCCTTTGCGAGCGTTCAGCGAGATTTCCAAGTTCCCCAGCGTGCGCCGAGATTTCGCGTTTGTGGTGCAAGAGTCGGTGAGTGCACGACAGGTCGAAGAGTGCTTGAGGGGTGCTTTGGGTGATGCCTTAGTTGAGTTCAGGTTGTTTGATCTATATCGAGGCAAAGGCATTGATTCTAATGAAAAAAGTATTGCTGTGGGGTTGACGTTCCAGGATCCATCCGCCACCCTTACGGAGCGAGAGATTTCGCAGTTTGTCGAAAAGGCGGTAACAGCCTTAGAGCGAGATTTAAATGCCAGGCTCCGATGAGAATATCGGACTAGACAAAAAAATTGCAGAACACTAACAGGACGCTTGCTCAAACCATTCCGTTGCCCCCCAGCCAAACAAGGATTGCTTGGCCGCATGGTTTGTCTTACAGGAATTAAGAACAACAAGAAGTCTGTAGATGCGACACAAAAAGGAGACTCTTTGTGGGTGCGCTAACCAAGGCACAAATGGCGGATCGTTTGTTCGAAGAACTGGGTTTGAACAAACGCGAAGCCAAAGAGATTGTGGAATTGTTCTTCGACGAAGTGCGCGAATCTCTCGAGAAGAACGAGCAGGTGAAACTGTCAGGCTTTGGCAATTTCGACCTCAGGGAGAAGGGCGAACGCCCGGGTCGCAACCCTAAGACCGGGGAGGAGATTCCGATTACAGCGAGGCGCGTGGTAACGTTCCGACCCGGCCAGAAATTAAAAGCCAGAGTTGAGGCGTATGCTGGAACCGAGTCAGAACACTGAGCTGCCGCCCATTCCGGGCAAACGCTACTTTACGATCGGAGAGGTTAGCTTGCTCTGCGAGGTAAAGCCGCACGTGCTGCGATATTGGGAGCAAGAGTTTCCACAGCTCAAACCCGTCAAGCGCCGGGGCAATCGACGCTACTATCAGCGTCAGGACGTGATCATCATCCGGCAGATTCGATCGCTGCTTTACGATCAAGGATTCACCATCGGCGGTGCGCGCCAACGTCTGACCGGTGAAGAGGCGAAGGCGGATCAGACCCAGTTCAAGCTGTTGGTCAGGCAGATGATCGTCGAGTTAGAGGACGTTCTACACGTTTTGAAATCCTAATCGTTCGCCAACCTCTTACAAATCCTGCTAATCTTCTTACGTAATAACGGCATCGGGGTTGGCATAATTCTATTCGTCAAACCGGGGAAATCGACATGACCGCAACGCAGGCCGCACTCACAGGTCGAATGTTCAAACACGCAGGCAGCAGCTACCTGGTCACCGACACAGAGCCCCGCTCTATGGATGTGCTAAACGTAAGGCGTGTCGACCGATCTCGAATGATCGAAGAGTTTGCTGTGGTTGACGTGCTGAAATGTTTGGGTTCCGATATCGTCCTCGACTGAGCGGTCACTCGCTCGGCTAGCGTTAGTCGCGACGCTTCTTCCTCTCTGTGGTGCGGTCTTCAATCGCATACAGCTCATCGAGGCCGGCAATCCCTGGTAACTCGCGATAGGTCTCAAACAAAGCCTTCGCGTTCGCACCGGTCTTGCCGCTCGACTGGAAATTTTGGTAGGCATCACGCACTGCTTCGAAAGCCAACACCTGAGCCGTAAACGGGTCGATGACTAGGTTCCATCCAAGTGTCGCCCATTCGTCTGCCGACTTGGCGTCGAGCGCGGTGATGGTCGCCAGGGGTGCATCGATCGCCGTTCGTGTCTCGCGATACTGCGCGTCGCTTTCAGGCATCGCCATCAGGACATCCGCGCCTGCTTCCCTATAGGCTTTGAGGCGTGCAAGCGCCGCCTCGAACGATTCGTTCTTGACCGCACCGGTGCGGGCGATGATCAAGAATTCCGGGTTCCGTCGTGCGTCTACCGCGTGTTCGATTTTGGCAACCATCTCGTCGGTCGAAATCAGATGTTCGATGCCGCGATGATGACTCACGCGCTTGGGTGCGACCTGGTCTTCGATTTCGATGGCGACAGCGCCCGTGGCTTCCACCTCCCAAACGGTGCGAGCGACGTGTACCGCATCGCCGAATCCGACCCCGCCATCGACGATGATGCCAAGTTGCGATCGTTGCGTGAGCTTGCGTGTCAGATCGACGATTTCCGTCAACGTCAGTAATGCTTCGCTGACTGCGTAGCTATACCCGAGCGCGCCACCGCTGAGGTAGCCGAACTGAAATCCGAGTTGCTCTGCCAGGCGCGCGGTTAATGG
>JAPUIA010000087.1 GCA_027297435.1 Gammaproteobacteria bacterium | reverse complement strand
CGGCGGGCGCACCTACGACGAGCGCGCCATTCCAGACTGGGATCTCGGCAACATGATCGCACCACTACAACAACACATGCTTGGTGACCTCAATATCGCCACACCTTGGGTCTCGTACGCTGGGGACTTTGACGAAGGCGATCACCTCTGCCGGGTGTACGGCTACGATCTGACCGGACTCGGCTTCCCCGTGCCTTACGACGGACGTTGGCACAAGGTCGACGAACTCGACGAGTGCAAGTGGTCGTACGGCTTCGAAGCCACCGCCGTACGTGCATGGTTGGACCCGAATCCCGTACGGGGCAAGGGCCTGTCCCAGGCACAATCCCGAGTCGACCAGTACGCCTATTAGTAGGCGTGCCTACTAATAGGCGCCTACATTGCGACGATGGCGGCCTCGATCTTGTGGCCATCCAAGTCACGCACGAAGCACCCGTAGTAGTCCGGACCGTAGTCGGGTCTTGGTCCCGGTTCGCCGTCGCCACTGCCGCCAGCTTCGAGTGCGGTGTCATAGAACGCCTGAACCGCCTCTTTCGAGGGCGCGATGAACGCAAAATGCGTGCCGTTGGCGGTACCCGCCGCTTGGCCGTCTCCCGGTAGTTGCACCCAGAACTCGGGAAACTGTTTGCCGAACGCCACCGCGTTGGGGAAGTCGAATATCTTCTTGGCGCCGATGGTCGCGAGCACCTTTTCGTAGAAAGCGACCGACGCAGCATGATCGGTCACGCCAATCGATACGTGATGCATTATCGATGGATTGTCGTCTGCCATAGTGCCTTTCCTCAGCGATACATATGGGTGCCGCCACAAACGGTCATGGCCTGACCGGTGACGTAGGCGCTCGCCGCCGACGCGAGAAATACGGCTATGCCTTTGAAATCTTCGACTTCACCAAAGCGCCTGAGAGGCGTCTGCTCACTGATCCGCTTCGCCGCTTCTTCATTGTCCCAAAGCGCGCGTGCAAATTCGGTGCGAATGAGGCCCGGGCAGATGGCGTTGACACGCACGCCCTTCGGTCCCCATTCCAGCGCCAGGTTTCTGACCAACGCGATGTCGGCCAACTTGGAAATGTTGTAGGTACCAAGCCCCTCAGACCCCGCGAAAGCCCCCGTT
Organism: Gammaproteobacteria bacterium; assembly: GCA_027297435.1. GTDB lineage: Bacteria > Pseudomonadota > Gammaproteobacteria > Pseudomonadales > Azotimanducaceae > Azophilus. The sequence goes on along the minus strand of JAPUIA010000087.1, from coordinate 93,492 downwards.
GAAGAAGTGATCATGATCGACCCGTCGCCTTTTTCTATCATGTCCGGCCCGACCATCTGGCATAACCAGTGATTCGACCGGACATTGGAGTTCATGATCTTGTCGAAAGCCGAATCCGGAATGTCCGACATGGAACCGAAGAACGGATTGACGCCGGCGTTGCAGATCAGAATATCGATGGGGCCAAGCTGCTTGTGAGTCTCGTCGACGAGATTCTGCAGCTGTTCTTTGTAGCCGATATTGCAAGCGATAGCCGTCGCGCTTCCGGGGCCGCAGCGCTCGTTGATCACGGCGGCTGCCACTTCGCACTGATCGAGCTTGCGGCTCGAAATAACCACCTTGGCGCCGTGTTCGGCGAGTCCTCGGGCCATGGCTTCCCCCATGCCTTTGGATGCCCCGGTTATCAGCGCAATCTTGCCGGTGAGGTCAAAAAGTTCCGTGCTGACTGACATATCTAATACCGCCTTAAGCTGCCGACAGCGCCATGACGAAGATCCAGATACTCATACCCATTCCGACGCCGAACGCCAACACCCGCAGCGGCGCTAGCCCCGCAATGTAGAACACCCCATGCAGCACGCGGGCTGCCACCCAAATCGGCGCAGCTACCGCCCAACTGCCGCCGGGATCGACACCCACCGCAAACGCCGCGGCGTTGGCTACGGAAAACACGATAAGCGCCTCCCAAGCGTTCTGCTGTGATCCCCATACGCGAGCACCCCTGTCGACCAACAGCTCGGCCTGCACCCTCGGCTCGTTCAGATTGAAGTCGCCAAACTGCCGCAACCGAAAGGGTAACGTCGACCCTGCCCATACATAGGGCAGCAATGCCCCGATCAATAAGCAAACCAACTGAATCGTCATAGCATCCTCCCCTAGTCCCAACGACTGATTTAGACACAAGAGCCGCGCTTTGGCCAAGGACATTTGGCCTGTGATAGGGTTCAAGCGGGGGCATCTCAATGCGGTATTCGGGCGCTAGACTTCTCGTCGTCGCAGCAATTTGTGCGGGGTTCGCGGTTGTCGCACGCGCCGAAGATAGCGCCTCGGCACCGACGGAGGCAGAGCCTTGGCGCTGGCAAGACGTCGAACGCGTTGTCGCGTTCGGCGACGTGCATGGTGCCTATATTGCTCTGAAAAAACTGCTCACCGCCGCGCAAGTGCTCGACGACGACGGCCATTGGCGCGGGGGCCAGTCTCACCTGGTCAGCCTTGGCGACATACTGGACCGTGGGCCCGACTCCCGCCGAGTTCTCGACCTGTTGCGACGCTTGCAGACCGAGGCTCTCGCCGCCGGGGGACGCGTGCATCTGGTGCTCGGCAACCACGAACTCATGAACCTGACCGGCGATCTACGCTACGTCTCCGCTGCCGAGTGGCAGGCCTTCGCGGACGTCGACGGCGAGTCCGCAACCTCGCCCGCGGTGTCTCGCGAACAGCCACCCGGATACTTCGGCCTGCGTGCCGCATTCGCCCCTGGCGGTACCTACGGCGACTGGCTGCTCGCACAACCGGCGGTGATCGTCATCAACGACGACGCGTTCGTCCACGGCGGTCTATCCACCGACATCGTCACGTACGGCGGCCTTCGTCTGAACCAGACCCTGGTTCGAGAACTACCGCAACTGGTCGGGTATGGCAACGAACTCATCGCCCGAGGCGTGCTGCCTTTCGATGCCGATTTTCTGCAAGCCGACAGGTTAGCGTCGAGCGACAGTGAAGCGCCCGACGATTCCGTCGTGAAGCTGAAGGAACTCGCCGGCAATCCCATCTACGGAGCCCAAGGGCCCTTCTGGTACCGCGGCAATAGCCTCTGTCATCCATTGCTGGAACAGGACGGGTTACGCAGGACGCTGGCAAGTTTAGAGGTCGAGCGAGTGGTTGTCGGCCACTCGCCAACGCGCTCATTGAAGCCAACGTCGCGTTTGGCGGGACGGGTCATGATGCTCGACACCGGCATGCTCGCCAGCCACTACCGGGGCAAAGGCCATGCGCTGATCATCGAGGGCGACGTCGAGACCATCGTCGATGAGGACGGTAACCGAACCGCAGCAATCGCGAGCGGCCCTCTGGTCAACCCGCCCGGAATGTCCGACACGTTCCTGGAAGGTCTGCTCACAAACGCCACCCACCAACTACTCGACGAGGAAGCGTCTCTGTACCAACTGGCACACGAGGGTCAACGTCTTCGGGTACGCTTTGTCCCCGGATCGGCGCGCGCCAACGATCTCGAGGTTGCCGCCTACCGACTCGACAGGCTGTTGGGGCTCGACATGGTGCCCGTGACGGTTGTGCGGAAGGTGGGCGGTAAAAACGGCGTCTTCATACTCGAGCGAAGCAACTGGATTTCAGAAGCGACCCGCACCGCCACCAACCAAGTTCGGCCGAACTGGTGTCACAGCGGTCACGCCTACTCCCTGGTCACCGCTTTCGACAGTCTGATCCACAACGTGGGCCGGACCGCCGAGACGTTCTGGCACGATCCGGTAACCTGGCGGATTCGCCTGACCCATCATGACCGGGCTTTTGGGACCACCAGACGGCTGGCGCCGCTCGAGGAACCCCCGCATCTACCCGATGCGCTACGCCGTGCGCTGGCCGCTTTGAGTCGCGACCTGCTCGACGCCACGCTGGAGTCGCTCATTTCCAAACGACAGGCACGCGCAATGCTCGGGCGGCGCGATATGATGTTGCGCGACTGGCCGAGGTTGGAGGAAACCCAATGAGAAGATCTACACGCATCGGCGCACCGGCGTTTCTGCTGACGTCGTACTATGCGCTGGTGCTGCTGTTGTTCTACGTCGTTGCGCGGTATGTGCCGGGCCTGTCCGAGTACCTACCCTTTGGTGGGATCGAAGAGTTGGTACGCGAGGATGCCTCCAGCTTCGAGATCGTGACCTCTGCTGCGACCGCGCCGACCTTCGACGCCGTTCGGTTGGCGATCGCGATCATTGGAACGATGTTGTTGATGCCGCCGATTAGCTGGGTGTACTTCATCACGACACGTTCGCGGAGCATCGACCGTTCGTTCGCCCAAACCATCATGGTCTTGCCCATCGTCGTGGCGGGTATTGCCGTCGTCGTGCACAACAGCCTGCCGTTGGCATTCAGTTTAGCGGGCATCGTTGCCGCCGTGCGGTTTCGCTTCACCTTGAACGAGCCCGCTGATGCACTCTACATTTTCGCCGCTATCGTCGTCGGCTTGGGCGCCGGTATCGGGGCGCTCGGCGTTTCCACGGTCACGTCCATCGCGTTCGTCTTCATCATTCTGGTCCTCTGGCGTCTCGACTACGGAGACGATCTAACCACCCCGTTCTTTTCCTTTCTAACCGGTCGTGGGCAAGACGACAATGAGCTGTAGGCCGATTAGCTACGGCCTGGCTGCGTTGCTGGTCGGTGCTTGTGGCGTAGAGACCTCGAGCACTCAACAAGATCACCCTTTTCGATACAGCCAGATGCACCAGTGGAAGCTGCCTAAGGCATTGAACGAGGTTTCTGGGCTGGCCCTGACAGAGGACCAACGACTCTTCGCGATCGCGGACGAGGCGGCGTACGTTTACGAACTCGATTACAACGAAGGCCGCCTGATCAAAAGGTTCGCTGTCAGCGATCCGGTGCTCAGGGGCGATTTCGAGGGCATCGCCGCGAGCACCGGCGCGCTACACATCATCACGAGCGGCGGGACGTTGATATCGTTCCAAGAGGGAGACGATGAGGACACCGTCGAGTTTACCCGGCAAGATACCGGAGCGGGGGTCTTCTGCGAGGTGGAAGGACTGACCTTCGACCCGCGGGATGAGTCCCTGCTGATCGCCTGCAAACAAACCCTGACGAGAGCGCTCAGCGACCGGATCGTCGTGTTTCGTTGGTGGCTATTAGAAGAGCGGTTGGACACCTTGTTCAACATGGATGCGGAAGAGATCACCGATCGCTTGCAGACCAGCAATTTCAACCCATCTGCGATTGTGCTCGACGGCTCCACCGTCGTCTTGATTGCGGCGAAGCAAGCAGCGCTGGCGAAGCTCACCCAGGACGGTGAAGTCCTGGACGCATACGTATTACCCACTGCCGATCGGCACCGACAGGCGGAGGGAGTGGCGTTGACCCGCCAACGCTCACTCCTGTTGGCGGACGAAGGCGGTAACCGCCAGGCGCGTCTGAGTGTCTATGAACAGTTCAACTAAACTTAAGAAAACACTCGTGTGCGTCCACGGCAGGGGTTGGAAGCCGGCCGAATCAGTGCTGCAAGAACTCTGGCTGCGGGCACTGGCGACGGGCTTGCAGCGCGATCACGGGCACGTCGTGAACCACCTCGCCAGCGTCGATGTGCGTTTCGTCTACTACGGCGATCTGGTCAACGCGATGTTGGAAAACAGCGACGAGGAAGTCTACGACGAAGCGCTCGACGTCGCCGACCGTGAAGCCGCGCTGAACCGCTTCGCCCAACTCGACAGATCGAAGCGCTTTCGTCGCGTGTACTACGAGCAGCTACCCGGCAAGAACTCCATCAAGGAGTTTTTGACGGACATCGGCGCACCACTCGCCTCGCGCATCGGACTCGGCAGCCACTTTTGGAGGCGTATCGCGCCGGAACTCGGGCTGTACATGCGCGGTGAAGCCTTTGCGAATGCGTTGGACGACCGCGTCGGCAAGGCATTGCGGCGTGCCGCCGACGGCGACGCGCAAACGCTCATCGTCTCGCATTGTCTGGGCAGCGTGGTCGTCTACAACGCGCTATGGGATCTCGCTTATGGCGAAGCACCCAGCCAGACGAAATTCCACACATGGATCACCTTGGGCTCGCCGCTCGCCGATGAAACGGTGAAAAAGCACTTACGGGGCGCCGATGCTCCCGATGCGCAGCGCTACCCCAACAACCTGCTCAATTGGTACAACCTCGCGGCCGAGGACGACTACATGTGTCACGACGAGACGGTGGCCAACGATTTTGCCGCCATGCTGGATCGACACCTTCTGAGCCAACTGGTCGACTACCGTATCTACAACTTGAGCGTGCGTTACGGTCGATCGAACCCGCACAGCTCAGTGGGTTACCTCGCCCACCCGAGAGTCAGTGAGTTGCTTGCGAACTGGCTGACCAAGGGCTAGGGAAATTGAACCAATTAGCCGGAAAAGGCTAGCGACAGCGTTTGACGATCCGGCGCTCGAAGTCCTTGGGGTTGCCCAGCGTGTCGTAGAACCGGTCGAGGAACTTCCGGGCCTTCGACTTCGACGAGTCGCTCAGTGTGGCTTGTTCCTCGATCAGGGTCACGATCGCAACGCGCTCATCGACATAGCGTGCGACAGCTTGTTCGAGCAGCGCCGGTTCGCGACAGAAACCACGATAGATCCTTTGCGTGACGCGTCTAATCCCAAGCCCCTCCGCGGGTACCGACCCTGGTCGATTGACGAAGCCGGTGATGTCGAAGTCGTAGGGGACGGGCAAGAATTGCGGCGTCTCGCCCATCAACAGCATGTTGTGGCAACAACGATCCCCCTGCGGCCCGCGAATAAGTGAGAAGTCGGTGTTGCCAAGCAGGTATTGCAGAAGCTCGACGAGCTGCGAGTCGTCGTGCAGCTCACGCGGATGGATGGCATTCTGCTCGAAAACGTTCGTGTCCAATCGATGCGCCAAGCGTTCATTGCTCTCAATGAGAAATCCCGGTTGCGCGTATTCGCGCTGGCTCTTCGTATCGAGATAGCTTATGACAAGCGGACGCACGCGAAAACTCTTGTCCGTTATTTGGTTGTAGATTCGATAGGCAAGGTACTCGAGCCACAGGTGGTCGGAGGCCCGTGTGCTCTTGGAAGCCATCGACGCGCAGTGGGTGACGAGTTTCAACTTATCCTGCTTCTTGAACAGCGTGCCCTTGACCTCGCCCTTCTTGAAGTTGAGCCTCAAGGGCGGGAACTGACACACCTCTCTCAGGCGTCGGTTCTTGCCTCGAGGCCGAACCAAAATGGCAAAGCGCACCAGCGTGCCGTCGGCCTCGGTATAGCTGAACGATCCAGCATGCTCTTGCGGCTCGCTGGCACGGTCGCGCGCCATCGACTGCAGCGGCGCTTCGAGGCGGATATTCAGGGGAACATGGGATTCGAACAACGGATCGGCGTGACAGAGCGACACCGCGCCTATCCACAAAGACAGCGAAACCAACCCCCGCATGACGCCTCCTCACACCGTCGATTGAAGGGTACGCGAATCCTCTCGATGCTGCAGCCGTGCGCCAGGTCACTAGTGCGACAACCGCGCCGTTCTATACTCAGGCCGAGAGAGAGACCAGAATGCTTGCACCATGACCAAGAGAAATCAGGCGATCAAGCGTGAGCGAACTAAACTGCAGGTCTTCAGCAAGGGGCTGCGGAGTCGCAGCGACGTCTATCACCGTCAGTACCGGCTCGACCAACGCATGCGTCGAGTCGTCGCCGAACTGCCGGAACGGGTAGACCGGCCCAACCTACGTGCGCTGTATCGCGATTGGGGCGACCCCCTCGCCGAGGACAATTGGCAGTTCATCGACAAGTGCGTCGACGAAGCACTTCTCACCGAAGGTCCCATACTGCAATGTGGGTCCAGCTTTACCACTTTCGTACTGGGTGCCATCTGTCATGCGAGCGCATCGCCCAACAAGCATCTCTGGACACTCGAACACCAACCCCAGTGGGGCAATCTGGTGCGCGCCCGGCTAGCGCAATACGGTGTCGAAAAAGCCCACATCATCAACTCACCGGCGGAGATCTTCGACGATTTCGTCTGGTACCTCATCGACCCGGGTAAGTTGCCCGCCAACTTCACACTCGTGATCTGCGACGGTTCGCATGCCCTGCCAAGCGGCGTGCAGGGTTTGCTGACCCGTTGCGGCGATCGGTTGGATCATCGCTCGGTCATTCTCGTACGCAATATCAATCGTCCTAAGGATCTCAACTTTGCAGCGAAGTGGGCCAAACAACATGGCGCGCCGTTTATCCTGGACGGTAAAGAACAACCGTACGTAAAAATCGCGCTCCGGGATCAGCGACCCGAATCGGTGCTCACCGAAGATCGAATCAATACCATTTACGCAGCTCGTACCTAGCAGCCTGTCGGACTTAGACCGCCGTAGCGAGGGAAAGCCAATCGCGAAGCGATTGGGAACCGGATCCGTGGGTTTTTGGCGCGGCTTTGAGGAGAATATCGAGCCATATTTGACGAGAAGGCCCGCCAAAACCCACCAAAACCCGGCTTTTCCGCAGTAGGTGAGCTAAGTCCGACAGACTGCTAGCCGCTCGTACCGCCCTAGAGGCGCTTCGCAATCGCCTCAGCGATATCCTCCGGCGCCACCGGCGGGGCGTACCGCGCGACCACCGCACCCGAACGGTCGATGAGAAACTTGGTGAAATTCCAGGCAATGTCCGCCTTGCCTTGCGCGTCTTGCTGCTCGGATTTCAGGTGTTCGTAAAGGTCAGAAGCGCCGTCGCCGTTGACCTCTATCTTCGCAAACATCGGAAAGTTGACGTCGAACTTCGATGTCGCGAATTCCAGGATCTCTTCATTGCTGCCCGGCTCTTGGGCACCAAACTGGTTGCACGGAAAGGCCAGCACCGTGAATCCGTCGCCTTGATGTTGTTCTTGCAGAGTACGCAACCCGGCGTACTGAGGCGTGAAGCCTCACTGGCTAGCGACGTTCACCACTAGACAAAGCTGATCTTTGAAGCCAGCCAAGTCCACCGATTCTCCGGTGATGGACTGCACCTCAAAGTCGTAGAAACTCGCCATAGCGTTGGTTCCTTGAGCGAAAGTAGCGAGACGATGTTAGATGAGCCGCCGCAGCATCGCTACTGCGGGGTTTAACGCCCCATCGGGTATGCTAGTTCAGCCGTTCCATGAAGTAGCACAAGCAATCCTGCCGCACGACCAGGGGGTCTGTCGTGTACATCGCGGGGATCACGGGCAGCCGGGCGCTCAAGTTTCCGTCCCGAGTATCAAAATAGTCATCGGTCACCTCTCGGTGGTCGTTGTCCAACACGCACAGTCGTGCATTGCCGCGGCTACGGCCAAACCAAGTACCCGCAGGCAGCGTCGCAAAGTTGCTGGCCTCGATGCTGTCATCCAGCACCAACTCCACCTCGCCATCGGCTTCTGCGGCAAAGCCAAACACCACATCCTCGGGCACAAGCACCCGCGCCACCGTGCGGAACAAGGCTAATTGCTCGGGCTGTGTATGCGGTAATCGACCTAGGTTCAACAGTTGCTTCAGAAAACCATGGGCCCGGCGATCCGCTCGCGGGTCGCCCACCGGCCCAAGCTCCAACCCGACGCTGGGCGCTTTGCCTTCGAATGCGCGGGTCAAGACGGTGGCGGGTTGCTTGACGTACACGGCGGTATCGGAGAAAAGCTTGGCAAGCCCTAAGCTACCGGGCGCCAGGTCGGTTACCACAGCGTAGTGAGGGTTGCTGCCCGTATTGTTGTGCAGGTCTACCACCGCGAACAGCTGGGTATCGGCGATGGCAGCCAGCACCGCGGTCGCCACCGGATGCGTGGCATTCCGCCACATGCGGTTGAAATCCGGCTGGCCGGGAAGGCTGCGCACGGCTTGAGCGGCTGCGGCCACGTTGCCGATGAACAACCAGACGCTGCGTGGCAGCCGCGTTTGCTGACGCAGCAGCCGCCGTACGCCAATCCAGCCGCTGACTTCATTGCCGTGAAGCAGCACGCTGACGAAGAGCGGCGGCTCTGCATCCCCGGGTAACCGTATCAACGTAGGGCCGCCGAGCACGGACAGCAGCGCTTTAGGATCCGTTTCGAGCAAGCCGCTCGGCAACTGATCGAGAATCGTCAGCGCCGTCATAACGCCCAGGTATGCACGGGGTCGCCTTGATCCTGCCGTTCTAGGTACGCCATGACCAATGCATTCGGATGCAGGCCATGTTTACCAATCCAACGTCGTTGCCATGTGGCGCCGTTCTGGGTCGTCTCGACGCGCGCCTCGACGACGCCCAGGTAGTCGTCGATATCAACCCCGGGAATACCGTAGCTCTGTAGACCACGCCGGGCGAGCGGCAACAACTCCTCCAACAAGAGTTCTCGAATACCCACCTCTCTGTCATTCCAAACGACTCTGCCGGCGAGCCCATGCCGGGCGGCGTTGTAAAAGTTGGTCTGGGTCACTTCGAAACGGACGCGTTGCTCGATAGGCTCTGACTCGAGACCGAAACCACGCACCAGGCCGAAGAACAACGCTGCGTTGGCAACACAATCCTTGACGGTCGGTCCCGCCGGTACGACCCGATGTTCGATGCGCAGATGTACTTGACCATCGTGATCGAAACCGATCAACGGTCGGTTCCAACGCCAGATTGTGCCGTTGTGAAAACGTACGTGAGAAAACTTGTTTGCGGCATCATCGTGAACCGCAGGAATCAGAATAGGATGGGCTTTCTGGTTCTCCTGAAACACCTCAAACAGTGAATCGTCAGCATAGCCCGTGCCAAAACTCACTCGATGCGGGTAGTGATCGCCGGTATCGACCGCTTGTTCGAATAGCGGGATGCGCGTTTCGTCCCATAACAAACGCCCAAACAACAACGGCGAATTGGCGCTAGCGGCAACCATAGGTGCCGAGGCAATGATTGCCGCGTTGAAATCGCGAACGGCACGTTCGGGCTTGCACTGCAGGTGAATCTGAAAGGAGGTCGTCGCCGCCTCCAACATCACATCGGGGTGTTGCATGTCGAGATCGACGTCGCCTTCGATCTGCAATTCCAGCGGTTTGCCATCGCGCAAAGCCATCACCCGGTCGTTCAAAGCCTGATAGCGCACCATCTTCGACATGTATTCAGAACTCAAGAGCGTTTCCCGAATGGTCGGTAAGATACCGATCGTCACCAGGTGGCATCCAAGATCATCCGCTGCTGTACGACAATCGCGCCATGTCGCCGACAATTCGTCATGCAGCCGAGAGAAAGTGCGACCCGTGAGGGCGGTTGGACTGCCGTTGAGTTCGACGTTGTAGCTTGCAAGCTCCGGCACCACGAGCGGGTTACTCAACCGTTCCAGAAAGTCGTGGTTCTTAGGTAGCGGGTCGCCATTGGCATCGATCAACCAAGCTTCCAACTCAAACCCCGCGACATCGCCGCGTACACTAAACAGCCCCGAGGCGAAGTGTTCACCGAGCAGCTTGGTTTCGTCATCGAGACGAAATCGAAACACGCTGAAATCCTCAGCGTTGAAGTGTCGGCGCTGGATCTCGTCGCCCACTTGCCCCTCCTAGAAGTAGTGGTAACCGATGGCGTTCGCCTCGTACAAGAACACCAGCGAGAGCAGTGCCAACAGCGCCACGCCGGTATGTCGCACCTTGCGCCAAACGGGCCACTGACCGCCGGACCACACCTGATAGAGCAGTGCAGTATTGGCCAAGGTCAGCACGGCCGCCAGCAGGAATGCCGTGAGACCCGCCACGAAAAAGGGCTGCGGGAAGCCATAGAAGCCCGTTCGAAAGTCGTTCACCGACTCGACAACCGGCACGCCGATCATAGCAATGCCCGCCAACCAGGCAACGCACATTGCAAGCGTCGACCGGGCAGCCCAGCGTTCACCCTCGGTTTGTGAGAGTTCGCGACCCCGTCGCAACCAAAAGCCCACCAGCACCAAACCCATCAGGACCAAGGTGGTCACCATGATCCCGTAACGGAGACCGGGTGACTCCCAAACCCCGATCTTTTCCATCACCATGATCGGTAACGATAGATACAACGCCTTGATCGCGCCGTCGTCATCCTCCGTGAATTTGACCAAGTCGCCGGTCTCTACGTTCTGGAAGGTCAATGGCGCGATCTCGACGAGCCTGATCAAGGTGGATCCCAGGTTGATCTGCAACCTGTCGTCGTTCAGCACCACCGTCATGACCGGCGCGGTGCCGAGACGCTCCAACGTGGAGTAGGCGCGGCGCGTCGCGATGTAGTCACCCGCAAAGCGGGCACCGCGTTCGGCAAAATCGGCGGGCGGTTCAGGCAGCGTAAAATCGTCAGCGCGCGGAAAGTAACGTTTGACGATCAGTTCCGGGAAACCATTGATAAGTTGCCCGCCACCGGTGGTGTTGGTCGAGATGAACACCCCAAGATCGAGTTCCGGCACCATGATGAGATTGGATAGAAAGTGGAACGTACCGCCGCCGTGGCCAAACGCGCTGTAGCCATGCACTTTTGCTTCGATGAAGCCGTGGCGCAGTCCGTTGAGGATCGGATCGAGTGTGAAGTGTCGGGTGTGCATCAGCCTAGCGGTATCAGGTTCGAGGATGCGTACGCCGTCGTACGCGCCGCCGCCGAGATGTGTCAGCATCCAAGTCGCCATGTCGACGGCCGTGGTCGACAACGCGCCCGCAGGACCGATCTGGCCGATGAACTCGAAGTTGGATTCGACGAAGCGGCCGCCGAGCTTGAGGTAGCCGTGGCTCGAATTCGCGTGCACCTCATCCGGCATCGCGCCCGGACGGTAATCGCCCCACGGCTCGCGAAAGGTCGTGTTGCGCATGCCCAAAGGCTCCAGCAGGTACTGGTCGATGTAATCTTCGAAAGGCATGCCGGAAACGTTGGCGACGACCTGTCCGGCTAGCGCGGCACCGTAGTTGGAGTACGCCGGCCACGTGCCGGGCGGACGCACCTGCTCCGGTTGGTGCGTCTGCAGGTACTCGGTCAGCGGTAACACGTCTTCGGCACGGTCTTCGAAAAGATGGCCCAGTGCCGAGTCCTCGAGCCCCGGTGTATGGGCCATGAGATCGAGCATGGTGATCGGTTTGTCGAACCTGTTCGGCAACTCGACCTCGGGTAAGTAGCGCTGAAGATCGACATCGAGCTCGAGCTTACCCTGCTCGTAGAGTTGCATTACCGCGGTCCACGTCAACGTCTTGGATATCGAACCGGGGCGAAAAAGACTGCGCCCAGGGTCAACTTCGCGCTTGGCTTCCAGGTCGTCGTAGCCGTAGCCCTTGGTGAATAACCTCTCGCCACGATGTACGATCGAGACCGTGACGCCAACGACATCCATGGCCTTGAGACGGCCCAACACGATGCCGTCGACATAGGCCTCTAGATCGACAGGATCGATCGTCGGCTCGAGAGTGCCGAGTTCTTCTGCATTGCCGACGACTGACAAGCAAAGCAACATAACCACCGATAGGTATCGAAACATCGTCGCCTCCGTTTGACTCAATCCGGTAGTCCCAGAACGCGTTTGGCAATGATGTTACGTTGGATTTCATTGCTGCCGCTGTAGATAGACGACGCCCGATAGAACAACCACTGTCGAGTGGTCTCCAAATCGGCTTCGTCGAACCCATCGCGGCCGGCGCCGAACCCTTGAACTCCCCGAATTTTGGTCATGAGGTCATAGTAGGTTTGCTGCAGCTCGCTGCCGTACACCTTGAAGATCGAAGTGACGGGTCCCGGCGTGCCGCCATCGGATTCTTCCACGGCGCGACGCTGCGCTAGGCGAAACACGTGGTTATTCATCTCGTAGGCAAGTACCTGGTCCCGGTAAGCCGCGTCGCTGATACGCCCAGAAGCCTCCCCCAAACTGCGTTTCGCCGCCCGTACGAGTCCCGATTCAGCATCCGCCGTACTGCCACTCACCAATGCTTCGATCCCGGAGCGTTCGTGTTGCAAGAGACGCTTGCCAACCGTCCACCCCTTGTTGAGCTCACCGACGAGATCCGCCTTCTGGGCGATGGCGTTATCGAAAAAGGTTTCGTTGAACGGTGAATCTCCGGAAATCAACCGAATGGGCTTGACGGTCACGCCGGGCTGGTCCATCGGCAGCAACAGGAAGCTGATGCCCTCGTGCTTGGGCGCGTCAGGATCGGTGCGCACCAAGATGAACATCCAATCCGCGTTGTGAGCGCCCGATGTCCAGGTTTTTTGGCCGTTGATCACGAAGTGATCGCCCCGGTCTTCGGCCCGCGTGCGCAAGCTCGCCAGGTCGCTACCAGACCCCGGTTCGCTATAGCCCTGGCACCACTCTACCTCGGCCCGGGCAATGCGCGGCAAATGGGTCGATTTCTGTGGTTCGCTGCCCAGTTCCAGAAGCGTCGGACCGATCATGCTGGTACCAAAGCTCCACAACGGGGGTCGCGCGGACAAACGCCGCATTTCCTCCAACAACACGAGATACTCATCCTTGGACAAGCCCCCACCGCCGTACTCGGTCGGCCATGAGGGTACCGTCCAGCCCTTCTCGATCATGCGTTCGAGCCAAACCCGGGTATCGGTGTCGGTGATCTCGATCTTGGTACTGCCGTTGGGGATGGGCCCCGGTCCGCGCGCGCCGGATGGGCAGTTCTCTTCCAGCCAGGCTCGCGTAGCCTCCCTAAAGGTCTCTAGTTCTGCCACTACCTCCCCCCAATCGCGTCACTGGCGAATGGATCGTACCTTACGCGGACTCAGCGTCACACTTTTTGCTTGCCGGGCGAGTCGCGTCATGCGTGCGTGAACCTCGCCATCTCGGAGCCTCTCGCCGCTGGCCAAACCGCCACCACGCGCAAACGAGCGTATGGTCGCGGCACGCCGCACCACGTCGTCTACCACCTCGGCGATATTCGCATTGGGATGCTCGGCTACCCAGGTTTGCCAGGCTTGTGTGAAGGCGGTGGAATGCGGACCCGTCGCGCACAGCACAACGATCGTCTGCAGCTCATCCACCGCGGCCAACACCGTCTGGCCCGACAACGCCAGGAGCAGCATCAGAGCCTTCAACAACCTAAATCTCATGGCGCAACTATACGGAGGCGTATCTAGCGTGCGCGGTCAAACATCACAGCCGGTAGGTGGACGCGCTCGAGATTCGACTCTATTTTGGCTTATCTCACGACCGATGAGGGCCTCGCGCATGGTTGATACTGTCTTTTCACTCTGTGGCCTGCTGGCCGGCGTTGGCTGGATCGGGTTGATCCTGCTGCCGCGCCGAGGACTCGCAATCGCCGCCGCGCGGCTCGTGATACCGGCGATCATCGGCATCATCTACGTCTATTTCTTCGCGATGTATCTCGACCGAGCGCCCGTTGGGGCCGGCTTCGGATCCTTGACTGCGGTGGCGGCGCTGTTCACCGTCGAGGAGCTTTTGCTATGCGGTTGGATTCACTATCTCGCCTTCGATCTTTTTGTCGGTAGCTGGGAAGTCGAGGATGCCAAGAAGCGCGGGATCTCCCACTGGTTCGTCGTCCCCTGTCTGCTGGCAACCTTCATGGCTGGGCCCGCGGGCTTGCTGCTGTACTTACTCGTGCGTGGTGGCTATACACTCAAGACAGCCGGCGCTACGACGAGCGCTCAGTAGTTGTAGGCCAGCGTAGCGCTCATGCTGGCCAACCGGTCGCGTTTGACTGCGATCTCGGCGATCAGCTGGTCGACTTCCGCTTCGAGTTCTCCCTGTTCCCTGGCTAGCTCTTTGGTCGCATCGAGTAGTTCGTAACGCTGAACGGGGGTCAGTTCGTCGTCGATCAACTGGCTTTCGGTATGCGACAGCTCGTGTTTGATGCTATCCAGGCGCCGCTCTTTCGAATATTTGGCATTCTCCAACGTGCGAATCTCCGCTTTCGCTAGATACAGCTCTCGACCCTGCTGGTAGGCATTGTAAAAGGCGTCTTTCAGGGTGTCCGGGCACACGTTTCCGTATGACGCACCCCGATCACCCTGAGCAAACCCGTTTTCCGGCGTGCAGTAAACTTCGACGCCTTGATTCCAACCCACCAAGTACACCTCACGATCCGGTACCACGCCGTGCTTCACGCAAGCGTTCTGATGCTTCAACAACTGCGAGCTGGTACGCCCCGCAGCGCCGTCGTTGTAGCCGACGGTCTGCCAATCGCTGGCGATGCACTGACTTTCGCTCAACGTCGCACAACCACCGAGTAACAAGCTCGTAAACACCAGCGAAACCAACGTCTTACCCATGGAAAACCTGCCTATTTTCGATTCGTTACCGGCAACCAGCGAAGCTTAGTTGCTCAAAGGCGGGTTAAGTGCGATCTAGATCACGAATCCCTCAACTGGCGGTTGCGTTCTCGAGTTGAGGTGTTGGGGCCACGTTGCCCGCGGCTGCTCAGCCAATAGACAACACCACCTAGCGTCATGAGCGACAATCCCATCCAACCCTCCTCGGGACGCTGAACGAGGATGTACCCAAGCGTCCATCCCGTCACCAATAGGTAGATGAGCGGCGGTAGCGGATAGCCGGTAACGCGAAACGGACGCTCGAGAGCCGGTTGACGCCAGCGCAGCACAAACACCCCGGTGACGGTCAGGAAGGTACTAACCCCCAGCGTGAAACCGGCGAACACCAGTATCGACTCGAAAGAGGCAGTCCATATGAACAACAGTGCGAGCGCGGATTGCACCCAGATGGCGACGGTAGGAATCTCATGCTCGTTGGTCTTCGCAAGCCAGCGGAAGGCTCTGAAATCCTGACCGATCACGTGTAGGACTCGCGGTCCTGCCAAGATCATCGCGCTGACCGTCGAGACGAGCAGTAGAGCCAGCGCCACCCCCATGATCTGTGCGCCGTCTGCACCGAAGATGTGTTGCGCAGCCACGTAACCGATCTCGAGCTGGCCGGTCAATTCCGAGATGGGAGCCACATACAAGAAGGTGAAGTTCAGCATCACGTATGAGACCGCAACCACCATCGTTCCAAGCGCGAGCACCCGCGGTAAGTTCCGTTGCGGAGCGTCCAGCTCGCTCGTTAGATAGGTGGCCGCATTCCAACCCGTGTACGCGTAGTTCACAAAGATCAACGCTACGGCAAACGCACCACTGGTTAGTAGGACGCCATCGCCGGACGCCGGCAGGAAGCGCACCGGCTGGCCTTGCTCGACCAGCGACCATCCGAGAAAACAGAACAGCACGATGAATAGCAGTTTGAGACCGGTCAACCAACGCTGTACGCCCCCACTGCTGCGCCTAGTGCCCGCGTGAACGACGGTCAACGCCAGTACCAAGGCGCTCGCGCTCAGGTTCCGGGGTAGGTCCGGGAACACCTTGCCCAAGTACGCGCCGAAAGTGATGGCCGCCAACGCCGTAGGTGCTGCAAAGCCGATCGTCGCGGACACCCAACCGGACACGAAGCCGACGCCGGGATGGTAGATCTGAGTCAGAAAGTGATACTCGCCGCCTGAGCGCGGCAGCGCAGCGCCGAGTTCCGCGTAGGTCAGCGCACCACACAACGCAGTGACGCCGCCGATCGTCCACAACATCAGCAGCACGAACCCTGATTGTATGTCCAACAGCTGAAAGCCGAGGCTCGTGAAGACACCGGTGCCAATCATGTTGGCGACGACCACGGCGGCCGCCGTGGTCGGACTGAACTTGGAACGGTTCAAGCGCTCACTACCCGTTGCATCCCGCCGGTACGCGCAACAAAAGATCGGTGAGTATCGCCAATTTACTGCGAACGCGTAACCGCTGCGCACGCCAACCCGCACATCCGATACGGTACAATTCGGCGTATGCGATGGTTGTTGTCGATAGCCGCCGGCTGGTTGATAGGGACGATGAGTCATGCCCAAGACCCGCCGACAACGATGCACGGCGTGTTCACCGCCACTCAAGTTGCCCGCGGGGAGGAACTCAACGAGGAATATTGTGCCGGTTGCCATGAAGACGGCTATTTTCAAGACGCGTTTCTCGCGGCTTGGCGCGATCAACCTGTGAGTGGGCTGTTCGACCTGCTGCGCGCGACGATGCCCCAGGACAGTCCCGGTCTTTTGAGCGACACCGAGTATGCCGACTTATTGGCATACATCTTTGCCTTGAACGGCTTGCCAGAAGGACCATCGACACTGGACCCCCAAACCCTCGACCAGCTCATCATTCAGACGCCGTGATGACGCCGCTATTCCGGACGGCCGCGCGGAGTCTTTGAACATGCCACGCGCGTACTCACGGCGAGAGTTTTTGAACTGGATTGGCGCCGCCGGTGGCTCCAGCGCCGTGTATCAAGCCAGCATTGGTCTCGGTCTCATCCCCGCCGTCACCCTGGCAGCACCCATGGCGAGCGTCACCGAGCTCGGCAGTCTACGTCGCAGCGTCGTGGTTCTCGGCGCAGGGCTTTCCGGGTTGGCGTGCGCGTACGAGCTCGAACGGGCAGGTTATACCTGCACGGTGATCGAAGCCTCGCATCGTATCGGCGGCCGCAATATGACGTTACGTTCGGGCGATATCGTCGACGAGATGGGACATCGCCAGGTGTGCGAGTTCGACGATCATCCGAACCTCTACTTCAATGCCGGTCCGGCGCGAATTCCCGCCCATCACAAGATCTTGCTGCACTACTGTAAAACCCTGGATGTGCCGCTCGAGGTGTTCGTCAACGAAAACCGTCACGCCTGGGTGCACGACAGCAACGCCTTCGATGGCCAACCGTTGCGCATGCGGGCGTATATCGCCGACGCGCGCGGGTTCATGACCGAACTCATGGCCAAGGCGATCAACCAACGCGATTTCGACGCGCCCTTCACCGACCAAGACGCCGAACGCTTCTTTCAGTTCCTGCGCGCATACGGCGACCTCGACGAGAAGGGCATCTACCAGGGTTCGTCACGGGCCGGTTATCAATCCGGCGGTATGCTGGTGCCAGCGGTCCACA
Source organism: Gammaproteobacteria bacterium (assembly GCA_027297435.1). Taxonomy (GTDB): domain Bacteria; phylum Pseudomonadota; class Gammaproteobacteria; order Pseudomonadales; family Azotimanducaceae; genus Azophilus. The sequence continues at coordinate 75,884 of JAPUIA010000087.1, read as the reverse complement.
AGACACCCTTTGACTTCAGGAAGATTCTGAATCACGACTTCTGGCGGATAAAAATGCATTGGGCCGAGGGTGAAGACCAAGCCTCGCCGATGATGCAGGCCGTCGGCGGTAACGACAACATCGTTCGTGGCTTTACCAAGAACCTAAAGAGCCCAGTCATAACGAACGCGCCGGTACAGTCTATCATGCTCCGCGACAAGGCCGTGGACGTCATCTACAACCACCAAGGCATCAACAAACGGATCAACGCAGACTATTGCTTGAATTGTATTCCCAAGCACCTGATACCCGGCATCCACAACAACTTTCCCGCCGACTACCTCGAGGCCATGGCTTCGGTGAAGCGCGGCAAGCTCATGAAGATTGGGTTGCAGATGTCCGAACGCTTTTGGGAGAAGCAAAACATCTATGGCGGTATCTCGTGGACCGACCAGAAGATCGAACAAATCTGGTACCCGACCCACGGTATTCACGATGCAAAAGGCGTCATGCTCGGCGCGTATATTTTCAACGACGGCACCAACGCCGAGTACGCACGGCTGACGCCGGTCGAACGGTTAGCGACCGCCATCGAGCAGGGCAGCAAAATTCACGCCGGCTACGGAAAGTACGTCGAAACGGGCGTAAGCGTGGCGTGGCATCGCATGAACTACATGATGGGCTGTACGGCGCAATGGTCGGAGGAGGCGCGGCAGCGCTGGTTTGAGCGCCTGCAACGGCCCGAAGGCCGCCACTACCTGATGGGTGATCAGATCAGCTTTCACGCAGGTTGGCAGGAAGGCGCGCTGAGTTCGGCGCATTACGTGCTGGATGACGTCAACCAGCGCGTGCAGGCGGAGCTGAAAGGCAATGCAACGAACGCATAGACGAGCGTCGACGTGCTGGTTGGCCTACTTGTCGGCCATACTCAGCAGCACGGCATCTGCCGTGCCGGAAATCGTTGCAGCTCCCGAAGGTTTACGCCAATGCGTGGTCTGTCACGGCGTCGAGCTGACCGGAAACCGCTCGGTGGACGCCCCCAACCTGTCCGTACTTTCGACATGGTACATAGAACGACAACTGTTGAACTACAAACGCGGCCTACGTGCACCCCACGGCAGCACCGACGACCTCATCGGTCGCGAGATGCAACCGATGGCCGCGGCGTTGGACGACGAGAGCATCGTCTCGGTTCTGGCGTTCGCCGAACGCGTCCCGGAGCGGGCCGCTCTGGTCACCATGATGGGCGATGTCGCCCGCGGCGCCAAGCTATACACGTCCTGCGCAGCCTGCCACGGGGTGAACGGTGAAGGCAACCAATCGCTCAGCGCACCTCGGCTTTCCGGTCAGAGCGACTGGTATCTGGCGCGACAACTCGAGAATTACCAAACCGGTGCCCGAGGCGCCGAACCAGGCGACATTTGGGGCGCGCAGATGCGGGCCTCCGTGGCGATGCTGAGTGACGAGGACGACATCGATCACGTCGTCAGCTACATCAATTCCTTATCTCCCTAATTTGCAAGGAGGCCAACATGATCAAGTTCGCAGCGCTGTTACCACTGCTGATGGCAATCGGCGCCTATGCTGAGACGACGCGCTACCCGCTGCCCAACAATTCGACGTTTCCGATCGCTCAAGCCGTCGAGGTTACGGCCGGAACTGCTCTGATCTATCACAGCGGCACCGTACCGGCGCCTGCCGATCCGTCCGCTGAGAGAGGCAGCCGCGAATTCTGGGGCGACACCGAGGCCCAATCGAACTCTGTGTTCGCGCGCATCGAGGCATCGCTTACCAAGCTTGAGTTGAGCTTTGGCGACGTCGTCAAGATGACCGTGTTTCTGGTCGGTGTACCCGAACTCGACGGCAGAATGGATTTCCAAGGCTTCATGCGCGCCTACATCCAACACTTCGGCACCGACAAGCAACCCAATCTGCCAGCGCGCTCCGCTGTGCAGGTAGCGGGTCTTGCAGGCGCTGGCATGCTGGTGGAAATAGAGGTCGTGCTCGCGAGGCCGGGCAACTAGTAGACTAGCGTCGATCCGACTCGTGGGGGAAGTCTTCGGGCACGTTCAGTTCCGAACGCACGAACCCGCTCCAATCGCGAGTTGCCGAATTCGCGACCACCCGATGGCGATCCGAAGCCGCGTAGTGTCTTTCGACGAAGCGGTTGACGCAGGCGCGGTACTCGTCGACCAGATCGACGAAGTGATTCCACGCAACGGCGTCGCTCTTGTCCGGCCGCACCGGTGCGGCGCAAGCATGTTCCGGGTCGCGTTGGTGGGCGCCCAAGGGCACGGCAAACAGCGCACAAACCAGTACACACCAGCTTAAGTGCATTCTCATCGGTCAAGCATGCGCCCATGCACATGCGGCTTCAGAGGACTCCGTCACGTTGGGCACCCACCGGAATTTCAATCGCTAAAGCCCGGTTGACGGGTGATCCGGACAAACACGTAGCCGCCCACCGCCCCGGCGGCACCTTGCAGCAAAAGGCCGGTCAGCGTCCGCGTAACCGGCAATGAGTGGATGTCGAGAAGGGCTTGCAGAACCAGATGCACGGCCAACACCGCAATCGTGCCCGCCAGCACGTAGCCGATGCGGCGCAGGTCCGGGAGGAAGCGCACGATCAGCGCGGTCACGAGAAACGCGATAAGAAAACCGACGGCAATGATCGGTAGGTAGGTGGGCGCCATCCCGAGGAGGTCGTGCCAGGTCGCGCCTATTCGGTCGAGCCAACCGACCGGAACGTCCAGCTCGATAACGTTCTGCAGGATGGCCTGCGTGGAAGCGATGGAACCCAGTATGTAGGTCACCGCAACCGCCACGAGAAAGGCGCCGACGGTTTTCAATATGGACGTCTGCATCTGCCAGGCTTCCCCTTCCAAGTCTGCAAGCGCTAACATAACCAGGGCGCCGACCTGGGTCAAAGTCACATGGGAGTCCTGTCGATGAAGACGTTAACTTCGCTGCTCTTGAGTATCTCCTTCTGCTTGATATCGAGCAGCACGGTCGCTTACCAATTCAACGTCATCGCCGAGGATCTCGATTTCCCGTGGAGCATCGCATTCCTGCCGAACGGCGACCTGCTGGTGACCGAGTTGGGCGGCAATCTTCGGCGCGTGTCGCTCGAGGGAGAGGTGAGCGAACCGATCGCAGGCGTCCCAGTCGTATACCGCATGAGCCAGGGCGGATTGTTCGACGTGCTGTTGCACCCGGATTTCGAACGCAACCAAACGATCTACCTATCATTCGCCCACGGTCGACTCGACGACAACGCCACCAGGATCGTGCGCGCCAGACTCGTTGGAGACCAACTGGTCGACTCCAAGGACATCTTCACCGTCACACCCAGCAAGAACACGCCCGTACACTACGGCGGGCGGATGCGCTTTCTGCCGGACGGTCATCTACTGCTCACGACGGGCGATGGTTTCGACTTTCGAGAAGCCGCGCAAGACAAACACAGCTTGCTCGGTAAAACCATCCGCATCACCGATGACGGCGAGTTTCCCGCGACCAACCCGTTCGTGGACGCCGACGGTAACCCATCGCCCGTTTGGACATTCGGGCACCGCAATCCCCAGGGACTTGCGATCGCTGCTGACGGCACCGTGTACCTACACGAACACGGTCCCCGTGGGGGAGACGAAACCAACGTGCTCAAGCGTGGCGCCAACTATGGTTGGCCCGCCATCACCCATGGGGTCGATTACAATGGCGCCTATGTTTCGCCGTTCAGCGCCGCCGAGGGGATGGAGCAACCCTTGACGGTCTGGGTGCCTTCGATCGGTCCTTCAGGCCTCGCGGTCTATGAAGGAGAGCGCTTTCCCGACTGGCAAGGGGACCTGTTCGTCGGCGCGTTGGTCGATACCGAGGTACGGCGTCTCGACATGGAGGACGGGGAGGTGATCGGGGAGACAAGCCTGTTCACCGATGAGCTCGGCGGACGTCGCGTTCGTGACGTCAGAACCAACGATGGCTATCTCTACATCGTCACCGACGGTCCGAACGGGCAAATCATTCGCATCGAGCCGAGTTCGTAGCCTCCAATAGCATCGGCGTGCGCGCACGCCGGTCCTTTATGAACGCGATCCCCATGGTAATAACATCGGTGTGCGCGCACGCTGGCCCCTTACGAGTTCGATCCCCACGGTAATAGCATTGGTGTGCGACGACGGTACGCCTGAAAGTCGGGTTTATCTTCAGCGAGTTTGCGTTCGAGCATCGGAATGCTCACGCCAAGCAACAGCGCCAAGATGGCGACCAACCCTACCAGCGGCCAATACACCGCTTGCGCCGCCCCCAAGCCGAAGCATGCAAGCGCTGCCCAGAAACCGATTTCGCCGAGATAGTTGGGATGCCGACACCACGACCAGACACCGGTGTCCAGAACCATCGATCTCGACGCGCGCGCAGTGCGAAAAACGCCGAGCTCGAGATCGGCGCGGGTCTCCAGCCACACCGCAGCAGATCCCACAACGACGCCCAGACCGTCCCAAGGGCCAAGGGGCGCCGAACCGCCCGCGACCACATACAATGGCAGGCAACCGGCAAACACGACCAGCGTCGGCACCAGGTGCACGCCGAGGAAACTGACGGGCCAGTATCCACGGCCAAGCTGGTCCTTGAGTCGAACGTAGCGCCAATCGGCGTGGCTCAAGCCCTGCCAACCGCTAGCCCAGTTCCAGGTGAGTCGAACGGCCCACGTCAGCACGAGCAGTGCCGCCAGCAATAGGCGCCAATGGAATCCCCCGTCCAACGTCCACCACCAATACCCGAGCAACAACGGCGGCGCGACACTCCAATAGGCATCGTAGAAGCTCGAGTTTCTAAAGGAGAGACTAAAGGCAAAGACCGCGGCTGTGGCCAACACGTCGGCCCACAAGGCGGCCCATAGCGCGTCGTTCGCGAGCGCCTGAACGGTGAGGATCGCAACGATGACTGCCGCCATATAGGCGGCCACTATCCAAGCGAACGCGCGCGCCACGTTTCCGGTGTTCTACAGATGTACGTAGTCGCCGCGTCGAAACCGTGCGCCGTCAAGGGGCTCGGCAATGGAAGTCCTCTCTCGCACGCTGACGATGCGCAGCCGGCCGACTTCACGTTCGATACGGTCGAGCAACAGGCCCGTCGCGGGATCGATGATGGTACGTACCGGCGTCGACACCTTGAACGTATCTCCCGGTCGCAGTCCGGCGCCGACGCCGGCGTTGAGATAGATGGTGGATTCATCGACCACGCTCGCAACCTGTGACCGCCAGGGTACCGTATCCAAGTCGCGGCTGATGAGCAGGATTGCCTCGCCGAGCGCACGACGTGCCGCCTGACCGAGCGGCGTCTTGCTGAAAGCGTCGCCGCCCAGGCTGGCCCGCTTGTGATCGAGGCCGATGGTCCAACCACCCGACTTCGAGTCCGCCTCTACGCGATGGGAAAACTTCACCTGCCCAGTGGTCGCATCCACCACCGTGAGGTCCATTGCGACATGCGCGGTGTTGCCATTGCGTCCCAGTCGTATGCCCAGCGGCGTATTCGGTAGGGCAACCCCCAGATTGATCCCCCGGCCACGGCTGTTGGGCTCAAATTCCGTAACCGTGCCTTTGATGATCACCTGGGCGCCAATCAGATGCCCGGCGGCAGCACCGGTCTCGCGGCTGACCACACCCGCCAAGGCCAGTTCTTGTTCGCGCAGGATGTCAGAGATACCGGTTCGATCCAACACGACGAAGCAATCCGTGCGGGCGAGCTCGGTTGCCAGCTGAGCGGCAAGCGCGTCACCAACGTTGTAACCCTCGAAGGCTGCCATTTTACCCGTCGCGTAAAAACCGTAGACGCCGACACGAGTCTTGGGACCGTCACACTGTAAGTTGTCCAACGCCTCCCGAATGTCCCGTGCTTCGGCTTCGTCGTTTTTGGCGTCGACAACCGTTGATATCAACAATACGCCCAATCCAAGTAGTGATAGCAGGGTGAGCCGTAGCTTAACGTTCATTCTGGTCCCCTATGTTCGTTGACTTGTCACACGAGTCGTAAATTCGGCTCGTACCCAAAGCCTTGACCGATGGGTCACGCCCAATCGGGTCTTGGTTCAAAGTTCTTCTCGCGACAAGAGTTCTTCGATGTAGCGAATCTGCATCTCTTCGATCAGGCGATCATCAAGTTGCTCAACGATGAAGAAGAGCTGGCCGCCACGGATCGGCAAGGCCTTCAAGGATCGTTCGGCAAGCATCCTTTGTACCGACGGGTCATAGCGATGTTCTGCGAATATCAAGAATCCCGGCGGGGAATACGCTGTTGGGTCGCCGGTCGCATAGGCCGAACCGCAACTCACCGCGGCCAGCATCAAACCGTGTAGAAGCCTTCTCACGGCCGACCTCCCATCTGAATCAGATCGTTGCCCACCGTGGTGATCTTGCCGCCGATGTCGCCTGAGTTGTTGCCGCAGATGACCACGGTGTTGCCGCCGTTGTTCTCGACATCGACGTCGAGGCATCGATAGTGGTTCTGTATCTGGGTCAGCTGTTGGTACATGTCGCGCCGCATCTGCGTCACGGTCGGACTGTCCATGGCCGGCCCGCGTTGGCCCTGAGCTTGGAGCGCTACATTTGCTCTAGCTTCGTTGTCCCTGTGCATCCGTTCGGTGTCGCTTTTCATGCGGATTTGATACATCCGCTTCAGCAGGTCCTGATCGGCATCGCGCGAATCGGCCAGCGCGGCTAACGTGGTGCTCGAGAGGGCAATAGCAAGCAGTAGTAAACGGATTTTCATCGTCGGGTCCTCGCGAAAAAAGGGGGGCATCGCCCCCCAATGAGTTGCCTGTCGTCGATCGTTACTTGCGAATGCTCGAACGCATGGTGTCCGCGATCGAGCTGGAAGAATCACCACTCTGATCGTACGCGGCGCCACTGGCGTTGCTGACGTCACCACCGACCCAAGATTGGGTGTTACCAATCGGCGAGCCGAAGACACCATAGTTGCCTTTGTCACCTGCCACAGACTCGATGGCTTGAGAGATCGGCGAACCGACATTCGAACCCTGAATGAACAGGTTGTTTGTCGGGAGCTGGTTCACATTGGTGTTGACCATGGCAGGGCCCCAGTAGTTGGTTTCCTTGTTGCCGGCGCTCACGAGGTTCTTCGAACCTTGAACTTTCGACACGTGACCTCTGGCTGCACCTGAAACATAGGCGTCGCCGGCGGTGTGGCCGCTGCGCACGTCTTGCTTCTTGAGCGACGTCAGCGTCGGCGTGATCATGTCGATGTCGGTCGTACGCGTGAAGATGCTCGTGAAGTCGTTGTCTTCGCTATTGGAGTAGCTCGACTCGCGATTGAAACTGTCTTCGATGCTGCGGTTGAAGCTGTCGTCTATGCTTACGCTTTTGTCGACAGACTTCTGTGTCCACGCGGAGTACGGGTAGTCTGCGTGCGCGCCACCGGCGAACACGAGGCCTACGACCGCCAAGCTCGAAGCGAGTTTGATTACGTTCATTTAGGTCTCTCCTGGTTGGTTGCCTTGGGTTGGGGCGACTGCTCTATCTGCCCTTACCCGATGGGTAACTACCCGGAGAAAATCGGTTCAAAAAAATTCGGCGGCGGCCTATTCGAAAGGCATCTGGGTGAAGGTCAACATACCGTCATCGCCGGTCTGAAAAGTGAAGGGGAATCCGACCGTGCTGTACTGACCCTTCTGAACGTTCGTGATGTGCACGACCGCCAAGGTTTCCGGGGTCAGGAGTTCTGGCGGTACTCTGAACACCGCCCCCGCGCCACGGACGCCTTCCATCGGCTCACCAAAACCCATCTGGGCCCAAGCGGGTTGACCGATTTCACGACGCAACTGGTTGAGGTAGGCGGCGTCCGCGTTCAACACCATCTTCAGGCTGTTGGAAAACTCCGGATCGTCGAAGATGGAAAAACCGTACGGTACGCCTTTCGAGAAATCGAATTCACCCGAATCGCTCCAGCCGGAGCGCGATACGTTCTCGCTCACGAGCTCGCCGTCGCGGTAATGTCGCGTGGTTCTGGTGACGGACACCGAGATGCTCCACGAACCCCACAGCCTGTATTGCAGGTACTTGTCCGGCCAGATTCGTACGCAGTCCGGTCGCTCTAGGAACACGGTGTGAAAAGTGCCTTTACCCCGGGCTTTGTCTACGTAGGCGCTGAGCAACAATCCATCGGCCGCCATTTGACCACCGATCCGCAGGCGCGTGTCGCCGGTAGCATTCTCGAACTTCTCCTTGAACTTCTTCTTGATCGGGTCTTTGTAGAGTGTCGGCTTTTTCTTGCTGCCGCCGCCTCCGAGCACCCCGCCGAGCAGCTTGCCGATCGCGGCACCGGCCGCTTTCTGGGCCAGGCTACCGACGACGTTCTCCATGAAACTCTTGCTATCGCCCAACTGTAAAGGCGTAGCCGCCAAGGCGCTGCCACAGCGGGTGGCCGCCTGTTCGGCCACCTGTTGGGTGATACCGGAAAGATCCAAGTCGAGCGTCGGCCACGCGGGTGGTTCGGAGTACCGGAATCCGCCTTTGTCGCTGGGTATGAAGGCGGCCGGCGCGGCAATGGCATCGTCGGCCCGGATGGGCCAGGCGAGCAACAGCGCCACACCGCACAAGCTCATTCGAAGCAACTGACCTGTCTTCATGATTCCCCCCCTTGCGCTGGCGAGGCCAGCTCATCGATGAGGAAAGGCGACTGCAGGTCTTCCTCACACAGCACCGCATCCGCGGTGAGCGCACGCGCCGCGGCACACGCGTCCACCAAGCCCGCGCCGAATCGAACATCACGTCCAGGTTCACCCAGATCGGTGACATGGTTGGTGAGCGCACCTCGGAGTTCTAGGCCGCTCATGAACGGGGACAACTCCTGCAACAAGGCGGCAATGCCAACCACATGAGCAGCCGCCATCGACGTCCCCGATGTGAAACTCATCTGCCCGCCGGGCGCTGGTATCGGAATATCGACGCCAGGAGCCGACACATCAATATAGGCGCCCACGTTCGCCTGGCCATAGAGGCGTCGGCGGGCGTCGACCGCCGTCACGGCCACCACGCCCGGGATCGCCGCCGGATAGCTCGGATTGGCATACGGGCCGCCGTTCCCCGAAGCCGCGACCACCAACACACCTTGCTGCAGGGCCAGACCGATCGTGCGTTCCAAGAGCGGGTCCGGCGGTCCGGTTAGGCTCATGTTGATGAGCTTGGCTCCGCCCGTCATGGCATGATCGAGGGCCTTGACCAAGCTGCTCGTCCAACATTTCGCTGCAAGTGATCCGATTTCCTTCGGCTGACAGGCCTTCAACCCCATCAACTGGACGCCGGGTGCGACCCCAAAACCACCGATCTGGTTGTTGGCATTGCCCGCGATGATCCCGGCGACCGCGGTCCCATGCGCATCAGCCGACCAACCCTGGTTGGTGAGATCGGCGTGGCTAGCGATGCGTCCCGCGAGTTCCGGGTGTTCGAGGTCGATCCCCGAGTCGATAATGGCGACGAGTTGGCCGGCGCCAGTCGCGCCGTGATGCAACCCAAGCGCGCCGCTTTGCTTCGGGCCATAGTTCAAACTCGCAAGCGGATCCGTATACTCGGCCGCCGTCTCGAAGATGTAGTTGGGTTGGGCGCCGAGAACGTCCTGGTCGAACGCAAGAGAGGCAAGCGCAGCCGCAAAATCTGCCTGGGTAAAGAGCACCAGCAGCAACTCGCCGGTCGATGCGAGGACGGTTTCCTCGAGCAACGTGAAGCCATGCCGAGTCGCAATGGTCGTACCTAGCCCCGCCGCGCCCTGGGCGAGTGCGACGATCTGGCCCATTTCCCGTGCCGGTACGAGACCTGAAAGTGGTACCCGCACCTGGTTGCAGCCCGCGCCCACCATCAACGACCAATCGGTGGTATCCGTCGGCAACTGATCGACATGCAGTTTCAACACATCCACGGCCGCGAAGCTGCCGGTGACGTCGAATTCGAACCCCTTGGTCTTAGCCACGGGTTCCGGCGGCGCATCTTGGGCCGTAGGCTGGGGCTCAATGTCCGCAGCATCTAGCGAAGCCGGTTTTGCGTCTATGGGCCCGCCGGTCTTCCCCGAATTCTTGTTCCGTAGATCCAGGTCGATGACGATATCGCCCCCGACCTCGGCACCGGGCGGGGTCAACGGCACCAACGGCGCGCCGCGGCAACTACCCGCGGCGAGATCCGCCGCATCCGGCACCGGTACCAGTTCGGGCGGGTTCTTCACCAAACGACCTTGTACGCTCGTTGCATCTTCGCCGCCAACGGTCCCTTCCAACTGGATCTTTTGACAGGCCGGAAGTCCGCACTGAGTGACCCGAGCATCGCCACAGACCGCTGGTTCCAACGCCCGCCATGCCTCGTCGCTGGCTTCGAACTCGAGCACGTTGCCACGCCTGCCGAGCGGCAGGGTTCTCGTCAAGGCCAGGCCATGCTCGTCCGCCCACCGCTCTACATCGACGCCGGTTGCCAGTTTCAGAGACCGCAACGGCTCGGGTAAACGAATCTCGAAAGGTTGGTTCCATTCCGAGTGCGCTGAGAGGCTGATGGCAAACGTCAACGCCAACGCTACCCGTATGCAACTACTCATCGGCCTGCTCTTCGGGTGGCGGCGCCGGTCGGGGAAGCGCAAGCGCCATCTGCGCCTCCCTCGTCGTTCCGTCTTCATGGTTCACAAGTAGTCGAACACGCCACTCGGTCGCCCCACCGGTTTGCTCGATCAGCTTTTCGAGGTTCACTTCCGCCAACCTGTCGTTTCGTATTGCCGTCGTCATGGGGCTACCCAACGGCAACCACATCGCATCCGGTTGTTCTGCGCGTACCTGCAACTCGAACCCGGCGAGACGATCTGCATCCGCCGTCCCTTTGAGCGACAGCAGGACCTGCTCGTCTACCAGGCTGAGGTCGATCTTGCTGAGCCTGGCTTCGATAAATTTGTGCGGATCGGACACCAGCGCGGCGTTGAAATCCACGAGGCCAAAACCGGACAACTGATCCACACCGGGCGCCTCGACGTCTCGCGCCGACTGCAACAACACAACCTTGAGCTGAGACGCCGATAGGCCCGGTCTTGCAGACAACACCCTCGAGGCCACTCCGCTCACGACCGCAGCCGCAAAGGACGTGCCGGAAGCGCGGTAATACTGCTCACGCACGACCGCGGCGGCGGGTTGATAGGCCGGCGCGCCGGAGAGCGCTATGAAATCCGAATCCCGGGCGCGCAGAGACAAAACTTCCACGCCGGGCGCGATGAGATCCACTTCCGCACCGAAACTCGAGAATCCGGCACGTGCCCCGGTGACGTCGCTGGCAGCGACGCTGAGCACACTGGGGATGGCCGCATAACCGGCAGCGTCCGCCCGGTAGCCGTCATTGCCGGCAGCCGTAACGACCAGAACGTTCTGCTGCGCCGCATAAGCAAGCGCCTCTTCTTCGAGCGTCGTCACAACCGCACCGCCCAAACTCAGATTGATGACCCGCGCACCGTGGTCCACCGCGTAGTGGATTGCGGCCGCGATCGCCGAGCTTCGCGCCTGCCCCACAAAGTTGCCCACTTTCAGCGGCATGATGCGCGCAGCCGGATTGATCGCCGCAATGCCAAGACCGTTGTGGGTACAGGCGCTGATGATGCCGGCGATGTGGGTGCCGTGGCCCGACTGGTCCCAGGGGTTGTTGTTGGCATCGACGAAGTTCCAGCCGATCAGGTCGTCGACGAAGCCATTGTCGTCGTCGTCGCGGCCGTTGCGCTTCTCATTGGGGTTGTGCCACAACTTGTCCGACGCGAAATCTTCGTGCAGGTAGTCGATGCCGGTGTCGATCACGGCAACGACGACCGCTTGGTACTCGGTGGCATCCTCGTCCTGGTATAACTCAAGACTCTGCACGGCCCATTGATCGGCAAAGTCCTGTTGCCAACTACCGCTCGATTCGTAAAGGGGGTCGTTGGGCCAACCTTTCGACTCTTCCAACTCGAACGCCTCCAGGTCCGCGGCTTCGACCGCGATCGTCTCCGGCAACGCAACTTCATCGGCCGCCAGATCGGTAGCCTGCTCGACGGCTGCGACGGCCGGCGCGAGCACCGCGGCCGGCGCGAGCACCGCCGCGCTCAACAGCCAGGCAAACGTGACCAACAAGCGTTTCATGGCGGCGTCGACCGTGCGGCGACAAAGATATGCTGGTGGGCTTTCAACGCCGTCAGTACGTCCGATACGCGTGCAGGCTCAGCCACCCGTAACTGATATATCCCCGTCGCACCCGGACCGGCGACGACGCTGGTGCCTAGTCCAAGCAGCAACTCGCGCATCTCGAGTTCGGTCACGCCGTTCTTGAACACGACCGTAAGGTGTGCGGGTTGGTTCGCCTGGCCGGCGGCGGTGACAAACTCCTCCGGTGCCTCAGTACGCATCGTCCCCAACGCGAGAGCGAGCCCCAAGATCACGGCGAACTGACCGGCAATGGCCAGCCTTGCCATGTTGGGCGTGAGCGACCATTGCAGCCACTCGGCGAAAACGGCAAATATCGAGCGACGCTCGCTCGAACGGGTTGCTGCACCGGGTGCCGAAACAGCCTGTTCGATACCGTCGATCTGGGACATGGCGCGTTCAAGGATGGCCGGGTCGTACGCGGGTTCATCGGCGCCGACCTCTGCCACGACCGCGCGCACGATGGCAAGATCATCGAGTTCTTCGCGGCACGTCCGGCAGTCGTCAACGTGGGATCGAACCGCGCTCGTCTCATCGGCATCCAGCGTGCCCGCCGCATACCATGCCAACAACTCCTGTGTTTCGCGGTGATTCATGGCACGGCTTCCAACGTCATACCATCCAGACCGCTGTGCTTCAGCGCTTGACGCAGCTGTTTCTTGGCGTGAAACATGCGCGTTTTTACGGTGCTTTCAGGACAACCCATCACTTCGGCCACCTCTTGATAGGAATAGCCGTGAAAGAACGCCAGCTCGACGACCTCCCGATGGTCGCTCGACAGCTTCGCCAGAGCAACGCGCAGCTTTTGCTTCACCGTATCGCGATCCCGCACGGTCGCTTCGGGTTCTCGCCCGTCAGCGACCTCCGGGGAGTCGACGAGGTCTACGGTGACGAGTTGCTTGCCGCGAATCGCATTCAGGGCCAAATGCCTCGCAATACCGAGCACCCAGGTGGATGCCTTCGATCTGCCTTCGAATTTGCGGGCGCCTTTCCATACTTCCAACATCACGTCGTTCGTTACCTCCTCCGCCCGACCTTCGTCATTGACCATGCGGTAGACGTACCGAAATACACGCTCGCCGTAGGTTTCGAACAAGGCGCGAAATGCCGCCTTGTCGCCTTCGGCGATACGCGTTACAAGGGCAATGTCCTTATCTTCGTTATCTGCCATTCCGCTCAGCCTGACGTAAGCACTCATCGGATACCTACTGCCAATACGGTTCCAAGGTTTGAGTAACGTCGATGTTCCAGAAGGTTCAAATCGCCTGTGGCGGCACTTCCGCCAAGGCCATTAGTCCGGTCCCCCCAAGCACACCTTAAACGGTGCCCTCAAGTCATTTAATGCCTCAACCCGCACGGTTTCAACTGCGTTTTAGCGAACGAAAAAACTTTGAACCCCGCCTGCAAATTCCGTGACCCAAGGTTCGAGAGCCACACTTATCGTTCGAATCAAAGGGGATGCAACGATGGAAACCGTACGAGACAGACTGTTGAACAGCGCCGAAACCGAAAGCGACGTACGCCTAGTGCGACGGTGGCTGGACGCCGACAACGATCTCACCAGCCGAACCCGGGCCTGGAACGAGGTCAGCGCGCGTCTGGCGCGCCCTCAGGTTCGGTTCTACTGGTAAGCTCAAAAGTCACGCCGGCATTCTGATGGAGCCGGTCGACCAACGCAGCGCCCATGGTCGAGGCCGGCGTAGCGATGCCACCACCCACATTGATCCCATCCCGGGCAAGGCACACGGCGCTCTCGGCCAACATTTTGGCCGTCGAGCCATAGCCGGGATCGCGATCCCCCCGGACGTAGATCAACACGTCCTTGGCCCGCGTTTCTGGGTGCTTGCCCAACAGTGCGATCTTGAAAAACCCGGCCTCGCGCGCGGTTTGTGAAGGCCCTTCGCCGGGCGAAGGCAGCCAACGGGCCAGCAGGTTGCGGGTCGGTGCAAAGGCCATTGCCGCCAGCACGCCCGCCGTGCCTACGCTAACCGACGCTGCAATGGTCGCGCCAAGGACGCCACCGCGGATCAGTGTCGCTTCGTTATAACGAAAATCAGCCCCGTAGGGGTAGCCCATGAGCGCATGGCTGCGGCGTACGACCCGCGTGTTGATCCCCGCCATGACGAAGGGTGCTGCCCAGGCTTTGAAATCCGCGTCGTAGAACGCGGTGTTGCTGTCGGGGCCGTCCAAGCCGCGAGCGCCGTCCTGGGGATCGAGCGCGTAGGGATCGCTGATGAGCTGCTCTAGGCTCGGGTCTTGTTCGGCCCGCTCCAGCATATCGAGCATGCTGGCAACCGTGCCGCCGCTGAACCCACCTTTGAAGTCCAACGCACGGTACTTCACCTCGGCAGCATATACGCCGTGTGCTTCGGCCATGGCGCGTTGGACGTAGAAAACGCCGAGATCCGAGGGAATGCTGTCGAAACCACAGGTGTGCACGATGCGCGCGCCGCTGGCAGCCGCTGACGCATCGTGACGCAGGATCATGTCGTGCATCCAATGCACCTCGCCCGTGAGATCGCAGTAATCGACCCCCTCCTCGGCGCAAGCTTGAACGAGTTCCGAACCATAGCGCGCGTACGGCCCAACGGTGGTACACATGACTCGGGTCTGCCTGACGATCGCGCGCAAAGCCTCCAGGTCGTGACTATCGGCAACTTGGGGCGGTAGTTGTCCCACGCCCGCCTTAAACGCCTGGCGCACGCTCTCCAGCTTCTGGCCGTTACGTCCGCCGATCGTCCACTTGAGCTCGCCGTCGAGACCGTAGCGGTCGGCAAGATATTCGGCGACCAACCGCCCCGTGAAGCCGGTCGCTCCCCACACCACAACATCGAAGGTTTTATCCATGTTTGTGCCTTAATCTGCTTCGAATACCATTAGCGGTCTCATTTTTGAGACGGCTTCTAGGTCGCTAAAATAGCCCCAACTGTTTGTCGTCACCAATCACCTGTGCGAACTTGAGTCCGAGCGTTGCCAACACCGGCTCCGCAACGGGCTTCACCTGCTTTTCGACATAGTGTTCCCGATCCGGTTCTGCGGTGAGGTTGTCGAGCGGCTCCGGTCCCGCGCGGGTAATCAGGTAGTGCACCACGCGGGCCGCCGGTTCTTTGGACTTGCGTGCCGCAGCCACGTGGGGCGGCGTGCTTGCCGTGTACTCTGTGACCGGTTTTCTCAAGCCTTTGTGGTAGACGAGCCAGTCGTCATGCAAGCCCCCGCGTACTTCACGAACCAGCCCGCTCAAATACGCTTCTACCGGTTCTTCACCAAAGAGCCTCGCGTAAAGCTCACGTTGCACGTGTTTGGCAAGCTCGGTCCAGTCGCGCCGAACCACCTCCATCCCGACGAACTCGACCTCCGATTGCCCCGAGATGATGCCCGCGTAGCGTTTTCTGGCGCCCTCGGTCCCCGACCGCACCGCGGGTAAGAAGAGTTTCCGGTAGAGTTTCTCGAATTCGAGTTCCAGGCGGCTCACCACTCCGCTCGTCTGGTCAATGTGCCGGGTGAGCTCCTCGGTAAGCGTCAGCGCGAGCTTGGGACCCTCGCGGTTGGCATCCTCGGCATTCAGGCCGGAGGCAACGAACAGGCTGTCCGTGTCACCGTACAAAACTCGAAAACCGCGTTCTTCGAACCAGCTTTTCGACCAAAGCAGCAAGTATCGACCTTGGCCGGTGATGGCGTTGGCGATCTCCGGGTTGTGGAAACGACAGGCCGGCGTGCCGAGTACCCCGTAGAAGGAGTTCATGAGTATCTTGATGGCTTGAGAGGCAACGCCGTCGCCCGCCCGTTTGGCCTTTTCCCTCTGCGGAAACAACGCATCGAGGATACTCGGCAGAATCGCCGGCTGACGTCGAAAGCGCGCGCTGCTGGCCATCTCGATGGCATCAATCGTTGTCTGGTCTGGCGCAACGAAGCCCAGCGGATCGACGTTGTACGTACGCATGATGCTCGGATAGAGGCTCTTGAAGTCGAACACCCAAACGTTGTCGTGCACGCCCGTGACGGGTTCCAGAACATGACCGCCGGCTTGCGCGGCGAACACCCGAGAGTCGTCACTGCGCACGGTCGGTGCGACGACGTCACGCTTGCCAAGCTCGGCAAGATACAAAAAGTCGAACGATGCGATGCTGGCCGCGACCCGGTCCGGCGTCATGCCCGTCAAACGGCTACGAGCCATGGCCAGGTTGACGAGGTCCAAGCGTTCGACAATCTCCAAAGCCAAGCGAGCGTCGGTACGAGCATAGAGCGCGAAGGCGGCAAGGTCGTTGGCGTAGTTATGGAGGATTTCGCCAAGCCGGTCGTGGCTGGCTCCTGCGAGGGCCTTGCCTTCGCCCAGAACCTCCCGAGCGACCGCATCGAGCGAGTAGTCGTCCATGCGCACGAAAGCGCCGCGCAACAGATCCATGCCATCCAACACGAGACGCCCTGGAATAGTCGCACTGCCACTTCCGAAATAGCCCTGCGCCGGTCTGATTCTGATCTGGCCAGGCTCCCGGCCGAGTTGCAACGGGTGCCGGACGCGCGCGGCGACCCGCGACAACACGCTCAGATCAAAGTCGACGACGTTCCAGCCGGTCAACACGTCGACATCGAGCTCGACCACCCGGCGGCAAAAATGCTCGAGAGCCGCTTTCTCATCGCGACAGGCAACCGCCTTGTCCGGCATCGGCCGCTCGCTCGAGTCGACGATATAGACCTCGTCCGCCCCACAGCCGTATAGCGATATGGCCAGCAGCCGGTCGGCCTTGCCATCGGTTTCGATATCGAAGGCCAAGACCCTCGGTAGAATGCCCACGTGCGCAGGGCGCAGTTCGGGTTCGTCGAACACCCACTGGCAACCTTCGCCCGCCGCGCGCGCACCGCGAATCTCGCAGCCACCTTTGACATCTCGATCGATGAGATAGCGCACCGCAAATCGTACGTCCGCCTCAAACGTATCGATGCCGGCCTGGTGCAGACGATCACGCACCGCCGGTGTATCGGGTGGCGTGGCAACGATGACTTTCTGGACGGGTTGCCCGGCAAACGTGCATTTATCCGAGAACTCCAACGTTGCCCCCTGCCAATCCGGCGGTTTGGCTTTCGTTACGTCCTCGGCGCGAACATAGAAGTGCGGCGCCTGCCGACGATCACGCACGAGGAAGGTCGCACCGTCCTCCAACCGGCCATACAAAACTACCACTGGGATGCCACGCTCGATCCGGTAGCTCGCTTGCAGAATGAAGCCCTTCTGCCATGGAGCGTCCTTGTCAGACGGTTGGCTCAATCGAACAACACGCCACGATTCATGATGCCATGCGGATCGACGGCCGCTTTGGCGGCCCTATACGCATCGGCAAATAACTCCGGTCGTTGTTTGTCGTAGCCCGGGCGATGCAGACGTCCCACCGCATGATGGTGGGTCACACTACCGCCGGCGGCGACCACGGCCTCGGTCGCTGCGTGCTTGATCTCTTGCCACTGTTCAAGCTCACCACCCAACTTTCCGACGCCGGAAAAACTGTAGTACGGCGCAGGACCGTCCGGATATACGTGGGTAAACCGACACGACAGGGTGGCAGACCCTTTGAGCACGCGCGCAAGCACCTCGCCGACGCGTTCGCGAACGTATCCATCGAACTCATCAAAACGATCCCACGTTATCGAGGTTTCGAACGTATCTGCCAAGAGGCCCAGGCCATTGGTGAGGCCTGCATTGACGCCGATAAAGGCGTTGCGCCAAGCACCGACCGCCCCTTCGCGGCCGGTCGCCTGGCCTTGTCCGTCGTCGATACGAATGGCCTCGTCCTCGACGCTGCCGCCTGCGTCTCTGGCAATGGCGACCGCCGCGGCGACGTTGGCGCGTTGCGAGACTTCTGCCGACTCGAAGCCGACGATCAGGAGCGTTTGCTCGCCGTCCAACCCAGCGCTTTGGCGTGCCTCGACCGGATCCAACAACCTTAGATTGGCCGGCCACAACTTCGCCTGCACGATCTGTCGGGTGCCTTCGGCACCCGCTTGCCAGGTCGGAAACACGACAGGAGCCGTGGCCCGAAACGTCGGCCGTTTCTGAACGCGCAACCAGCACTCGCTGATGATGCCAAGGGTGCCTTCCGATCCGATGACCATCCGATCGGGGCTCGGCCCGGCCCCACTCCCCGGCAACCGGCGCGACTCCCACCAACCTGTGGGCGTCAGCATGCGAATGCTCTCGACGAAATCATCGATATGGGTATGGTTGGTCGCGTAGTGGCCGCCGGAGCGGGTCGCGACCCACCCGCCCACCGTAGACCAGGGAAAGCTCTGGGGAAAATGCCGCAACGTAAGTCCCTTGGGACGCAGGGCATCCTCGAGATCAGGTCCCAACATGCCGGCTTGAATCCGCGCGGCACGGGACACCTCGTCGAGCTCCAACACCTGACTCAAGTGATCGAGATCGACGGTCACCGCAGTCTCCGCATCTTCCGGCACGTTGACGCCCCAGACCACGCTGGTCGCACCACCGTAGGGAATGACGGCGTGGGCATGTTTATCAGCCCATGCGAGGGTTGCCTCCAATTGGTCCTCGTTCTGCGGATGGGCGACCGCGTCGGGCGGATTGTCAAACTGACCTCTGAGCGCCGCCTGCAGCTCGAGCGGATGACCACCATGCGTGTGTAGCAAACGTTCTTCGTGATCGGTGGTTACCCAATCCCGCAACGCTTCGGGTACCGACAACCGGGGTGGACGAACTTCGATGTCCTCGAGCTTCGGTACCGGCGGCGGGTCGACAGCCGTGCCGGTGCGCGCTGCAACGGTTAGTGCTGCCCGTTTGCGATCGGCGTCAGAGGGTTCATCCGATACGAAACCCCAAGTCCAGAAGCTACGTTTTTGCTGCCACTTGGCCATGTGCTTCCCTCAACAATCTTGTCACAGCGGCGGGACGTTGTCCGGTGCACGCCTCTGCGGGCGCGCCTGTTCGATCTGGTACCCAAGGCCTAGAAGTTTCGGTTCGCTCCACATCGGGCCCAACAACTCCATGCCGATAGGGATGCCGGTCTTGGTAAAACCCGCCGGGATGGCGAGAGCCGGAAGTCCAGAGACCGCGCTCAACATGCAGTTGTTATCATCCTGGATTTCGCCCACGAGCGCGGGAATCTCACGCATCGTGGGATACAACAAGGCGTCCAACTGATTGTCAGCCAGCAACGCCAAAAGCGTTTGGCGTACGTGTTTGCGGTTGGCAAGCTCGGAATGGTACGCGGGTTCCATTTCGGCTCCCGAATACTCCGACCCTTCCAGCATGGGCTTGATCTGCGGGTGGTACTCGCCGGTTGCGATGAACGCTGCGAGAGATTCGAAGCCGATGGTCGGGTTGGCGGTAAAGTATCGATTGATGTCGCCCCGAAAATCGTATGACAAGACGAGAAAGCCGTCCGTCGGCCGCTCGGTCAAAAGCGTTTTGTGGTCGAATGTGACCGTTGGCACTTCGACGCCCAGCGCCTCGAGCTCCTTCGCAGCGGCCCGGATCAACGTCCGTACCTCGGCGCTCGCGTCGGTCAATGAAGTCTCGATCAGGCCGATACGTCGGCCGTCCAGTCGATAGGCGTCGAGCTGCTCGGCATAGGAACCGCGAATCTGGCCGACGCTCTCGGCACTCTGCGGATCCGCCGGGTCATAGCCCACCGTGGCGTCGAGTGCGTAGGCGAGGTCTTTGACCGACCTGGCCAGCGGCCCGCCGATGTCTTGGGTATGTGACAGAGGGATGATCCCGGTACGGCTCGACAGCCCTTGCGTGCCGCGCAATCCCACCAGATTGTTGTGTGCCGCCGGGATGCGTATGGACCCGCAGGTATCGCTGCCCATGCCGAAGGTGGCGAAGTTGGCCGCAACCGCCGCACCGGTGCCACCGCTCGAACCTCCGGGGGTACGCGTCAAATCATAAGGGTTCCTGGTTTCGCCAAAGCCGGAACCCACGGTTGTAATGCCATACGCGAATTCGTGCATCGTCGCCTTGCCGAGAATGATGGCGCCGGCCGACTTCAGTTTGGCGACTTGAAAAGCATCCCGATCCGGTGCAAAACCTTTGAGGCTCGCCGATCCGGCGGTAGTCGCCATACCGATGGTTTCATAGTTGTCCTTGACGATCACCGGAATGCCGTGCAGTGGGCCCCGGGTACCTTTTTGGCGGCGCTCGGCGTCGAGGGTGCGCGCTTCCTGAACCGCCTTCGGGTTGACCACCATCACCGCGTTGAGTCGGGCATCGTAGGCATCGATTCGCACCAGGTAATAGCGAACCAGATCTTCAGCGGTGATCGCACCACTCGACATCTGGGCCTGCAGCTCATCGATCGAGGCTTCGAATAGGTTGTCGGCCATAGCAAAGTCTCCAACACAGATTAGCCGGAGCCCAACGGCTAGCGCGAACATCCTCGTCAGTCGGCTCATCGACCCTCCGGTGTCGCTATCAGAAATTCGCCGATACCGCGTATCGGTCGCCCCTCAGACTGCAACGGCGGTTTCATACCCAGCAGCTGCGCCACCGTCGCTGCGACATCCGTCTGGTGAACGTCGGACAGAACCAGGCCGGACGGTACGCCGCGTCCCATGGCAAAGAACACACCACCCATGTCCTTCAGCGCCGGGTCGTACCCGTGACTGCCAAACGCCCAACCCGCCGTCGCAAGGGCACTGACCATCAATCCTTCAAAACCTGCCGCTCCCGAGAGGCTATAGGGCGGTACCGTCGTCAGCAGCAAGTCCCCGGTGCGCGTCGGATGCCGTAGCCGCCAGCTCCGCGGGATCTCTTCGGGCGTGTAAATCGACAGCGGGTCGAGGGCGCCGAGCACCTCGCGGGCCCGCGCCAGTTGTGCGATGTCGTCCAAGAATACATGGCCCACACTCGCACCAAATACCCGCGCACCAATACCGGCATCCGCGAGCGCACCGGGCACGTCGAGATTTTCACCGACCGTCGTCATACCGTGATCACTAACGAGCAACAGCGTGGTGTGACCCCAAAGTTGCAGGCTATCCAAACCCTCCAACAACCGTTGTAGCTGTCGATCTTGCCGGGCGATCTGGCGGGCCACCCGTTGGTCATCCGGCCCGTAGCGATGCGCAACCGAATCGGCCCCCGCCCAGTAGCTCATGATGAGTCGCGGTCGCTCCGCCTCGGTCAATAGCAGCCAGGACAAAATCTGGTCGACCTTGAGGGCTTCCGAGCGTTGCCCATCGAATGGTGAGATGCGGTAGCGGGTGCCTTGACCGCGCCAATCAGACTCCGAGCCGACCCAGAAATAGGTCGCGGCCGGCACACCTTGGCGTTCCGCTGCAATCCACAACGGCTCGGCCTCGATCCAATTGGCGTCCGCTGCGTAGCGGTACACACCGCGCACTCGATCGAGGAAGTGGTTGTCGACGATGCCGTGCTTGTCCGGATAGGTGCCGGTGGCCATGGAGACGTGGGCGGGAAAGGTCGACGACGGATACACGGGCGTCAGGCGCCCTGCTCTCACCCCTTCTGTCTGCAGGCGTCGCAGTCCGGGAAAGACCCCTCGATCGGGGAAGTCGTGCCGCAAGCCGTCCCACGACAACACGATGACGATCGGTTCGGCATCACCGACCTGGGCACATACACTCGCCGTGCCGATACAAAGGCACGCGCAAAGCCAGACATTGAAGCAACGCCGCGCGTCTTCGAACACCAGAGCCATCGTTCCCCCGCGATGACAGCCCGAGAGAACCCTGCATACTACCAAGGATGGCCAATTCGATTCTCCAGCGCTATCCGGCGTTGGGCTTTCCCAAGTACCGGCGCTTCTGGTTCGCCTCGTTCGCCTCGGTGGGGGCCACGCAACTGATCACGCTCGGGCAGGGTTGGCTGATCTTCGAACTCACAGGATCGGCTTTGCAGCTCGGCGTGTTAGGAGCGGCCGCGGCCGTACCGAATATCCTGATGACCCTGATTGGCGGGGTGGTCGCCGATCGGTTCGATAAACGCATCATCTTGATGAGCACGTCCTTGGTCATCGCCCTACTGCTGGCCAGTTTGGCCTGGCTCGACTTTACAGGCGCCGTGCGGGTCTGGCAGGTGCTCACGGTAGCGGCACTCGTTTCGCTAGTGAGCGGTCTCGACTGGCCAACCCGCGTGTCGATCTACACCCACCTCATCGATCGCCGCGCATTCATGAGTGCGGTCGCCTTGAACTCGTTCATTTGGCAGTCGACACGCATGGCCATTCCCGCGTTAGGCGGGTTGATCATCCTCTACTGGGACACCTGGACGCTTTTTGCGCTCGGATCCATCGGCTTTTTCGTGATGTTCTGGGCCATGACCGGCATTCACGTCAAAGTCGTCGAGACCAGCGACAGCTCGCCCCTGCAACAGATGCAGGAGGGCTTGCGCTTCATCTGGTCGACCCATCTGTTTCGCTGGTTGATGGCGTTGACCTTCTTCGGCATGTTCTTCTCCAGCTCGGTATCGCAGATCATGCCCGTGTTCGCCGACATGCTCGGCACGGGAGAAACCGGTTTTGGCTACCTGCTTTCCGCCGGTGGCATCGGCTCCGTGATCGGCACACTGCTCGTCGGTGGTATGGAAAAGTTCGAGAAGTTGGGCAGAGTGATGCTCGGGGGTGCCGCCATGGCGATCTTGACAATGATGTTGTTCGCATGGGCGGCACATGCAGGTTGGTACCTGCCAACCCTTGCGCTGGCGTTTTTGACGGCCTTGTTTGCGTCGGTCTACATCGTTACCTCGATGACCGTTATGCAGCTGTCGGTGCCTGACCGGATGCGCGGCCGTGTCATGGGCATCCACACGATCGGCTTCAGCCTGATACCGCTTGGCGGGCTGTTCCTCGGCACCTTGGCGGAAACCACCGGGGCGAGCATCGCGGTACTCGCCGGTAACGGCATATATCTCGCGTTTCTGTTGTTCATCGTCGGCCAGAAGAGCATTCGTCGCCTAGACGGCCGGCGTTTGGCGGAAGCTCCGGGTGGGTAAATGAATAGTCGGCCCTGATAAGGGGTCGAGCATAGGAAACATCTATACTTCGCGTAGAATTACCAGCGTGGAAATTGCGGCGGCCGACTTGCAAGCAACACTGCTCAAACGACGTTTGAGCCAGGCGTGCTATCGTTGGTTTCCAACTCGCATCTCAAAGGCGACCATGGCGACGCCGCCCACGCAACTACCGATCGAATTCAAAGGTAAAAGATACTCGGGCGTCTATTCGGTTTCGGGTAGTCTGATGATCGCGCGCATTCCGGGTATCAGCTCCAAAAGCTCGGAGCTAGCGGAGGACGAAAAGCGTACCGCGACGGCGCTGCTGACGTTAATTCTCGAGGAGGCAGAAGCGAACGGTCGACTCTAGCGCTGCTAGTGGATTGCGTGACCCCCCGAGTCATCCATCATGCGTTCGCGTTCTATCTCGAGTTGTTGATGCAGAACCTGGAGGGATTTGTTCTGCAGCTCGCGTTCCCGTTCCAGTTCGACGACCTTGCCGCGTTCTTTGTCGAGCGCTTTGCAAGTCGCGTTGTGTTCCTCGGCCTTCTGTTTGAGCCGCGCTTGGAGTTCCAGCGTCTCGCGCCGCAGGTTCTCGTCGGCTTCTACCGACTCGCCCGACGCAGCCTGTGGTGTGCCTTGCATGGCATCTAGCTGCAATATTTCGAGCTTTGCCGACTCGAGTTCGGACTTCAGCCGAGCGATCTCTTGGTGCAGTTCGGCCACCGGTGCCTCACCCTCACCGCTACTCTGAGCATAGTCGACGGCTTCGCTGTCACCCATGATTGCGCCATCGATTAACGCACCTTCGCCCGATCCGCTCGCCAGGGCTTGGTGGCGATGTTGCAGGGTCTTGAGTTCACGACTGTTCTCACGCGCTTCGTGTTCGGCATCGCGTAGTGATTGGTGGGTCTCGCCCAGCTCTTTCTGCTTAGCTTCGATCTCGTACTTGAGCTTCTTGATCTGATCGTCGCGACCCCGCATGAGCGATTCGAATTGCGGCACTCGTGACTTGGTTTCATTGACCACTCGCTGCATGTCCTCTTCGCGTTTAGACGCGGCTAGGTTTCTGAGCAACCAACCGGCGGCCCCGCCCGCAGCTAGTGCGACTAACAAGTAAACAAACATCTTCAAAACCAGAAAGATCACGTCGTTTCTCCTATGACCCGGAACTCGACACGTCGATTCTTCGAACGACCGGCTTCCGATTCGTTGTCCGCAACGGGTTGCGACTCACCGTAGCCTTTGGCATCCAGTCGTTGCGGATCGACGCCGCGTTGCACGAGGTACTTGACCACCGCGGCCGCGCGCCGCTGGCTGAGCTTCAAGTTGACCCGGGCGTCGCCCATGGCATCCGTATGCGCCGCAATCTCGAGCCGCGTGTCGCAATTGCGCACCAAGCTCGCGAGCATGGTGAGCAGCGCAAAACTGGATTCGCTGAGATCGGCGCGCCCCTTCTTGAAAGTCACTTCCTCGCTCGCGAGATACCCGTCGAGTTGCTTCTGACACGTGCCGGCCTCGCCGATGATCGCAATCTGGTTGTCCACGGCGGTCACACCGTTCACGGACGCAGCGATCGCACCCGCTTGCTGCTTGGCGTAATAGTCCGGGGCCGCACCCGTCAACACGATGGTTTGCCCGTGGGGCTCGACGCTGGCCCAAAACAGGTGCTTTTTGCCTACCGCAGCTTTGACGGCGCTGCCTAGCTCCTCTTCTATGGCACTGGCTTCACTAAAGACGGCCACGAAGAACAGACACAGGAACAATGCTCCTGCGCCGGTCAGAATCTCGAATTGGGAGAAACGAAAATCCATTTATTGCAATGTGCCGATTCGCCTACCACATTGTGACGAGTGGTGGCGGTGCTTTTCGTTAACTACTTCTCACGTCAGAGATAGCAATAGCGTCGTACGTCGCCGCTAGAACGCAGACGTGCCGGGTTTTCAAGCCCGTTCGAAAACGTGCGGGGCCGCGTCAAACCGGCGTCAGAGAAAAAGGCCGGTGCCCGAAAGCACCGGCTAACCGCTCGTAGATTTCTTGTCTGGGATCAGAGAAGAGGGGACATCTACGACGAAAGCTCGAAGCTGAGCCGGTGCTTCACCCCGGTCACGACCACGGGCTGACCGTGCAAAACCTTTGGGCGGTATTTAAAGCGTCGCACGGCTTCCATAGCCGATCGGTCGAAGACACCCACCGGCTCAGCTTCAATGATCATGGGATCCACGACCCGACCAAGCTCATCGACGGTAAACTGGATCAGCACGTAGCCCTCGATGCCCCTCTGCCGGGCTCGTTCCGGATACTGGGGGCTGACCTTGACGATCGGCAGCAGCTCGCCGTCAGGCACACCCTGCGGAATCGTTGGATCGAGAATTTCGTTGGTTGGTACGGGAATCCCGACCTCCAGCCGACCGTCGCCACGGTCAAAGGTTACCTCGAAGTGCACTTCCGGCTCGGGCGGTGGTGGCTCAGGCGGAACCGGTCGCGGCGGTTCCGGCTTGACCGGTTCATCCTCCAGCACCGCCTCGAAGGACAGGACCCTACCTCTCGGTGAGTCGTTGATCCCATCGTCGTCCGCCTGGATCAGGTGCTGCATCAGCAACACGAGAGCCGCGGTTACCGCGAAAGCCAATCCCGCGGTGGCGCTGTGCTTTGGCAGATGTTTTCGAACCTCGTTGAACAAAATCATAGAGCCGACTCCTTCTGCTCGTACTGCCAACTAACGATAATTGCGAAGCCGGAAACGAAAGTGCTTGCGGATTCGGACCTGCTCGGCGGGCGGTTCGTACAAACCCGGCACCTGGCCGGGTCTGATCTTGTATATGGGTGGATAGCGCGTGCTGTGCATCGCCTGAACCGCAGCGTCGTCGAACACGCCGGGTGGGTGGCTGGTCACGACATGGGGTCGCACCACACCACCGTCGGCCGTGACGCTGTATTCGATCAACACGTCACCTTGAATGCCCTTGCGTAACGCCTTGCCCGGATAGATGGGCGTCGGTTCGTAGCCCACGGTTCTGAGCTGGGCGGCAATGCCGCCGCGGGTCGGGGGGTTGGCGATCGAGCTTGAAACCTCGCCGTATACCGCAAGATCGGTATCCAGCGCGCCAGGCAGGTCGGCCACCTGCACCGGCGTAGCGGCCGTCGATCGCAGGCCAAGTTGCACGGGGTGCACGCTCGTGATGAGGACGACGACGAAAATCAGAACCAACATCAACCAGTAAAGTTTCGGGGTGTCGAGCTGCAGGTCGCGCACCGCGCCAAATCGACCTATGCGCGTAACCAGATGATGTTGATCCAAGCTCGGCAGGCCAGGCAGCGGTCGAGCCAGCGAGCGCCTGGCAACCTCGATGACGCCATCGAGGTAACCGACTTCGTGCGTAAACAACTGACTGGCTCGGTCGTCGCAACTCTCCTCCATGGCATCCAGATATCTTGCATAAAACCAGCGCAGCCAGGGCATCCACCAATAGACATCGACCACAAGCCGCACGCACAGCATCCATCGATCGTCTTTGCGCCGAACGTGTACCAGTTCGTGAGCCAGTACGGCCCTCAACGTGTTCTCGCTCCAATCTCGATAACCGCTTGGAATGACTATCGTCGCAGGACCCACCGTCGTTGAGCAGGGAGCCAGACCTTTGCGGACCACGACATCGCGATCGACCCCGAGGCGTTCTTTGAGCTGACGCATGAGGGTTGCGATGCGACGTTCCGCGATGATTGGCAACGCAGCGACACGCCGAGATACCAACACGTGTCGTATGAGTTGTCGGCCTGTCAACAGCGCGGCTATCGATAACCAGACGACCAACAGTCCCCTGGGCAAGGGCACATCGAGGATGAGTACAGGTGGATTGCGCATGGCCAACGCCCACCCGACATCCCCCAACCTCAACAGCAACGGGAGCAATACGGTGACCATCACGGCTAACAGCATGAAGATCTGGCGGGTCGCCGCGTTGCGCGGAAAGGCCGTCGTGCTTGCCAGCGTCAGCAGGCCGGTCAACAACATCACGGTGACGCCTTCGCGTACGCTCAGCATGCTGTCGTTGGTAAGAAATTCCATTACCGGCGCTCTCGCAAACGCGCCAATTCCCTTTCGATTCGCTTGAGATCCGCTTCTGTCAGCCTATCGCCTTGACGCCCCATCAAACCAACGACCGCATTGGCAGCCGAACCATCGAAGAACGTATCTACCAGGCGAGTAATCGCGCCACGTTCGGCATCTCGTTTCGCCAGGACCGGCCGATAAACGTAACGCGCGCCGTCCTGGCGGTATCGAACATGGCCTTTGTCCAGCAGCTTCTTCATCAGTGCCCTGACGGTCGAATAACTCCGCCGGTCGGGCAGCGCTTCATGAACGTCCGCAACGGACGCTTCATCGGCCGCATAGAGAACGTCCATGATTTGGCGCTCGCGCCTTGAAAGGTGGATATGATCCTGATGTACCATGCCCGGTTCCCAAGCTAGTGCTATTTTTTTAGCAGGTATATGCTAATTATTTAGCACTTGCGCCCCAAAAGAAAAGCTCTTTCTTAGAGTATTTGGATCTACCAGGTCGCTGGATCGGCTTTTTCGAGATCGAGTCCGTGAGCTCGCGCGAAGTCGATGGCCACCCGCCGCGGCAATCGGTTGCTTTGCGCCTGGGTCGACAACGCCGCGAACGCGATCCACTCCCCCGACACCTCGAAATGATCGCGCAAACGCTCGCGGGATTCAGACAACCCAAAACCATCGGTGCCGAGTACGGTGTAGGGACCCGGTATCCACGGCGCAATCATCCTAGGTAGGGCCTTCATGTAGTCCGATGCAGCGACGAATACGCCCGACTCCTTGGCGAGCAGCGTCTGGACGTAGGGCAGCTCGTCGTGACTGCCCACACCCATCATCTGCTGCCGTTCGACCGCGAGTGCTTCACGCGCCAACGCGTTGTAGCTGGTCACGCTCCAGACGTTGCAACCCAGGTCGAGTTCCTCCAACAACTGCCGGGCTCGCAGCACTTCGACCATGACCGCACCGCTACCGAAAAGGTTCACCTCCGCATCCGGTTGGCGGTCATAGCAATACATGCCTTTGAGCACACCCTCGTCGACCCCATCGGGTAAGGGCGGCATGACATGATTTTGATTGGTCAGGGTCAGGTAGTAGAAAACGTCTTCCTGATCCTGATACATCGCACGAATGCCGTCCCGGACGATCAACGCGATCTCGTAGGCGAACGCTGGATCGTAGCTTTTGAGGTTCGGAATAGTGCTAGCGACCAATTGCGAATGGCCGTCTTGATGCTGCAAGCCCTCCCCATTGAGCGTCGTGCGTCCAGACGTACCGCCCAGCAGAAAGCCTTTGCACAGCATGTCGCCGCAAGCCCAGATCATGTCGCCAACCCGCTGAAAGCCGAACATCGAGTAGAAGATGTAAAACGGGATCATCGGCAAGCCATGCGTGGCATATGCCGTTCCGGCCGCCAAGAAGGACGCCATCGCACCGGTCTCGCAAATGCCTTCCTGCAGAATCTGGCCGTCTTTCGACTCGCGGTAAGGGGCAATAGTGCCCGCGTCCACGGGTTGATATTGCTGGCCGGCGGATGAGTAAATCCCCGCTTGGGGGAACAATCCGTCCATACCGAACGTGCGGGCTTCATCCGGAACGATGGGAACCACGTACTTGCCTAACGCCTCGTCACGTAACAAACGAGACAACATACGCACCACAACCATCGTGGTAGAGACTTCTCGGGTTGTGCCTTTCAACATCGCATCGAAGAGTTCAATTGGTGGGGGCGCGATACGCTCGCAACGCACCGCGCGGCAAGGCAAGTAGCCCCCAAGCGCCTCGCGCCGTTGTTTCAGGTAGCGCAATTCTTGCGAGCCCTCATCGGGTTTGTAAAACTCGGCCGCGACGACGCTTGCATCGTCAAGCGGTATATCCAAACGCTTGGCGAGCTCTCTGCGTTCATCCGGGCTTAGGTGCTTTTTTTGATGGACCGTGTTGCTGCCCTCGGTCCCGGGACCCAACCCGTCGCCTTTCACCGTTTTGAGCAGGATGACGCAAGGTTTGCCGCGCAAATCGGCCGCTTGCCGGAACGCCGCATAGATTTTCTGGTGATCTTGACCGCCACGCTTGATGGACCGAACCTCTTCATCGGTCAGCGTCTTCATCAACTCACGAAGTTCAGGCGTGTGCTCCACCCAATGTTCGCGGACCGCATCTCCGGGCGAGACGGTGTACATTTGATAATCTCCGTCGACCGCCTGTTCCATCCGTTCTTGTAGAACCCCGTTGACATCGCGGGCGAGTATCGGGTCCCAACCACTACCCCATATCACTTTGATCACGTGCCAGTCAGCTCCTCGAAACGTGCGCTCTAGCTCTTGGATGATCTTGCCGTTGCCGCGCACGGGCCCGTCGAGTCGCTGCAGGTTGCAGTTCACCACCAGCACCAGATTGTCCAACCCTTCACGGCTGGCAATGTTGATGGTACCGAGCACTTCCGGTTCGTCCGATTCACCGTCGCCAATGAAGCTCCAAATCTTTCCGCGGCTTTCAGCCTTGAGGCCGCGACTTTCGAGGTACTTGGCAAACCGTGCCTGGTAGATGGCGCAGGGTGTCGACAACCCCATGCTCGCCGTCGGCATTTCCCAGAACCACGGCAACCTTCGCGGATGCGGATACGACGGCAAGCCACCGCCCGGGGCCAACTCGCGGCGGAAGTTCTTCAACTGCTCGCTCGATAATCGTCCTTCCAGATACGCACGGGCATACACGCCCGGCGAGGTGTGCGCCTGAAAGTGAACTTGGTCGCCGCTACCATCAACGGATGCCCGGAAAACATGATTGAATCCGACCTCCATCATGGTTGCGGCAGAAAGATAGGTGGCGATATGACCGCCTACTCCGGAACCGCTATCGAACGCCTGCGACACCATGGCCACGGCATTCCAGCGGATGATGTTGGCGATCCGCGTCTCGAGCTCTATTTCCCCCGGGTAGGCAGGCTGATCTTCAAGCTCGATGGTATTTTTGTAGGCCGTATTGAGCGCGGCTTCGGCGATCACCAAACCCTGCCGGCTCAGATGCTGTTGCAGCTTCAACAGCAGCCCCTTGGTGTCGCTCTCGCCGCGGTTGGCAAGCACGTCGTCCAAGGCGTCCATCCACTCCTGTTCTTCTTGCGGCCAATCGTCGCTAGTGCTCGGCTCGTCGGCTTGCATCGACATCTCGGTTACCTGCCCCCACCTACAAGACCTCCTCAGCAAGGTACTGAAGTTGTCCGGCGCGGTCCAGGTCGAAGCGCAAGCGTAGGGTAGTCGGCCCGGATACAGGGTTCGATCATAGCGAGATCTCAATACTTCTCGTTGAACTACCCGTGTGGGAATAGCCGCAGCCGACTTGCGGGGCATGGGTCCCCTGCTTCGCAGGGCATGGGTTCCCCGCATCGCAGGGGCGCCCTGCCGCGCGCGAAGCTCGCGCGCGAGCCGTAAGTGTTGCAAGCGACTCAGACGAAGTTCGAGCCAGGCGACAAGGTAGATTTGCCCTTCAGGCAGCGAGCGTCAACGTCACCGCAATCGGCAGGTGATCGGAAAGATGACAATCGAGCACCGCATAGTCGTTGACGACCAGGTCGGGGGTGACCAATACATGATCGAGCGCAGCAGAGGGTC
This sequence comes from Gammaproteobacteria bacterium, assembly GCA_027297435.1. Taxonomy (GTDB): domain Bacteria; phylum Pseudomonadota; class Gammaproteobacteria; order Pseudomonadales; family Azotimanducaceae; genus Azophilus. The sequence continues at coordinate 45,079 of JAPUIA010000087.1, read as the reverse complement.
GCCATGCGGGATACGTCGGCTGCACGTCGGCTACCGGCCTGAGGTCGGTATCTTGCAGCGGTGAATCGAACAACAACTGGGTAATGCGGCTGTTCATGTCGCCCATTACAACCACGTAATGTTCACCGCGGATGAGTTCGCGCACGTAGTCGAGTTGCTGGCGTCGCGAGTGTTCGCCGAGCGACAGATGCAACAACACCACGACCACGTCGGCCCCGGCGTAGGGTATGCGCAGAACGATGGCACCGCGGCCCGGGATGACGCCCGGCAGCTTGTGATCTTCCAAGCCGTTCGGCGCAATCCGCGATAGCAGGCCGTTGCCGTGTTGCGCAAAAGGACCGAGATCGCGGTTGCGCTGTGCATACCAGTAGGGGAACTGGGCACGGTCGGCGAGGTACTCGACCTGGTTGATGAACCCGCTGCGTAAACTGCCTCGGTCGATCTCTTGTAACGCCACCACATCGTAGTCCGCGACCACGTCGGCAATGCGCCGCAAGTTATCGGTGCGGCTGACGTTCGGAAGAACGTGCTTCCAACCCCGGGTCACGTACTGGCGGTACTTGCTGGTCTTGATGCCAACCTGGATGTTGAAGCTCAATAACCGCAAAGGTGCAACATCGCCACACAGAGCGCGGTCCATGCAACGGACATTGACGGCTGCGTCAACCACAGACGAACGTGCTTCGAAATCGCTGGTACGCGGCCACCAACTCGACATAGATCCTTGCCCCAGGACACTTGGTTCCAATCGATTCCGGAACCCTCGGCCGAGTTTAGCGGCCCCGAGGGATTTGAAACGTGTACTACCCGGCATTTTGAGGTTCTATTGCGCCCCGTCAGCCACATGCGATCCGGCAGCAGCACGTTCTTGCGCCACCAGGTACTCGACGATCTTCAACATGTTGGCGTTGCCGCCAGCCATGGTGCCGTCGACGCGGTATTTACCGTTGACGATCAAACTCGGCACGCCGCTGATGCGGTACGCGCGGCCGTGGGCGTCTGCCTGTTGAACGCGACTTCGAACGCTGAACGAGCCGAAAGCATTGTTGAAATCGGCCGGGTCGACCTGGCCAATCTCGCGAAACAGTTGTTCCAGAAATTCCTGTTTACGTAGGTCCAAAGCTTCTTCCGGCTCGTGGATGGCTCGGAAAATCGGCATGTGCATTGCTTCGCGCACGCCCAGTACTTGCGCCGTGTAGAACACCTGGGCAAGCAGGCCCCAGGTTTTGTTGAAGGTAGCCGGTATCCGCCGGAACCCCACATCGTCGGGCAGCCCCGCAAGCCACTCATCCAACAACGGATCGAAGGTGTAGCAGTGCACGCAGGCGTAGGAGAAAACCTCGACGATTTCTATTTGCTCAGGCGTCTGAGTGTCTACCGGAACCGGCAGTAGAGCGTAGTGCACGCCTTCCTGCCAGTCCTCGGCCTGCGCAAAAAACGGGTTGAGGCACGCCAGCAACCCGGCCAGACCAGCCAGTAGAGGAGTTCGGATCAGCGTTTTCGTACTCATTGCAATTTCCTATCCTGTCACATTGTGCCGTCACAGGAATGTGATGCGGGCGGCAAAAGCCGCGTCAACCCGTTAGTTCCTGTCCCTAAATTCGCGTCCTGATTTCGCCGCTCCGCTAGTGCAGGCCCTGGAGGTAATCTGCCAACCCCGCGATCTCGCCGTCAGTCAGGCGTTCAGCAACATCACGCATCACACCGCCATATTCTTCATCGGTCGCGCGTCGCCCTTCTCGATAGTCCGTCAGCTGCGCCACGGTATACGCGGCGCTCTGGCCACTTAAGCTCGGAAATCCTGCCGGTGCGTTGCCGCCGCCCACCGGTGAATGGCACGCCGTGCACGCGGCCACCCCCTTGGCAAGGATGCCGCCACGATAGATGCCTTGAGCCTTGGTGATCGCTTGATCATCGCCACTGGCTTGGCTGACCTTGCCCGGTAGCGACGCATAGTAGGCGGCAAGATCGGCAAGGTCCTGCTCGGACTTGCCGAGCAACTGGCCGGTCATCAACAAGATGTTGCGCTCGTTGGATTGGATCAACTGCAGTTGCCGGAAGAGATACCGCTCGTTCTGACCCGCAAGGTTGGGGTAGGTCGGATCGATACCCGTGGCGCCGTCCTCACCGTGACAGGCGGCACACGTCAACGACTGTGCTTGGCCCGCTTCGGGGTCACCCGCGCCGTAAACGGCCGATGCAACGATCAGGCTCGACATCCCGAGCCAACCTCGAAACTGCATGAATTCGCGTCCTTACTTGAAATCCTTATTTTCGAAGGAGGCGCGCTTTAACGCCGATGCACGCCTAAACTAACGGTGCGATACACGACGTCGCCGTGTTCGCCGGCCGCGGATTATACCCAAAAACACGACGAGGGCATTCCCCGAAACATGGAGCAGGTGCAACGCTTGACGGTGGACTTTCTCGGAAGCGCGCCGAGTTTGAGCCAGTGTCCCGCCGGAACGGAGCCGGAAGTCGCCTTCGTCGGCCGCTCGAACGCAGGCAAGTCGAGCGTGCTCAATCGCCTGACCGACAATCGCCGCACGGCCAAGGTGAGCAAGACTCCCGGACGCACTCAGATGATCAATTTTTTCACCGTGGAGACCGGCGGCCGCCTGGTCGACCTCCCCGGCTACGGCTACGCAAAGGCGGGGCGAGCTGCACAGAAAAAATGGCAAAGTACCGTGAACGAATACCTGTCTTTTCGCGATCAACTGGCCGGCGTCGTACTCGTCACCGACATTCGACATGCAGCCCAGCCGTACGATGAAGAGTTGATCGATTGGGCAGGACAATCCGAGATACCGCTGCACGTCTTGCTCAACAAAGCCGACAAACTGAAGCGTGGGCCTCAAAGCCAAGCGCTGGCGAAATTCCGCCAGACCTACCCGGATACGGTTGGCGCGCAGGTGTTTTCAGCGAGGACCGGTATAGGTGTCGGCGAGTTGCTGTGCACTATCTACCGTTGGCTGCAGGACCCTCGTTGACGAGCAATTCGGATGTGAATTCCGGACAGGTACTCGCTAGCCTGGGCCAGGGACGGCCCGGCAAAACACGTTTTTTCGGAGCAACGCGCAGAAAAAGCAAGGGTTTTGGGAACGGAGGCGAATTTACTTCGCCGTAGCGTCTCTAAGAAATTCGCCCGGATGGCGAATTTCTGGACGGACACTAGCGAGTCGGCCCTGACAAAGGGTTCGAGCGTAGGAGACATCTATACTTCTCGCAGAATTACCCGCGTGGAAATTGCGGCGGGCGCCCTGCCGCGAGCGAAGCTCGGCGCGAGCCGATCGTGTTGTAAGCAACACTTACGGCAGTTTGGGCTTGCCCAAACTGCAAAGCTCAGACGAAGTTTGAGCCAGGCGACTCCCTGAAAAAGTCCCGGACGGACTTTTTCAGGGACGACTAGCTAGTGCGCTTCATCCCAGTTTTCGCCAACCCCACACTCCACGACGAGGGGTACCCTCAGTTCCGCCGCTCTAGACATGCGAGACAGCACGCCGTCGCACAACGAGGAGACTTCGGCTTCGGCTACCTCGAACACCAGCTCATCGTGCACTTGCATGATCATCAAGGCGTCAAGCCGGCCCTCGCGCAACCACGCATCTACGTCGAGCATCGCGCGTTTGATGATGTCCGCGGCAGTCCCCTGCATCGGCGCGTTGATTGCCGTGCGTTCCGCCGCTTGCCGGCGTTGTGCATGTCTGGCATTGATCTCGGGCAGGTACAGGCGCCGACCAAAGACGGTTTCCACATAGCCTTGTTGCCTGGCTAACTCGCGGGTGATCTCCATGTACTCCCTGACGCCCGGATAGCGAGCGAAATACCGGTCGATGTAGTCCTGGGCGAGGGCTCGCGAGATGCCCAGTTGCCGACCCAGACCGAATGCCGACATACCGTAGATGAGCCCGAAATTGATGGCTTTGGCACTACGACGCTGCGCATCGCTAACGGCCTCGAGCGGTTCGCCGAATACCTCAGCCGCCGTCGCTCTGTGAATATCTTGATTGGCGTCAAAAGCCGCGTTTAGCCCCGCATCCCCGGACAAATGCGCCATGATACGCAGCTCTATCTGACTGTAATCGGCAGCGACGATGCGCCGACCCGCCGGCGCGACGAACGCCTGGCGAATACGCCGTCCCTCGGCATTGCGGATCGGGATATTTTGCAAATTAGGGTTGGACGACGAGAGCCTGCCGGTAGCCGCGACGGCCTGGTGGTATGACGTGTGCACCCGGCCGGTGTGCGGATCGATCTGCAAAGGCAGTGTGTCGGTGTAGGTCGATTTGAGTTTGGTCAGCCCCCGATACTCCAGGATCACCTGGGGCAGTTCATAGTCTCGGGCTAAGTCTTGTAGCACCGGTTCCGCAGTCGATGGTTGCCCCTTTGGCGTTTTCTTGAGCACCGGCAGCTGCAGCTTGTCGTAGAAGATTTCTTGCAACTGCTTGGGGCTGTCCAAGTTGAACGCTTGCCCGGCGAGCTCCCACGCTTGGTTCTCGAGCGCTGCCATGCGCTCGGCGAGCTCAATGCCGTGTTCGTGCAGCAACCCTCCATCGACGAGGGCACCGTTTCGCTCGACCCGGGACAAGACCTCGACGAGGGGTAGCTCGATGTCCTTGAAGACCCTGACGAGGCTCGGCTCAGCTTCGAGTGGCGGCCACAGCTTCTGGTGCAAGCGTAGCGTGATATCGGCGTGCTGCGCCGCATACTCCGCTGCCTGCTCGACCGGTACCTCATCGAACGCCAACTGCTTGGCGCCCTTACCCGCGATGTCCTCGTAGTGGATCGTCTCGAGACCCAAATGTTTCTGGGCGAGCTCACCGAGTTCGTGGCGACTGGCAACGCTGTCGAGCACGTAGGATTCGAGCATGGTGTCGAATGCGATACCGTTGAGCGCCACGCCTGCGCGTGCCAACACGCTCATGGCGTACTTCAGATTGTGCCCCACCTTGAGACATGCCGGGTCGGCGAGCAGAGGTTTGAGCGCATCGAGCACTCGGGTCAGCGACAATTGATCCGGCGCGCCCGCATAGGCATGCCCTACGGGCACATAGGCGGCCGACCCCGGCTCGATGGCAAAGGCAAATCCGACGAGATCCGCAGCCATGTAATCGACACTGGTGGTTTCGGTGTGGAATGCAAACAGCTCGCTGTTCGCGAGTTTGTCCACCCAAGCCTGCAACGCCTCCATCGAAGTGACGCACTCGTAGCGCGGCTCCGGTTGTTGGGCCGGCGGCGCGACCGTTCCGCCCACCTCGGCAATCCAGGTCTTGAACTCGAATCGCTCGTAAAGGGTTCGAAGCGCCTCAACGTCTTCCGGGCGTGGCACAAGATCCTCAAGGGCGACGTCAAGCTGCACATCGCATTTGATGGTCGTGAGCTCCCGGGATAGGGGCAGCTGATCAAGGCTGGCTCGCAAGTTCTCACCGACCTTGCCTTTGACCTCATCCGCGCGGGCGATCACCGCATCGAGGGAGCCGTACTCGTTCAACCACTTGGCGGCGGTTTTCGGTCCGACCTTCGGCACCCCCGGTATGTTGTCGACGCTGTCGCCCATCAACGCCAGGTAATCGATGATGCTTTCCGGGGGTACGCCGAACTTCTCGACCACGCCATCGCGGTCCATGGTCGTCTCGGTCATCGTGTTGACGAGGGTGACGTGGTCCGTCACCAGCTGCGCCATATCCTTGTCCCCGGTCGAGACCACGGTCGAGCGTTCTTGCTCCGACGCCTGCCGGGCTAGCGTGCCGATGACGTCGTCCGCCTCCACATCCGGGATGATCAGAAGCGGCAAGCCCATGGCCTCGATGATGTCGTGGATGGGTTGGATCTGCTCTCTGAGATCGTCCGGCATGGGCGGTCGGTTGGCCTTGTACTCGGGGTATAGATCGTCGCGGAAGGTCTTGCCCTTGGCATCGAAGACAACCGCAATCGGGCTTCCCTCATAATCTTTGGCTAGCTTTCTGAGCATCGAGATCACGCCCTTGATCGCGCCGGTGGGATGACCCGCCGAGGTCGCAAGCGGCGGCAGCGCATGGTAGGCACGAAACAGGTAGGACGATCCGTCCACCAGCACCAAAGGTTTGTCGTTTAGCCCTACCTCTGTCACCATTCCCCCTTTAGTTGCGGACGTTTAACGACGCCGTTGCCGATGCCTCAACTGATGGTCCCGCTCATTTCCACGCCCATTCCTTCACGAAGCTTTCGCGTGTCCCGCGCCATCTTACAAAATCTGCTCGTGATTTTGCTCTTGTTCGTCACTCGGCAGGGCTGGGCCTCGACCCTCGAAGATCTGGAGGGTCCCGACGTCACGATCATCGAAGGCGAGGAACGCACCATTTACGAATATCGCCAAAACGGCAACTTGCGTATGGTTAAGATCGTGCCCAATTGGGGCAAGCCGTACTACCTTTATCCGCGAGACGGCACAACGGGCTTTGGAGATCTGGAGAAGGCCGACATGTTGTTGCCGACTTGGTTAATTATCGAGTTTTAGGAAGCTCCTTGAACGCTGTTAGCAACGCGATCTACGAATTCGACCAAAGCACGCTCGAGGATACGCTCGCTCGTTACGACGTGGGCGTACTCCTGCGCTATTGGCCGGCGCCGAACGGCATCGAGAATAGCAACTACTTCATTCGAACACTCACCGGCGAGCAAAAGCGCGAGTTCGTGCTTACGATCCTCGAGCAGCCCTCGAATTCCGGTCCGGCGTATGTTCCTTTGTTAGACACATGTCGTGACGCCGGATTGCCGGTCGCGCCGGTGCTGCGCAACCAAGCCGGTAGCGCATTCGACTCGTTGGACGGTAAGTCGACACTCTTGACGCCGCGCCTACTCGGTCGCCACGTCTACAATCCGACCGTCAAGCAAGTGCAAGCGCTCGGCCGGTTCATCGCCCGTTTCCATCTCGCCACTGAAGGTGTTGCGCTCGAAACTCGCGAGTATCCCCGCGATGCCGAATGGCTGACCGAACGAGCCAAAGTGGTCAAAGGTTTCATCGGCTATGCCGATGAGTGCCTGATCGCAGATACCGTGCAACGCGTCGCCTCGATGCTTCATCGCAACGACGTCAAGTCCCTGCCAAGGGGGGTCATTCACGGCGACCTGTTTCGCGACAACGTACTGTTCGACGAACGCGGCTTGACCGGCGTACTGGATTTTCACCATGCAGCGGATGGTTACTTGCTCTACGACCTGGCGGTCGCTGCCAACGATTGGTGCAACGACGTCACTGGGGTGTTGGACCCCGAGCGCACGACCGCATTGATCGCTGCGTACCACCGTCTGCGACCGCTGACGCAACAAGAGCTATGGTTTTTTTCCACGTTTGCGCTTTATGCAGCCGCCGCATTCTGGCTATCGCGCCTATCTGTTGCATTGCGCGCAGCCAATGCCTCGAGCATGCGTTTCAAAAATCCGGACGAGTTCAGGCAGATTGTGGCCAACCACACTGCACACGCTTTCTATCTGGACGAGCGACTTCTCGAATAACTCAGTTCGGTTCGACCACTAGCAGGAACAGCGAGAAGTACTCACGGTCATCGGTCCAACTGGCGTGCACCGCAAAGCCGCCGGCGGCGGCGATATCGACAAATTGCTCCACATCGTATTTATAGGAGTTTTCCGTGTGGATGAACTCGCCGGGCTGCAGCACGATCGGCTCACCACCGAGTTCGATGGTCTGCTCGGTCAAGCTCTCGAGAAACATCTGGATGCAGCCAAGCTCTTCGTTGTAAAACGCGCGATGTCGAAAACGGTCCAATTCGAATCTCACCGGCAACAAGTCATTGAGATGTTGCAGCAGGTTGAGATTGAACTCTGCGGTGATGCCTGCGCTATCGTTGTACGCGGCTTCGAGCACGCCAACGTCCTTTTTGCGGTCGACGCCAACCAGCAGGTGGCCGCCGGCACCGAGTGTGTGCGCCACGTTGCTTAAGAACCGGCTCGCGGCGGCCGGCTCAAAGTTGCCGATACTGGATCCGGGGAAAAAGCCGATTTTGTCGTGATCCGCCACCACCGGAGGCAATTCGAACGGCCCGGTAAAATCGGCGCAGGTCGGATAGACATGTAACCAGGGATAGTCCCGGTGTAACGCCGACGCGGTACTTTCCAGATGGTCTTTTGAAATATCCACTGGCAGATAGGCATCGGGTCGCAGCGATTCCAAGAGCTTGCGAATCTTGAGGCTCGATCCGGAGCCATACTCGACCAGGCAGCCGCCTACGCCAACGAGATCGCGCACTTCGTTCAAGTGCCGATCAAAGAGCTGCATTTCGGTTCTGGTCAAGTAGTACTCGGGTAGCTCGGTGATCGCTTCAAACAGTTTCGACCCGCGCACATCGTAGAAAAATTTCGGCGCAACGAACTTACGCTCGCTGCGCAATCCAACAAGTACTTCGTCTAACATGTCGTTGAACGCAGGTTTCAGATCGAAAAAGGCATACGCGCTCGCAGGCTCCTGTTCAGGCATCGACGGCGAGCCTAATGCCAGTGAACTGCCAACGGTCGGGCGGATAGAAGAAGTTCCGGTAGCTCGCGCGAATGTGGCTACGCGGCGTCGCGCACGAGCCGCCGCGCAATACCAGCTGGCTCGACATGAATTTGCCGTTGTACTCACCGAGCGTGCCCGGCAAGGTCCGATAACCCGGATAGGGTCCGTAGGCGCTAGAAGTCCACTCCCAGGCATCTCCAAACAGCTGACCTTGCCCGCTCACCCCCGTCGGATGCAGTACGTCTGCTTCGAGGAAGTTGCCGACCGCCGGGTCGAGTTCGGCCGATGCGGCTTCCCATTCGAATTCGGTCGGGAGCCGATACCCGGCCCATCGCGCGAACGCGTCTGCCTCGAACCCGCTCACGTGCACCACCGGGTCGTCGGCCACCAGCGCTCGTTCGCCTGAAAGGCGATATTCGAACCAATCGCCGGCCCGCTCGCGCCAGTACAACGGGTGACGCCAACCGGCTTCTTGCACTTTAATCCAGCCTTCCGCAAGCCATAGCGCGGGATCCTGATAACCACCTGCTTCCATGAACGCCAGAAACTCCCCGTTGGTCACCAAGCGCTCGGCCAACCCGAACGGCGCTAAGAGTACGTCGTGTCGAGGTTGCTCGTTGTCGAAGCAAAAACCTCCCGGGTCCGCCCCGACTGCAACGATGCCACCCTGGTGTCCTCGGAACGTGATTCGCGACGTCGTCGATGGTGGCAACTCAATCACCAGATCGCTTCGATAACAGGGCTTCAGCGGGTTGTGCCCAAGATTGTATTTCAAGTCCGTCAAAATCAGCTCTTGGTGCTGCTGTTCGTGGTTGAGCCCCAACTCCACGCGCTGATTGATCTTCGCATCTTGCTGCTCTAACAGATTCGCCAACGCCGCATCGACCTGGCCACGGTAATCGAGCACCTCGTCCACGGTCGGGCGCGACAACAGTCCACGGTTGGAGCGCGGATACGGCTGGCCGACGCCGTTGTAGTACGAGTTGAAAAGTTCCTCGTAGCGCTCGTCCACCGGTTCGTAGTCGTCCACGAGCGCTTTCAGTACAAAGGTCTCGAAAAACCACGTCGTATGGGCCAGGTGCCACTTGGGTGGGCTGGCGTCAATCATCGGTTGCACGCCGTAGTCCTCGACCGCAAGGGGCTGGCACAGCGCCTCCGATTGGGCGCGTACGGCAGCGTAGCGAGCGGCGAGAGGAGTGGCAGTGTTTGCCGCAACCGACATGACAATCCTTATTCAGGTTCCGGCATTGGGCATCGTCACCACGTGGCACGCAGATAACGGAACACGTCTAACAGAGTGTCAACCTTGTGGGGCATCTTGATAAAGCCATGGTAGTGGCCCAGCGGGTCGATCACCACAATGTTGCCCGAATGATCCACCGTAAAACCGCCCTCTTCGCCTTCTGTGCCTGACGGAAAACGGTTGTCAGGTACTTTGGCAAATACCACGTGTACCTGCCGGGCAAACTTTGCCAGTTCCGTGAGTTCACCGCGCACGCCCAAAAAACCCTCCGAAAATGCTCGTACGTACGTAGCGAGGCTTTCACGATCATCGCGTTCCGGGTCAACGCTTACCAGCACCCCCTTGAAGCTGGCACCACTTGCGGCTAGCCGCCGCTCTGCTTGAGCCATCACCGACAAGGTGATTGGGCAGATATCCGGACAACGCGTAAAACCGAAGAATACGAACGACCAATCGCCTTCGAGATGTTCGGGCAGAAACACATCGCCTCGGTGCGTCTCGAGCTGGAAACCGCCGAGCGCAATCGGCTCCGGGAGCATGAAAACGCCCTGACCGCGAAGCTCATCAAGGCTTGGCACATGTTCGCGCGTGACGCTGTACACGAACATGCCGACCACCGCCATGACTACAGCCAGACACAGGCCCACCGTCTTCTGCAAAGGGGTCACAGGACGACGTAGTGATCGATGAGCAGAAACCCGAAGAGCGCCCCGAGGTAGGCGATCGAGTAACGAAAGGTCATCATGGGTGCCCGCGGGTTGCGGTTCTTGAGCAGCACGATCGACCAGTAGAGGAAGCCGGCGCCGAGCCCGATCGCGCCCGCGAGGTAGAGCCAGCCGCTCATACCAATGCCGAAGGGCAGCAAACTCGACGCGATCAAGATCAGCGTATAGAAGAAGATGTGTAGACGCGTGTATCGGTCACCATGCGTAACGGGCAACATCGGAATGTTCACCGACGCGTACTCTTCCTTGCGGTCCAGCGCCAGCGCCCAAAAATGGGGTGGCGTCCAAGCGAAGATAATCAGCACCAAGAGCAACCCACCTGGCTCAACCGCTCCGGTAACCGCCGTCCATCCAAACAAGGGCGGTGCTGCGCCAAACAAACCGCCAATGACGATGTTTTGGGGTGTGGCACGTTTCAAGAACAAGGTGTACACCAGCCCGTAGCCTACCCAGGAAGCAAGATTCAGCCACGCGGTCAGTGGATTGATCCACACATGCAGAATGACGATCCCGGAAACGCCGAGTAACGCCGAGAACAGCAATGCCTGCACTACACCGATGCGTCCGGTCGCGACCGGACGCGCTGCCGTGCGGGCCATACGGGCATCAAGCTCGGCATCAGCGATGTGATTCACGACGGCCGCCGACCCAGCGACGAGGCCAATGCCAAGAGTGGCTAGAACCAGTATCTCGACCGGCACCATACCGGGTGTTGCGAGAAACATGCCGACGATAGCGCACAGCAGCATGAGTAATACCACGCGCGGTTTGCACATTTCCAAATAGTCGCGCCACGACGCTGATGTGCGAACGATTTCGCTCAAGACCTACCCCTTCGAGAAAGCGCGATAGTTTACTGTAACCAGCCCGAGCAGCAACAGCGCACCACCGGCGTTGTGCGACGTGGCAACCCAAAGTGGCAGTGCCCAGACCACGTTCAGAACACCCAACGCCAACTGTACGGCGAGCAGACCCAAGATCCACGCCGCCAGCCGACTCTCATCTCGCAGTAGGCGCCAACCAAGCCATCCGACAACCGCCAACACCACGAGGGCGCCTAAGCGATGCATCACCTGAATGGTGACGCGGGCATCGCTTTCTAGCAAGCCGCCGAGATAGTTCGGACCCACCGATTGAAAGACATCGAAGCCGTTAGCGAAATCCAGCGGCGGCAGCCACTGGCCATGACAGGTCGGAAAATCGGGGCAGGCGAGTGCGGCATAGTTGGACGTCACCCAACCGCCCAGACCGATTTGCAGGACAACCACCGCGAGCGCGACCGCCGCGTGTCGTTTGAGGCTCGCGTCAGCTGCCAGCCCCGCGCCAAGCCCAAGGCGCAACGCCAACAGCCATAAGAGGCTCAAGGTGGTAAAGCCGCCCAACAGATGCGCGGTTACCACCTGCGGCCAAAGTTTCAGAGTCACCGTCCACGCGCCGAAGGCGCCTTGTAAAATGACCATGAAGAGCAGCGCCACCGGCAATCCGAACGGCACTTGCGGTCGATTTCGATGAGCAAACCACGTGATCCCCACGATCAAAGCACCCAAACCCGTGGCAAAGTAACGATGCACCATCTCCGCCCAGGCCTTGCCGACTTCGACGAGCGCCGTTGGAAATCGCGATTCGGCGACGCGGATTTCTTCCGCCGTTTGCGGGACGGTGAAGTACCCGTAACAACCCGGCCAATCCGGACACCCGAGACCCGCGTCCACCAGCCGCGTGAATGCACCCAAGACCACCACCAAAAGGGCCAAGCCAACTCCGACGAGCGTGAACGTCAAGAACCGCTTACGGAGACCTTCCTTAGCCAATCTGCGACACCTTCAGCAGTCGTTTCAAATCGTCGAGCACCGGTTTGGGTTCCGTGTGCGGCGGATAGCGCAGCACCACGTTACCGATGGGATCGACGATGTACACGCCCCGCGCCAGGACAGCAGGATTCGCGCTCCTGAGAAAGCTTAGCGCCGGGAAACGCCCGCTTACCCGGTGATACGTCGCCGCATTTTCAGCGACCAATCCGCGCTGTACACGCCCGGCATCCTTGTTCAACAACACGTGCACCTGGCGGAGCTGAAACAGGGTCTCTTCGCAAGCGGCTTCACACTCCTCGGTGACCATCCAGATCCACCAAGTACCGCCTTCCGTCATCGTCTCGCCGTCCGGGCCTTCGAGCCGAAGCGCTGCCACCTCGACCGGCGGCTGTACGAACTCGCCTTGATTGGTGCTCTGCAGCAGGGTTTCCTGTCCCGCGAGATAAAAGAGGATATACGCCGCCCCTACCGACACGAGCGGCAGCGCGATGAGCAACATCACCACCTGCACCCGATTCTTTCTTAACAATGTCTGGTCAACCATCGAAACCGTTCCTATCCACTACCAGAAGCGCGGTGCGCGCCGATACGCTAGAGTGGCGAATCCAATCGCCGTTGCCACCCCGTTGATCAAAATCGTCATCGTCATTCTGCTCGTCGCCGTGCTAGCGAGCCTCGTCAGCGGATTGGTGTTTCTGTTCAAGGACTCAGACCTTCCGGGCTCGAAACGCACCCTGCATTCGTTGGGTGTTCGCATTACCTTGGCGGCCGCCCTGCTCGCCACCATTTTCTACGGCTTCATGACCGGCGAACTGAAGATGGGGCAGAGCGCACCCTGGCACGACCGCGCGACCGCTCCAGCGGACGTCGTCGACTAAAACACGTAAACGAACAGGAACAAACCCACCCACACGACGTCCACGAAGTGCCAATACCACGACGACGCTTCGAAGCCGAAACAATCGTGCGGCCGAAAGTGCCCTCGCATCCCCCGCAGCAGCTGAATGAAGAGCATGAACGTGCCGAGCGTGACGTGAAACCCGTGAAAGCCGGTCAGTATGAAGAACGTCGACCCGTAGATGCCGCTGGACAGGGTGAGCCCCAACTCTTGATACGCCTCTAGATACTCTTCGACCTGCAGGATCAAGAACAGGATGCCGAGTAGCACCGTGACCCCTAGCCACAAGGTCATCTTGCCCTGCGCCTCATCCTTGATCGCGGTGTGGGCGAAGTGCACGGTAACGCTGGAGGTCAACAGAATGACCGTGTTCCAAAACGGTAGGTAGTTCAGCCAGTTGCCAATACTCGGTGCGGCCATGCTCTCGCGTGGGTTGGCAAAAACGCTAGGATCCGGGTTGTTCACGACCGGCCACGCCGTCTCGAATTCCGGCCACAGGTAATCGCCCGTTACGCCCTTGGCGCCTTCACCCCCGATCCACGCCACGGCGAGTACCCGTGTATAGAACAACGCTCCGAAAAACGCGGCGAAAAACATGGCCTCGGAGAAAATGAACCAACCGATACCCCAAACGTAGGAACGTTTGACCCGGGCGTTGGGCAAGCCAGCCAGGTTCTCGTCGATGACGGCCGCGAACCAGCGATACAACACGACAGCGAAGATCAGCGCGCCCGCATAGAATGCGACGAGGCTTGGCTCCTCACCGGCCTTTATCTCGTTGAGCCAACTACCGAGGCCGAACACCAACAGGAACAGCCCGACGGCGATGCCTATCGGAAACCAGCTGTTGTCCGGTATGAAGTAGACCGAGTCTTCGTCCGTGTCGGCCATCCGTTGCTCCTAATCCGCCCCGATGGGCTTTGCGTCGGCCTCTACCGGACTTGCCTGTGCCCCCACGGGGGCGGAGGCGGCTATCTCCGTCACGTCGAATAACGTATAGCTCAAGTGGATCGAATCGATGTTCTTCGGCAGTTGGCTGTCGACGATGAAGCGCATCGGCAACTCGAGCGTCTCGCCAGGTTGCAACATCTGGTGCTCGAAACAAAAACACTCGGTTTTGTGGAAGAAACCCGATGCTCGCATGGGCGCGACCGATGGCACCGCTTTGCCGATCATCACCCGATCGGTCGGGTTTCGAACAAAGAACTTCACGAACTTTGGCTGACCCGGGTGCACCCGCACACCGCCTTTCTCGGACCAGAATGCCCAAGGCATACCGGCGTTGGTGTTGGTGATGAAGTTCACGCGTACGAGCCTCGTCTTGTCCACCGTGTGGGTCGCCGGGTCGATTACGTACTGGCCGCCGGTACGACCACCCAGGCCGGTGACTTCGCACAAGAGGTCATACAGCGGCACCAGCGCGAAACCGAAACCAAACATGCCCACCACGATGAGCATCAACTTTGCGGCGGTTTTGCCATGCGCCGGCATCAGGAATGGGCCTCGGCCAAAACGACCTTGGGCGGGTGGGTAAAGCTGTGATACGGCGCGGGCGACGCCAAGGTCCACTCGAGCCCATGGGCTGCCTCCCAAACGCGGCCGGTCGCCGGCTCACCGCTCTTGATGGTCTTGATGACGATGTATAAAAACAGCACCTGCGAGAAGCCAAAAACGTACGCGCCGATACTCGAGAGCATGTTGAAGTCGGCAAACTGCAACGCATAGTCCGGAATGCGTCTCGGCATGCCGGCAAGTCCGGAAAAGTGTTGCGGAAAGAACGTGACGTTGACCCCGACGAACGACAACCAGAAGTGCAGCTTGCCAAGCCCCTCGTCGTACATCTTGCCACACCACTTTGGCAGCCAGTAATAAACTGCCGCGATGATCGAGAATAGGGAGCCCGGAACCAACACGTAGTGGAAGTGGGCAACCACGAAGTAGGTGTCGTGATATTGATAATCGGCGGGCGTAATCGCCAGCATCAAACCGGAGAACCCACCGATCGAAAACAACACGACGAAGGCGATGGCAAACAACATGGGCGTCTCGAAGGTCATCGACCCGCGCCACATGGTGGACACCCAGTTGAACACCTTCACGCCGGTCGGTACGGCGATCAGCATCGTGGAGTACATGAAAAACAACTGACCGGCAAGCGGCATGCCCACGGTGAACATGTGGTGCGCCCAGACAATGAACGACAGGAACGCGATGCTAGCCACCGCGTAGACCATCGAGTCATAGCCAAACAGCGGCTTTCTGCAAAACGTCGGAATGATCTGCGAAACGATACCGAACGCCGGCAGGATCATGATGTAGACCTCGGGGTGGCCGAAGAACCAGAAGATGTGCTGGAACAGCACCGGGTCACCACCGCCGGCCGCGCTGAAGAAGCTGGTCCCGAAGTGAATATCGAAAAGCATCATCGTGACCGCACCGGCCAGCACGGGCATCACGGCCAGCAGCAGGTATGCGGTGATCAACCAGGTCCACACAAATAGCGGCATGCGCATGAGCGTCATACCCGGGGCGCGCATGTTCAGGATCGTGGCGATGATGTTGATACTGCCCATGATCGATGAGGCACCCATCATGTGAACGCCGAAGATGAAGAACGTGACGCTGTCAGGCGCGTAGGTCGTGGACAGCGGCGCGTAGAACGTCCACCCAAAATTGGGCCCACCGCCTTCCATGAACAACGTCGATATCAACAGGCCAAAGGCGAACGGTAGTATCCAGAACGACAGGTTGTTCATGCGGGGCAATGCCATGTCCGGCGCCCCAAGCATCATCGGCAGCAACCAGTTGGCGAGGCCTACGAACGCCGGCATGATCGCGCCAAACACCATGATCAGACCGTGGTTGGTCGTCATCTGGTTGAAAAACTGGGGATCCACGAACTGCAGTCCAGGCTGAAACAGTTCTGCGCGAACCACCAGCGCCATGGATCCGCCGATCAACAGCATCAAGAAACTGAACCAAAGGTAGAGGGTGCCGATGTCTTTGTGGTTGGTGGTGAACAACCAACGCCTCAGACCCTTGGCCGGACCGTGATCCTCGTGCACAACCTCGTGGGCGTAATCTTGGACAGCGTCGCTCATGACCTACTCGCCCTCCATCAAGTTGATGACGTCGCGGGGCTGAGTGATATCGCCGACGTTGTTGCCGAAGGCATGACGCTCGTAGTGCACGACAGACGCAAGCTCCCGCGCGTCGAGCTGCCGACCGAAAGCCTGCATCGCGGTACCGGGCAGCCCTTCGTAGACCGTGCGAATGTGCCGATCTCTAGGTCCGGTCGTCACCAGCCCTTCGGCCAATGCCGGATATACGGGCGGTACACCTTGACCATTCGGCTGGTGGCACGCGACACAAAACGTGTTGTAGACGCGCTGTCCCTCGGCCATCAGTTCATCACCGGTAAACGTCCTGGTTAACGCCTCGCGACGTACCTTTTCCGCCACGACACGTTCCGTATACCACGCGTCATACTCGTCTTCCGGCAACACCTCGACGACCACCGGCATGAAGCCGTGGTCTTTGCCGCAAAGTTCGGTGCATTGTCCGCGATACACGCCTGGCTCTTGGACGATGGTCCACATCTCGTTCAGGATGCCGGGCACGGCATCGCGCTTGATACCGAAATCCGGCACCCACCAAGCGTGGATGACGTCTTCCGACGTGACCAAGAAACGTACTTTACGGTTGGTCGGTATACGCAAGGGGTTGTCCACTTCCAACAGATAGTGCTCGCCCTTGGTGGTGCGGTTCTGAATCTCGTCTTGGCTGGTGGTCAAGGTGCTGAAGAAACCAAACGTGTTGTTGAAGTCTTCGTCCAGATATTTGTACTGCCATTTCCACTGGTAGCCGCGCACCTCGATGGTCAGATCTTCGCCGCCGGTGTCGTATATGTCGATCAACACGCGCGTTGCCGGGTAGGCGATGGCGATGAGAATCGCGACGGGAATGAGCGTCCAAGCGATCTCGAGCCGGGTGTTTTCGTGAAACTGTGCGGCCTCGTATCCGGCGGCCTTGCGGTGACGGACAATCGACCAGAGCATGGCAGAAAACAGGACGAGACCGATGACCACGCAGATCAGGAGGATGTCCGTGTGCAGGTCGTAAATCTTGCGGCTGACGTCGGTCACGCCAACGGGCATGTTGAGCTCGTCGCCCAACGCAACGCCGCTACAAGCCAACGTTGCGAGACCGCCCGACAGTGCGCCCCATACTGTTTTTGTCATCGACACCCTGGGTCCCTTCCCCGAACCGACGCTTCCCGTCCCTTATCCGCCCCTACATATTACTCTGCACGCGTTTGCAGAATCCAACAGCGCCCAAACGACCTTCCCAATCAGCGATCACGCGGATCGACGATGCGTATGGTCTTGCTGGGCGTCGGTTCCTGCCTCTGCAATCTACCACTCGGCGGGGTGCTCGCGGCCGGGTGGCCGTGCTTAGCATAGCCGCAGCTGACGCAACGCTGGTGCTCGATGCCCTCATCGTCCGAGGAAACGACGATACGGTCTAGCACATGGCAGGCAGGGCACACCGCACCGGCAATGAAACGTTCGTTGGTTTTCTTGCCACGCATCGACTAAGTATGGCCACGCAACGCCGCGAGAACCGTTCTGGCGTCCGGGGTAACACCCCGCCATATAGCGAATGCGGCGGCGGCTTGCTCGACCAACATGCCCAAGCCGTCTACGACCCTCGTGGCACCGGCGGAGCGCGCCCATTCACAAAACGGCGTTGCACCATCACGCGCGTACAGAAGGTCATAACATATCGCCCCCTGGGCGACGGCCGGTGCAATCAACGCAGCCTCGCCGCTCAGACCTGCGGAAGTACCGTTGATGATCACGTCGAAGGGACCCGTCACCGCTTCGAGCCCGCAGGCTTTGACGGCGCCACCCTCAAGTGCTGCCACCAGCGTCTCGGCTCGCGCAACCGTGCGATTGGCAACCACCAGGTCAGCGACCCCTGCAGCCAACAACGGACCGAGGACCCCGCGCGCGGCACCACCGGCACCGAGCATCAGGAGCCGGCTGCCCGCGACATCGATACCCAGGGCGTCGAGGTCTGCTATCAATCCTGGTCCGTCCGTGTTGTAGCCCATCGATAGGTCACCCTCCCGCGCGATGGTATTGACCGCGCCGGTCGTCGCGGCTGAAACGTCATGCGCATCTACCCAGCTGTGGGCCTCGGACTTGAATGGTACCGTGACGTTCGCGCCGCGACCCCCTGCATCGAAGAACCCCGCAATCTTCGAGGCAAATGCGTCTTGCGGCGCGAACAACGTTGCGTACTCGAGATCCTCGCGCGTCTGTTCCGCAAAGGCGCGGTGAATGTCCGGAGACAACGAATGCTCGACCGGATTGCCGATGACGATGTAGCGATCCATCACCTCAGAATCCTACCGGTTAGGGTTCGAATCTCACTCGGCCGCGTGCGCGCGCCGGTACGGCCCGGTAGGTAATAATCCAGCCGATCGCCGAACCACTTGCGGACTTTCAAGACATCACTGGTACTCGCCCGACCGCGCAGGTTGGCCGAGGTCGAGACCAGCGGTCCGCCGAACGTCGAACACAGTGCTTGCGCCTGCGCGTGCCCTGGGACTCTGATGACCACCGATGTGTGTTGCCCCGTTATCCATACGGCGAAGCGTTGGTTGGGCACCGCCCAGGAAACCGGCCCCGGCCAACTGGCTAGCACTCTGCCTAGGGAATCGGCATCGAGCGCCTCCAGTTCGCCGGCAAAACACGACGCATCAGCGCCGATGAGTATCAGCCCCTTGGCCGTGTCGCGCGATTTCAACCGAAGCAGCTTACCGACCGCATGCGCATTGAAAGGGTCGCAGGCTAAGCCCCAAACGCCTTCGGTCGCATGTGCGACCACGCCGCCGCGGCGCAACGACCAGGCTGCCTGCGTGAGATGAAAGCCGTCAACTCCCCAGTTCGGCCTGAATTCGGTCATTCTGGGCCTGAACGTTGGCTTGGTTGGCTGCCCGATCGTCGACGAGTTTTTGGGCGAGTGATGGGTCGTTCAACGCCAATATCTGTGCCGCCAGGTAGGCCGCATTTTTCGCACCGGCCCGGCCAACGGCGACCGTCGCCACCGGAACACCGCCCGGCATCTGCACGGTGGATAACAGCGCATCGAATCCGCTCAAAGGGCCGCTGTCGATGGGCACTCCAATCACCGGTAACGTCGTGCGGGCCGCCACCGCTCCCGCGAGATGCGCCGCCATGCCGGCCGCGCAGATGAATACCGCGCAACCGCGCCCGACAACGTCCTGTACGTACTCGGAGGTGGCCTGGGGCGTTCGGTGAGCGGATGTCACGCGCACCTCAAAGTCTATCGCCAACTGCCCGAGCACAGCGGTGCAGGCCTGCATGGCGGGCCAATCGGACTCGGACCCCATTAGGATAGTAACGAAGCTCATTGGGCCCCATCCTCGTGACGGCATCAAAGGAGCAGGAGAATATACCCGTCCGGCCTTTGCTCGACAAATCCGCTGAGTTCCAACTGAATGAGCGCGGCACTGACCCCGGCTATAGGCAGCCCCAACTCGACGGCGATCTGCTCGGCCGATATGGGTGTCGGCAACACGCACTCAAACACCGGCTTCAATGCGGCTGGTGGCTCCGCCACCGCTGGCCGGTTGCTGGCAACGAGGCCAAACTCGACCAATACGTCGTCGGCACCTTCTACCAGCCCGGCCCCTTGTTGTATCAACCAATGGCAGCCGACGCTGGCATGGCTCGTCACCGGTCCGGGAACCGCAAATACGTCCCGACCTTGCTCCAGCGCCATGCGTGCGGTGATCAAGGAACCGCTCTTGCGACTCGCTTCGACCACGATCACGGCCTGCCCCAAGCCGCTGATGATGCGGTTGCGTTCGGGGAAATGACCTTTGAGTGGCGGCGCATCCGGTAGGTACTCGGTAATCAATGCACCACCACTCGCAACGATCGCCTCGGCGAGCCGCGTGTTTTCTCGGGGGTAGAGTTGCAGCATGCCGCTCCCCAACACCGCCACGGCGACGTTTTGGCGTGTGCTTTCCAGCACGCCCTCGTGTGCCGCCCCGTCAATGCCGCGTGCCAATCCCGACACCACCGTCAACCCTTGACTGGCAAACGCGCGTCCCATCGACCGAGCGATCTGCAGCCCATAACGCGTGCAACGACGCGCACCCACGACGGCAACAGCCGGTACTGAAAGACTCTCCAGCGAGCCTCGATAGTAGAGCACGAGCGGTGCATCCGGGATCTCGCTCAGCGCGTCGGGAAACTGCTCGTCGTATTGCGTGACCACGCCGATGCCAAGATCGGCAAGCCGTGCCCATGTCCAAACCGGCGTGCGCCCGTGACGCTCGTGCGCGGCGATAGACGAACCTTCCGTTTGCAGCCATTGCCGAACTTGTCGTCGGGGTGCCGCCTGGCAGAGATATAGCAGCGCTTCGGCTTCGGACAGCGACATCGCATCAGCCTAGACGGCCCGAGGCCAAAGTGAAGACGCCGCGGATGGCGGCAGCTGTCGGACGGTAGCGTCGCGTCGTGTGGTTTAGGGATTACGCACTTCGTCGTCGACGGACAGGGGTCGCTCGGCATCCAGCACGAGTCCGTACGACAACTTTTCGAACACGCGGAATATCATCAGCAACCCCGCACGCTCGCTCGGCAGGCGTATGGTCTCATTGGCAATCCTGTCGCGAGCCATGGCACCACGCTTGTAGATGGCCATCACGTTACCGGTTTGCAAGCCTTCGCGCTCGCCCCGGTTGATGACCACCACGTCATAGGTACCGACTTGGGTGACGCCGCCAAACACCGAAATGATTTGACCCTCGACGTCTTCATCGGGTGCACTCGGGAAGAATCTCGAATCGACGCGGCGTTCTTCGGTCGCCATGATGCGGTCACCAATCCGCACCTCCGCGCGACTGGAAGAGATGGCCATGGTTGCGATGTCATCCTCTTGGGCAACGGTCGTGCCGAGGCCGATGTACGTGGCTTCCTGACCGAGCGTTTCGTTGGTCTCGGGATCGACATAGACGGGGCCACGCCGCACGACATTGTACGCCGCGCTGTCGGGTAACACGCCTCGGACATAGACACGATCACCGCCACCCAGTATCAACCGATTACTTTCACCTTGAACGACATACGGCGCCGCGCTCAGTTCCTCCGGTTCGACGACGCGGTTTTGCACCAAGAATCCCTGAATCGCATCCAATTGAATCGCCGGAATGGCCGATTCCAGTGGTGTCGCACGAATCCGAGGCTTCAACGTCACGGTGTCGCTGGGGCTCAAGCGATAGGTACGGCCGGCAGCGCCGCGTTCGAGCGTCAGCCGTGGCTGTCCTTCCACGTAGACAAGCGAGATCCGGTCACCCGGATAGATGAGATGGGGATTTTCGATGTGTGGATTGATCTGCCACAACTCCGGCCACAACCAAGGTCGCTCGAGAAACTGGCCCGATATGTCCCAGAGCGTATCGCCCTTCAACACGGTATATACGTCTGGATGGCCGGGCCGTAAGTACTGATTCAAATCCGTCGTGGCTGCCTGCATGGTCAAGGTGACCGCGACCAGCATGCTGGCTGCGAGTAGACCCAGGCGTTGGCGAACGGTGAACAGTTTCCTCATGATGTAGTCCCTTTTCTGGCGGCTCCTATACCGCGGCGTTGCGGCCGCGCCGATCACCTTCATGATCCCGATTAACGTCTCCAAAATTTGCTCAACGCGGCTCGTCAAAACGTGTTTAGAGAAAGAAAAAGTTTATACTCTTCACAATCTTAGCAGTACGAATTACACCAATACTAGAGATAGATCACATCGCCCCCAACTCGGTCTTAGATCGGTCTTAGGCGAACTGTTTCACGGTTTTCAACCACGATGGCAATCCTCGATATTCTCCAATATCCCGATCCTAGGCTACGCACCAAAGCGCAACCCGTAGATATCGTCGACGAGCAGATTCGGACGTTGATCGACGACATGTATGAGACCATGTACAGCGCACCGGGCATTGGTCTCGCTGCCAGCCAAGTGGACGTGCACAAACGCATCATCGTGATCGATGTCTCTGAAAACCGCGACGAGCCGCACGCCTTTATCAATCCCGAGTTGCAACTCGACGGCGAGCCCATGGAAACCGAAGAGGGTTGCCTGTCGCTGCCAGGAATCTACGAGCCGGTGACGAGATTCGATCGAGTCCGAGTCGAGTCCATCGATCGCAATGGCCGGCCAGCAACGCTGGAAGCGGAAGGCACGCTTGCCGTTTGCATCCAACACGAATGTGATCATCTCGAAGGCAAGCTGTTCGTCGACTACCTATCAAGCCTCAAGCGCATGCGCATTCGGAAGAAACTCCAGAAGCAACAGCGCATTCAAGCGTAACGCGTACGGTGAACGCCACGCGGATCGGATTTGCCGGTACACCGGCCTTTGCGGCGGATATCTTGGCCGCACTGATAAACGCCGAGCGGCATCCCGTGGTGGTGTTCTCGCAGCCCGATCGCCCCACCGGTCGCGGTAAACGGGTAACACCGAGCCCGGTCAAACAACTTGCAGAAGCGCAAGGCATCCCGGTCTGCACGCCGACGACACTCCGGTCACCCGAGGCCGCCGCTGGGCTCGCGGGCTACGCCTTAGACGTCCTAGTCGTCGCTGCCTACGGCTTGATCCTGCCGGAGACCGTTCTACGCGTACCTCGTCACGGCTGCCTCAACGTTCATGCATCGCTGCTACCGCGCTGGCGCGGAGCGGCGCCCATCGAGCGGGCGATCATGGCCGGCGACACGCAGACGGGGATCTCGATCATGCAGATGGACGCAGGACTCGATACCGGGCCGGTCTTGCTCCACCGAGCGCTGCCAATCGAGCCAACCGCAACCGGGCAGGCGTTGGGGGAGGCCCTCGCCAAGCTCGGCGCAGAACTGTTGTGCGAGGCGCTCGAACAACTCGGAGAGCTGCCAGCCTACCCCCAGGTTGGCAAACCCACCTATGCCCACAAACTCGCGCCCGCCGATTCCCTTTGCGACTGGACGCAGCCGGCTCTGGTGCTCGAGCGGCAAATTCGAGCGCTTGCGCATCGCGCACCGGTAGTCAGCCTACTCGGTGAGATGCGGGTGGGCATCCTCGCCGCGCGACCCGTAAGCGACTCCGACACCCACGCGTCCATCGGTACCATCGTGTGCGCCGACAAGTCGGGCATTCGTGTCGCTTGCGCTGAAGGTCAGTTGCACCTCGAATTGGTACGGCTGAATCGCGGCCAGGGTCAACCGCTCACGCCAGCCGACCTCCTCAATGGCTACGGCGACCTTTTCCATGTCGGCGCGCGGTTCCATGACCCCTAGGGCCGAGCGGGCGGTTGCTGCGCGCAACTTAAATGCCATCTTGGGTAAAAAACGAACGATCGATTGGGCCCTGGCACGCCGTGCCCAATCGAGCTTGAGCAAAGAGCTAACCTATGGCGTACTGCGGCACTACTTTTCGCTTTGCGATCAGGTCGATGATGCGCTGTCGAAATCCTTCAGGAAACAGGATCTGGACCTGTACGGTTTGTTGTTAGTAGGCGCTTACCAACTGGGAAGAACCCGAATACCGGCCCACGCAGCGATCTATGAAACGGTAGAAGCGGCTCACGAACTACGTAAGCCCTGGGCCAAGGGCGTTGTCAACGCGGTGCTGCGGAAGTTGTCGGAACGACCCATCAGCCCGTCCGAACATTCGTTCGAACATCCGGAATGGCTCAATAGTAAACTACGAGATCAGTATGCCGAGGCTGAGGCGCTGATGGACGCCAACAACCGGCGCGCGCCCATGTGCCTGCGCGTCAATACGCGTCGCACGACACCGCGTGACTATCAAGCGTTGCTGGAACGCGCCGACATCGGTTACCGGAAGTCTTGGCTGCCTGAGTCCCTCGTCCTCGAAACCCCGCGCCCCACCGATGAGCTACCGGGCTTTGCCGAAGGCCTCGTGGCCGTGCAAGACATCGGCGCACAACTTGCGATCCAACCCTTGGCGGCGCGGCTCGAGCCGGGCCAGCGCGTGCTGGACGCTTGCGCCGCACCCGGCGGCAAGCTCTTCCACCTGCTGGAAGCGCACGACGGTCTAAACGTTGTCGCCATCGACCGCGCGACTGACCGCGTGCAAGACCTGCAACGCATCGCGGCACGGTTGGGTCACCGGAACTTTACGATTCAGGTCGCTGACGCTACCCAATTGTCATGGTGGGATGCTATCGGTTTCGACCACGTGTTAGTCGACGTGCCTTGTTCCGGCAGCGGCACCTTGCGACGCCATCCCGATATCAAGGTCACGCGTCGCTGGACCGAGGTCGAAAGCCAGCTTGAGCTACAGGGACGCCTGCTCGGTAATCTATGGCTTACCTTGTGCGGCGGAGGTACCCTACTTTATTGCACTTGTTCCATTCTGGCTGAGGAGAACGACGGCATCGTGGGAGCCTTTGTTGAGACGCAGGCCGATGCTCGCGTGATTGACGTCAAGCTACCAACTGGACAGGCGACACGGTTCGGTTGGCAACTACTACCCACGGAACGGACGACCGACGGTTTTTATTTCGCCCTCCTCCAGAAGGACGAAAAATGATCGAAGAGCAGCCGGCGCCGATCCAGAGACCGCGCACGTCGCCAGAGCAACAATCTTGAAAATCCTGATTCTCGGCGGCGGTCAAGTGGGCGAAACGTTAGCCGAGCACCTGGCCAGCGAAGCGTTTGACGTCACCCTCGTAGACCGCGATGAAGAACGCTTGGCGGAGCTCAGAGACCGGCTCGACATTCAGACCATCGCCGGTTGGGCTTCGCATCCGGACGTTTTGCGTCGCGCGGGCATCGAAGACGCGGATATGCTGATCGCCGTGACGGGAAGCGATGAGGTGAACATGATCGCTTGCCAAGTATCGCATACGCATTTTCACACGCCGAGGAAGATTGCCCGAGTACGCGCGGCCGCGTATTTAGACCGCGAAGATCTGTTCGACAAGGATCACGTCCCCATCGACGTGCTCATCAATCCCGAGCAGGTCGTCACCGAGCAGATTCGCCGACTGTTAGAGCATCCCGGCGCATTGCAAGTGCTGGATTTTGCCGAAGGACGCGTGCAACTGGTTGCCGTGCGAGCCCACGCGGGAAGCCCTCTGGTCGGTCAGGAACTGCGCTACGTCAGAAAACAGCTGCCCAACGTCAGCACGCGGGTCGCCGCCATCTTCCGCCGCGGCAGTCCGATCCTCCCGACTGGCGGTACGACGATCGAGGCTGACGACGAGGTGTTCTTCATCGCTGCAGCGGAACACATCAACGCCGTGATGGGCGAGATCACCCGGGTCGAACGCGCTTTCAAACGGATCATGATCGTCGGTGGCGGTCACATCGGCGAGCGGTTGGCGAGCGCGATAGAGCCCTATTTTTCGGTGAAGCTCATCGAGCGCAACCGCTCACGCTGCGAACACCTTGCAGAATCGCTGCACAACACCGTGGTGCTGCAGGGCGATGCCACCGACCAAGATCTTCTGCTCGAAGAGAATATCGAACAGGTCGATGCGTTCTGTGCGGTGACCAACGACGACGAGGTCAACATCATGTCATCGTTGATGGCCAAGCGCCTCGGTGTGCGGCAGGTCATGACCTTGATCGGTAAGCCAGCCTACGTCGATTTGGTGCAGGGGGGCGACATCGACATCGCCATCTCGCCGCAGCATACGACGACGTCCGAGGTCTTGAAGTACGTCCGGCGCGCCGACGTGGCTCGCGCCCACAGCCTACGACGCGGTGCGGCCGAAGCCATTGAGGCCATCGCCCACGGCGATGCCAAGAATTCCAAGGTCGTCGGCAAATACGTGAAGGAGATCGATCTACCACCTGGCACCACGATCGGCGCGATCGTGCGCGGCAATGAGGTATTGGTCACCTACAGCGACGTAGTCGTGCAATCAGAGGACCATGTCATTTTGTTTCTCACCGACAAGAAATACATTCCGCAGGTCGAACGCTTGTTCCAAGTGGGCCTCTCCTTCTTCTAGCGCCGGCTTGCTCATGCACCTTTCCGTCATTCTGCGCGTCACCGGCATCCTGCTGACCCTGTTTAGTCTCGCGTTGTTGGTGCCCGTGATCGTTGCCTGGATCTATGCCGAAGCGACGATCCCAACCTTTGCGATGGCCTTCGGCGTCACCTTGGTTGCCGGTTTGCTGTTGTGGCTGCCCATGCGTAGCGATCGCGAACTCCGGGCCCGCGATGGCTTCCTGATCACGGCGCTGTTCTACGTGAGCCTGGGGTTATTCGGCGCCATTCCCATCTACTTGGCCGAGAGTACGAGCTTGAGCTTCACCGACGCTGCGTTTGAATCGTTGTCTGGTTTGACCACCACCGGCGCAACCGTCATCACCGGATTGGATGAGCTGCCGAAATCCATCTTGTTCTACCGGCAGCTGCTGCAGTGGTTTGGCGGGATGGGCATCATCGTTTTGGCGGTCGCGATACTACCGATGCTCGGCATCGGCGGAATGCAGCTCTATCGCGCCGAATCTCCCGGACCGGTCAAAGACACCAAGCTGACGCCACGCATCACCGAGACGGCGAAAGCCTTATGGTACCTATACCTTGGCATCACCGTGATGTGCGCGACCTCCTACTGGGCGGCCGGCATGAGCGTGTTCGACGCCATCTGCCACAGCTTCTCGACGGTCGCCATCGGCGGATTCTCGACGCACGATGCCAGTATCGGCCACTTCGCCAACCCCGGCATCGAAGCCGTCGCCATCGTGTTCATGATCTTCTCAGGCATCAATTTCGGCTTGCACTTCGTGGCGTGGAACCGCAAAAACCCCGTTTACTATCTGCAAGACATGGAAGTACGCCTCTACGTTTTCGTGCTGATTGGCGTTTCTGCCATCGTCTCCGGCATCTTGGCCCAGCATCCGGATACCATCGATACTCCCTTGCGCGATGGCATCTTCCAAGCCGTATCGATTGCGACAACGACAGGCTTTACGACCTCCAACTTCAGTCTTTGGCCATCAGTCGCGCCGGTGTTGTTGTTGTTCGCCGCATTCGCTGGCGGCTGTGCGGGATCGACCGCTGGCGGTATCAAGATGGTTCGCGTGCTTTTGATCTACCTGCAGGGCTTGCGCGAGATCAGACGCCTCATACATCCCAACGGGGTGTTTTCGGTCAAACTCGGGAAACAGAAGGTGCCCGATCGAGTCGTGGAAGCCGTGTGGAGCTTCTTCTCGGCCTACGTCATCATCTTCGTGACGATGGTCTGCCTCGTCATGGCGCTGTCGGATTTAGACTTCACGACCGCATTCTCCGCTGTTGGCGCCTGCCTGAGCAACCTCGGCCCCGGACTCGGCGAGGTGGCCTTAAATTATCAGGCACTGCCAGACGCCGTGAAGTGGCTGTTGATGTTTGCCATGTTGCTGGGCCGTCTGGAGATATTTACCGTGCTGGTTTTACTGACCCCGGCTTTCTGGAGACGTTAGGGGGCCTTGGGGTAGACGTTGGCATGGCCCTCGGGCTGCTTCTTGAATCGCTTGTACTCCCACTGATACTGGGCAGGGTCCGTGCGCACCAACTGCTCGATCGCGCGATTCAGCGCTGCCGCACTTTTCTCTGCATCCGCTCCATAAAGCGCATCGCCAAGCGGCACGTATTGGATCGCAAAACCGCCCGTTACGCGCCGTACGCCACCCAGCACAACGAACGGTTGAGATTGTCGTATCAGACGATGCACCAAGGTCATCGTGAGCGCGGGTTGACCAAAGAACGGGGCATAAACGCCGGCGTTTTGTTCAGGCACCTGGTCCGGCAACAGGCAGACCAGGCCATGGTTCTTCAAGGTTTTATATACGCTGCGCAACCCGTTGCGATCGACCGGCACCAGCGTGCCACCGAAACGCTCACGACTGCGCCGTATCAGCGCATCGAGGCTGGCGATCCGGGGTGGGTCGTACAACCCGACGAAACCCAGATCTCCCAGCGCGCAGCCGATCACCTCCCAATTGCCGAAATGCGGCAGCAACACCAATACGCCGCGAGGTTTCGCAAGTTGTGCCTCGATGAGACCCTTGCCCTCCTCCGAGACGATGGCCTCACGAATGCGCCGTTCGGACCAGTGGGTCAACATGCCGTTCTCGATCATGATGCACAATGTGTGATGCAAGCTGGCGCGGCTGAGCCTCTCGAGCGCCGCGTCGTCCAATTCGGAGAAACATCGCTTCAGATTGATCTTTGTAATCCGCTCCGACTCGCTACCGAATCGGCGCACGACGGCAACCAACAGCTTCGCCACGCGGCGTCCTGCAGCAACTGACAAAAAGCTGAACATCCTTGTCGTGATCCTCAACGCGAAGGCGGCGAGCCTTTCCATCACAGAGCAAGATCAGCACAGATCTTGTGAGCCGGACAGGCAACCAAGTGATCGTTGACCAACCCAGCACTCTGCATGAAGGCATAACAGGTCGTCGGTCCGACGAAACGGAAACCCAGCCGTTTCAACGCCTTGGCCATCGAGGCGGATGTTGCAGTTTTTGCAGGTATCTCTTTCTGCGCCTGCCAATGGTTCTGTCGAGGCGTAGCGCCCACAAAAGACCAAAGAAATTCGTCAAGCGAGTCCGGCATCTCGAGCATGGCGCGTGCATTGGCGACCATCGCTTCGAGCTTACCGCGGTGGCGGATGATGCCGGGATCCTCCAGCCACTGACCGACGTGTTGTTCATCGGTGGCTGCCAGGCGCACCGGGTCGAAACCAAGAAACGTCTCACGCATGCGCTCGCGTTTCCGAAGCACGGTTATCCAGGCAAGCCCTGCCTGCATACCCTCAAGGATCAACCGTTCGAACAATGCGATCGAATCATGCTCCGGTACGCCCCACTCTTCATCGTGATAGCGAATGATCAAAGGATCGGTCCCGCACCAATCGCAACGACGGGTTTTGACCATAGCTTTCAGATGCCTTATGTTCCGCGCGCGCCTAGCACACGTCGATTCGCCGCGATTGTAATTGAGTCTATGTCCATATCTCAAAAAATCCGCCTGGTACTCCTCGATCGTGACGGCGTCATCAATCACGACTCTGAGAACTACATTACCTCCGCCGACCAGTGGCTCCCCATACCCGGGTCCATGGATGCAGTGCGGCGTCTACAGGCGCGCTTCCAGGTCGCTGTGTGCACAAACCAAGCGGGTATTGGTCGGGGGTTTTTGACGCGGGATGCATTGGCTGCCATTCACGTCACCCTGCAGACGACGTTGCAACGTGCCGGTGCCGAAGCGATACCCATATACCACTGCCCTCACCACCCCGACGATGGTTGCGACTGCCGCAAACCAGAACCCGGCCTACTGATCTCGGCCATGCAGGCAGCCGACGTGACGGGTCACCAGACCTGCTTCATCGGTGATTCGCTGCGTGACGTGCAAGCCGCATTGAACGCGGGATGCGCACCCATTTTGGTACGGACCGGCAACGGTCGCGCGGTGGAAAACGCCCAAGTCGAGAGCTTGACCAACGTTTCGGTCTACGATGATCTCGCCGCCTGCGCCACAGCGCTTCTCGAGAGCCCTTAGCGTGCTTTGGACCTCATGATCTCTGGTGTTCGTGCGCTACTGTTCTATCTCGGCTACTCGGTCGCCACCATCGTTTGGGGCTCATTCTCGATCTTGTTTGCGTGGGCACTACCGTATCGAATGCGGTTTGCCTTCATCATCGGATTCTGGACGCGCGTGGTGCTGGGTTGGTTGCGACTTACCTGTGGTATTCGAGCCGAGGTTCGAGGGCTGGAAAACATTCCCGAGGTGCCCTGCATCGTCTTCTCGCGACACGAAAGTTCCTGGGAAACGTTGTTCCTGCAATCATTATTCTACCCACAAGCAACCCTCATCAAACGCGAGTTGTTGTGGATACCTTTTTTTGGCTGGGCGTTTGCCCTGACCAAACCCATCGCCATCGATCGGGGCTCGCCTCGTGCGGCCTTGACGAAATTCATCGAGCTCGGCCGGTCACGCTTGGAAGCGGGGATCTGGGTCTTGTTGTTTCCAGAGGGCACGCGCATGCCACGAGGCGAATTGGGCAAGTTTCAGGCCGGGGGTGCTGCGCTCGCCGCGGCTACCGAGCAACCGGTGTTGGTAGTGGCTCATGACGCCGCGCGTTTCTGGCCCGCCCACGCATTCAAGAAGACACCAGGCTGCGTAACGTTACGCATAGCACCACCCATCAGCACCGCGGGCAAGAGTTCGAAAGCCATCAACGAGGAAACTCGGCAAGTGATGGCGGGTCTTATCGCTGAACTCGAGGCTGAGGTCGAAGGCGCGAGGTTAACACGTCGCGGTGCAAGAAACGCCGAGGCGCGAGGCTAACACGTCGCGCCGCAAGACACGTCGAGGCTCAAGGTTATACGTCGAGATTGACGACCGACAGAGCATTGGCCTCAATGAATTTCCTGCGCGGTTCGACCTGATCACCCATGAGCGTCGTGAACATCCGATCGGCGGCAACGGCATCATCGACGTTGACCTGCAACATGCGTCGTACCGCCGGGTCCATCGTGGTTTTCCACAATTGATCCGGATTCATTTCACCGAGTCCCTTGTAGCGCTGAATTTCGACGCCGCGACGCGCCTCTCCCAACAGCCAATCGTAGACTTCGCCGAATGTCGCGACTGCCTGCGTCTTGTCGCCCCTTTCAACGCGCGCATTTTCGCCTAACAAGCCTGCCAACGCTTCAGCGTTGCTGGCTATGGCGCGGTAGTCGGGCCCGGTAAAGAAACTTCTGGACAAGACTACGCGCTGTTTCAGACCACGCTCCAAAAACTCCACCACCGGGCAGTACACCTGATGCTCTTGGTCGAATTGCAACTCGACATCGGGAGACAGCGATTCCGCTATGGTTTTTTGCAACTCGTTGCACCAGGCTGCCATTGCGTCCTCGTCTTCCAGCAAAGCCTCGCTAACAACTTCTAGATTGACGAGCGGCTCAGTCACCGCAACCGGTAGCACGCGCTGCAGCCTCTTTAACCGCACCAACAGTCTTTGATAATTCTTGGCGAGCGCTTCGAAAGCCTCCATGGGCATTGGCGGGGCTTCCGAATCGACGTACAGCTTGGCGTTTTCCAACGCGAGTTGCAGGAAGTAGTCGGCAAGCTCGCCGTCGTCCTTCACGTATCGTTCCTGACGCCCTTTCTTCACCTTGTACAGCGGTGGTTGGGCGATGAACACGTGGCCCCGCTCGATGAGTTCGGGCATCTGCCGGAAGAAAAACGTCAACAGCAGTGTGCGGATGTGCGAGCCGTCGACATCCGCATCGGTCATGATGATGATGCTGTGATAGCGCAGTTTGTCAGGATCAAACTCGTCACGCCCGATACCACATCCGAGCGCGGTGACTAGCGTGCCGACTTCTTGAGACGACAGCATCTTGTCGAAACGCGCCTTCTCCACGTTCAAGATCTTACCTCTCAGGGGCAGGATCGCCTGGGTCCGCCGATCGCGCCCCTGTTTTGCCGAACCACCCGCCGAATCACCCTCGACCAGGTACAGCTCGGACAGAGCCGGATCTTTCTCCTGACAGTCCGCGAGCTTGCCCGGCAGCCCGGCAATATCGAGCGCGCCCTTGCGGCGAGTCATCTCACGTGCCTTACGCGCTGCTTCCCGAGCTCGCGCGGCATCGATCATCTTCGTGACCACCGACTTGGCTTCTCCGGGGTTTTCCTCCAGGTAGGCCATGAAAAAGCGGCTAACTTCTTGTTCTACGGCGGGTTTTACCTCACTGGAAACTAACTTGTCTTTTGTTTGAGCAGAAAATTTCGGATCCGGCACCTTGACCGAAACCACCGCGGTGAGCCCCTCGCGGGCGTCGTCGCCGATGGTGTTGACCTGCACCTTCTTCAGCAACCC
This sequence comes from Gammaproteobacteria bacterium, assembly GCA_027297435.1. Taxonomy (GTDB): domain Bacteria; phylum Pseudomonadota; class Gammaproteobacteria; order Pseudomonadales; family Azotimanducaceae; genus Azophilus. The sequence continues at coordinate 12,989 of JAPUIA010000087.1, read as the reverse complement.
CTCGCGTTCGATGTAGGTGTTCAGTGTGCGGGTCAACGCTGCCCGGAAACCCGCCAGGTGCGTGCCTCCGTCACCTTGTGGAATGTTGTTGGTAAAAGCAAAGACCTGCTCTTGGAAGCTATCGTTCCACTGCATGGCGATCTCGACCGTAATGCCGTCTTCGCGATCACTCGAGAACCAGAACACCCGGTTCAATGGCACCTTGTTTTGGTTCAGGTATTCGACAAACGCCTTCAACCCGCCTTCGTAGACGAATTCCTCCTGTTTGCCGGTTCGTTCATCCGTCAGACGAATCACGACCCCGGAGTTCAGAAAAGCCAACTCCCGCAACCGCTTCGCCAGTACATCGTAGTGGAACTCGATGGTCGTGAAGGTCTCTTCGGAGGGTTCGAAATAGCATTCCGTGCCCGTCGCGTCGGTATTACCCACCTGCTTCAGCGGCTCTTTCGGCACCCCGTGGATATAGGTCTGCTCATAGACGTTGCCGTCTCGACGTATCGTCAGCCGAAATTCCCTAGACAGCGCGTTGACCACGGAGACGCCCACGCCATGCAGCCCACCGGACACCTTGTAGCTACTGTCATCGAATTTGCCGCCCGCGTGAAGCGTCGTCATGATGACCTCGGCAGCCGACACGCCTTCTTCGGAATGGATGTCGACCGGGATACCACGGCCGTTGTCCCTCACGGTGACGGATTCACCCGGGTGCACGATGACTTGAATTTCATCGCAGTGCCCTGCTAGGGCCTCATCGATGGAGTTGTCGACCAACTCCTGCACCATGTGGTGCAGCCCGGTGCCATCGTCCGTATCGCCGATGAACATGCCTGGCCGTTTCCTTACGGCGTCTAGGCCACGAAGAACCTTGATACTGCCTGAATCGTACGTATCGTCTGACATCCAATCTCCTCTAGCTCGCTTGCGAACAGGTTCGCTCTCTCATAGCGACGTTTGTGGCGATCCGATTACGGTTCCATGTTCCACGTGGAACACCTTGAGACTGCCGCGGTCGAGCGCATCACCGAAATGCGCAGGCTCCAAGGTCGACGTGGCGATCACCTGGGACTGGCTATCACGAAGCAGGGCCAACATTCGCGCGCCGTGAGCGCGGTCGATTTCGGCACCAAGGTCATCGATCAAAAAAATTCCGCGCTGACTCGACGTCTCATAGAGCAAACGCGCCTGGGCCAGTATGAGGCCGATGGCGAGCAGCTTGCCTTGGCCTCGGGACAGCGTGACGCTGGCGTTGCCGCTGGGAATGCTCAAAGATAAATCAGCTCGATGGGGGCCTGATCTGCTAACCCCGAATTTTACCTCTTTCGGTAGCGTTTCTCCCAGTACTTTATCGAGTGCCTGCTCTCCCCAGCCGCGCCGGTAGCCGATCTGCACGTCCAGTTCGGGCTCCAGCAGCCCGAGCGCCTCCGCGAAGTATGGGGCAAGCTCGTCAACGTACTGTTGCCGATATTGGGACACGATTTCGGCCTTCGTTACGAAGGGTTCGTTCCAACTATCGAGCAAGCTCGCATCGCTATCACCGGCCCCGATTGCCTTCAACAACGCGTTGCGCTGTTTGAGCAACGTCAGATACGCCCGCAATTCGGCGAGATACGCATGTTTCACGTGAAACACGCCCCAATCGAGAAAGCGCCTCCGCTCCCCGGGACTACCGAACACCAAGTCGCCCACCGTCGGCAGGATGAGTTGAATCGGCAACAGCGACGCCGCATCGGACAACCGCCTACACGTTTCCCCGTCGATGCGCAATTCGGTGCTACCGGCCCGGGTTTTGGCGACGACGACCGTGCGGCTCTCTTGCAAGACGGCCCGAACCACCAGCATCTCCGCCGCATGACGAATCAGCGCGCTGACTTGACCGCCCCGAAAAGAGCGGCCCCGAGCCAACATATGTATCGCTTCGAGCACCGCGGTTTTGCCCGCGCCATTGGGTCCGTGGAGGTAGTTGAACTGTGGGTCTAGGTCGAGAGCGACGGACGAGAGATTGCGCAGGTCAGCAATCTCCAAGCGGCGAATAGCCACACCTGCCCCGCAATTACAGGCGCATGGGCATGACTACATATAGGGCCTCGTCGTCTTCGGGGGATTCGATGAGCGTGCTGCTATTCGCATCCGACACGCTCAGCTTGACGTTGTCGGAAGACAAAACGCTAAGAACATCCTGCAGGTAGCTCACATTGAAGCCGATCTCCAGCGCCTCGCCATCATATTGGACCGAGACGATCTCCTCCGCCTCTTCCTGCTCCGGATTGTTCGCCTGGATGGTCATTTGCTCACCCTCCACCAACACGCGCACGCCGCGATATTTCTCGTTCGAGAGTATCGAGGCTCTATGAAACGCCTGTCTCAAGGTGTTTCTATCGCCGATGATGGTTCGCGACGCATCCCTTGGAATGACCTTTTCGTAGTCCGGAAACTTACCGTCGACCAGCTTGGTCGTGAGCCTGTACATGCCGAGGGTCGCTCGCAGGTGATTGTCGCTGATCGAAAGGGTCATCTCATCATCGTCGCCATCCAACAGACGACTCAGCTCCAACACTCCCTTGCGGGGCACGATGGCTTGGACGCGATCGACCCCGTTCACGCCCTTGCCGATGGTACTCATCGCCAACCGATGTCCATCCGTGGCCACGGCGCGAGTATGAGCCTCGGTCACCTCCAGCAACATTCCGTTCAAGAAGTAGCGGACATCCTGCTGAGCCATCGAGAAGCTCACCTTGTCCAGGAGCTTACGCACATCATCCTTGCCGAGCCGAATCTCCACGTCGCCGGGTCCGCTATCGATTCTGGGGAACTCGCCCGCGGGCAACGTCGCCAAAGAAAATCGGCTTCGGCCAGACCGAACGATCGCTCGGTCACCTTCCACATGCACGCTAACCTCCGCACCCTCAGGAAGCGAACGCCAAATGTCATTTAACTTGCGTGCCGGTATCGTGGCTTCGCCTTCCTGTTCCACTGCAAGCCCGACAACCTCGGCCACCAACTCCACTTCGAGATCGGTGCCGGTCACCGACAACCGGCCATCGGACGTCGCCTTAACTAACAAATTAGCCAACACAGGAAGGGTTTGACGCCGCTCCACCACTCCTGTCACAAGTTGCAGCGGGCGGAGCAACGTTTCGCGATCAGTAACGAATTTCATGTTTTGCCTCTCGTGTCTTGGCTAGCGCCTGTCAAAATACCGGTGCATGGCCACCGGGCGCTAGTCCCAATCCAAAATAGGTGTATTTTGAACCGGAGCTAGCTAGACAAAAGTCGGTTGAGGTTTCGATAATCCTCAGCGACATCGACGCTGCTTTCCCGAAGCTCGGCAATCTTGCGACAGGCGTGTAGTACGGTCGTGTGGTCGCGCCCGCCAAAGGCATCGCCAATCTCGGGCAAGGAATGATTGGTGAGACCTTTGGCTAGGTACATGGCCATCTGCCGTGGGCGAGCTATGGTTCGGTTGCGCCGTTTCGACAGAATATCTGAAATCTTGATGTTGTAGTACTCGGCAACGGTGCGCTGAATATTGTCGATGCTGATCAGCCGGTCCTGGATCGCGAACAGATCCCTCAGCGCTCTTTTGACTTGCTCGATCGTGATGAGACTGCCGGTAAATCGGGCATTGGCGATGACTCTACGCAGAGCCCCTTCCAGCTCTCGTACGTTCGAACGAATTCGCTCGCCGATGAAAAATGCCACCGCCGGGTCGAGGTCGACCTCTTCGGCTTCGGCTTTCTTCATGAGGATCGCGACGCGCGTCTCTAACTCCGGGGGTTCCACCTGCACGGTCAGTCCCCAAACGAACCTCGACTTCAACCGCTCTTCCAAACCATCGATTTCTCGCGGATAGCGATCACACGTCAGAACCATTTGGTGGCCGCGTTCCATGAGTCCGTTAAACACGTGGAAAAACTCTTCTTGGGAGCGTAGCTTCTTCGCGAAGAACTGTATGTCGTCGATCAATAGGGCGTCTACGGACAGATAGAACTGCATGAACTCCTGCATCGTGCCCTGTTGCAACGCTTTGACCATATCTTGTACGAAGCGCTGGGAGTGCAAGTACACGACGTTCGCTGTGGCGTTATGTCGTTGAATATGGTTGCCCACGGCTTGCATGAGGTGGGTCTTGCCAAGTCCCACCCCTCCGTAGAGGAGCAGCGGAGGCTGCTGCCGTTTGTCCCTGTGCGACTGCCCAGCCTTGTCCGCCACCTGCAACGCGGCCGCCTTAGCCAACTCGTTAGACTTACCCTCGACGAACGCATCGAAGGTAAAGTCTTCGTTGAGAACGTGAACCGGTTGGCCAACCGGCGTCGACCCTGATCCGTCCGCACGTAACGGAGCCATTGGGGCGACATCGCCCGCACCAATTTCCACCGCAACGTCGAAAGGGTGCGCCGGGTCGCCTTCACGGTCGAGCAACTCACAGATGCGCGATAGGTAAGCGACCTGAACCTGATCTTTAACGTAACGATTCGGAGCGAATAACTTTAGCCGGTCATCTTCGAGCCTGGCATGCAGAGGTCTTATCCAAGTATCGAATTGTTGAGTTGAAAGCTCGTCGTGCAGTTGGTCTAGGCATTTCTGCCAAACGGAACGTCCCACCAGTGGCCCCCAAAAGGAATGTTGTTTTTGTGCTGGGTTTTTCCAGCATTCTACTGACATCGGATTGGCGTTGGCCATACAACTCAACAGAAAATCTCCAGAATTTTGAGTTCGATAGGAAATTCAAAAACTTAACCCCGGGGCTGAGCCACGGTTCAGAAACCAAGGTTCACGAGTTTGTGTGAGCAATTCGTTGAAGAACCTGTGGATAGTTTTCTTATCCACATTGCGCGTTCGGTAATACATGCCTCCAGTGCCGGTTCTACCATCGTTTTCCAGCGCCTAACCGATGGATAACCAACGAACAGTCCGGCTTACCCACACAAACCATCCCCCCAACAACAACAACAAACAACATCTTTACTTTAATTCTTGTTATTTGAAGCCTGATCGTCTGGGGATAACACCAGTGGATGCGCACAAGCCGACGTTGACAGCCCCAAAGGCTCTCCTTAGTATCGCGCTCCCTTTTCTCACACCAGAAATGGACGCTCGTGAAAAGAACGTTTCAACCTAGCAACATCAAGCGCAAACGTACGCATGGATTCCGCGCACGCATGGCCACTCGCGGAGGACGTAAAATCCTCAACGCCCGTCGTTCGAAAGGACGCAAGCGGCTGTCGGTCTAGTTGCCCACTCCCTGTTCGGCTTCCCCTCGCAGTATCGTCTGACCCACCCTCGCCAGTACCGAAAGGTACTGCGCCACGCCCTCTATCATCATCAATCAGGACCATTACGAATTCTCGCTAATCCGAATACAATGCCTGGCGCTCGACTCGGATTGATCGTCGGTAAACGTGCCGTGGCGAAAGCGCATGAGCGCAATCGCTTGAAACGCGTGGCCCGCGAAACGTTCAGGCTCAAACGCTCTGAGTTGCCCGCGGTAGACATTGTTGTGCAGGTACGAGGTCCGATTGATTCGCACACGTTGCGGTCGAGACTCGAGGATATGTTCAAACTGGTCGAAGAGAATTTAGCGTGACGGCATCGTCTTTACGGCCGACCGCGGCATGGTACACCGCGTCACGAAACCTCGTGACGCGATTGTTGATGGCGCTCGTGCGTCTCTATCAGCTGACGTTGAGCCCGATTATCGGTCACCAGTGCCGATTTCATCCGACTTGCTCGAATTATGCCCTCGATGTGCTCGAGACCCAGGGTCCGGTGGCAGGATCGTTGATGGCGGCGCGCCGGTTGCTGCGTTGCCACCCTTGGCACCCGGGCGGCTTGGACGAACCGCCCGCACGCCCCTAGCAGGAAGCCTCATGTTCCCACCAGAAGTACAACGCATCATCTTGTTGATTGGTCTTGCCGCAACCGGTTACCTGTTGGTACTGGCGTGGAACGAAGACTACATGCAATCGAGCACGCCGACGGAGCACAGTGCTGCTCCGGACGTCGATGACGCACCGGCGACCGACATCCCGCAAGCGGGCGTTGCAACGACCGAGGACAGTTCCGACATCCCCGATGTTTCGCTGATCGGCACCGAGGGCGAGCTGCTCGCTTCACGGCCGGCACTACCGACCGGGACGAACCGGTTGGTTCGCGTGACCACACCGACGCTCGACGTATGGATCGACCGGCTGGGTGGAGACGTTCGAAGGGTCCATCTACCGAAGTTTCCGGTGGAACTGAGTAGTCCCGACTTGCCCTACGAACTTCTCAACGTTGGCAACGGACGTATCTACATAGCGCAAAGCGGTTTGATCGGCCCCGACGGGTTGGACTCGGGTAACGATCGACCGTTGTTCAAAACGTCGCAGTCACGCTACGAGCTTACCGGCGACGGCACGCTGGAGGTCTTGTTCGAGGCGGTGCACAACGACGTCAACGTGGAGAAAAAATTTGTATTCACCGGCGACGAATACTTGGTCGATGTGAGCTACCGGGTCCAAAACAACTTGAACCGTCCCTTTCAGGCTAGCCTCTTTGCACAGATCAAACGTGACGACAAAGAACCAGAAGGCGACGAGAGGGCCGGTTTTGGGCCTGCACCGTACGTCGGTGCTGCAGTAACGACACCCGATTCGCGCTATCACAAAATCGAATTCGAGGACTTGGACGACGAAGACTTTCGCGCGACCGTGACGGGTGGTTGGATTGCGTTTCTACAGCATTACTTCTTGAGCGCATGGATTGCCAACGAGGACCAAGACAACATCTACTACGGACGCAAGCGTAGCGACGGAACCTACATCGTGGGTTATACCGGGCCGTTGAAGTCGATCCCGGCTGGTGCCAGCGGTGAGTGGCGGACGCGATTCTATGCCGGTCCCAAGGCGCAGAAACGCTTGGAAGAGATCTCCGAAAACCTCAACCTCACGGTAGATTACGGGTTTCTGTGGTGGCTGGCGGTGCCGCTGTTTTGGCTGCTCGATTGGTTGCACGGCATCTTGGCCAACTGGGGTGCGGCGATCATTCTGTTGACGGTGTTGGTCAAACTCACGCTCTACCCCCTGTCGGCGGCGAGCTACAAATCGATGGCCAATATGCGCCGGGTTGCGCCGCAGATGAAGCGCCTCCAGGAACGCTACGCCGACGACAAGCAAAAACTGTCCCAAGAGATGATGAGTTTTTACAAGAAGGAGAAGGTCAATCCTCTCGGTGGCTGTTTGCCGATGTTGCTACCGATGCCGATCTTCATCGCTTTATATTGGGTGCTCTTTGAGAGTGTCGAGCTCCGGCAGGCTCCGTTCGTGTTGTGGATCGAAGATCTCGCTGCAATGGATCCCTACTTCGTGTTACCGCTGTTGATGGGTGGCACCATGTACTTTCAACAAACACTCAGTCCGGCGATGGGCGATCCCATGCAGCAGCGCATGATGAAGATGATGCCCATCATGTTCACGGTGCTATTCTTGTTCTTTCCCGCGGGCCTCGTGCTCTACTGGTTAGTCAACAGCGTGCTTTCGATTGCGCAACAATGGTACGTCATTAAACGCACGGAGTCGGCTGCGGCGGCCAAGGGGTAGGCTGCGGTGGCGACCTAACCGCTCGTGACCTCGTTGGACACCGACACGATCGCGGCCGTTGCAACGCCTCCTGGCCAAGGCGGTATCGGCATCGTCAGAATCTCGGGACCGCGAGCGCTCGCAATCGGTGAGACCCTGACCGGCGGAGGCTTGCAGCCGCGCAGGGCAAGTTATCGGGAGTTCGTCGATTCAGATGCCGTCATCGATCGAGGTATCGTACTCTACTTCCCAAAGCCCAACTCCTTCACCGGCGAAGACGTTGTCGAACTGCAAGGTCATGGCGGGCCGGTGGTATTGCAGATGTTGTTGGGTGCAACGGTGGGGCAAGGTGCGCGATTGGCGCGTCCGGGAGAGTTCACCGAGCGTGCATTCGTCAACGACAAGCTAGACTTGGTGCAAGCCGAGGCGGTCGCCGACCTCATTGCGAGCGCTTCGGTTGCAGCGGCGCGAGGTGCGTTGCGCTCTCTTGCAGGTGATTTCTCAAAGCAAGTGCACGAGGTCGATCAGGCCATACTGAAACTTCGCGTATACGTGGAGGCGGCAATCGATTTCCCGGACGAGGAGGTCGAGTTTCTCGAGCACGGCGAGGTACACCGAAAGCTCGGCGGGCTGCTCGATGGGCTCGCCAAGCTGCAACGAGACGGTCGCCAGGGCGTGCTGTTGAGTCAAGGCATCACGGTGGCGCTGGTCGGAGCGCCCAACGTGGGGAAGTCGAGCCTATTCAACCGGTTGACGGGTGAAGACACCGCAATCGTTACGGACATTCCCGGCACCACGCGCGATCTCTTGAAAGTCGACCTCATATTGGATGGACTGCCGGTGCGGCTGGTCGATACCGCGGGTCTGCGGAAAACGACCAACCCGGTGGAACTGGAAGGCGTACGACGAGCGGCTGGCGAGGCTTCGCGGGCGGATCTGGTGTTGGAAATTCGCGATCTATCGGTACCGGCCGCGGACCCGCATGACGCGTTGCGCCTACCCCTCGCAACCAAGCGAATTCTGGTGCTGAACAAGACCGATCTCGTCAGTGGGGCAGGCAGCCGGTCGGCCGCCGACGAGGTGTACATTTCGTGCCTCACGGGAGCAGGGTTCGACGAACTCAAAGCCGCGATCAAACAACAAGTCGGATTCGCGGGTGAAGCCGCGACCTTCAGTGCACGCCGGCGGCATCTGGTCGCGTTGCAGTCGACCCGGGTGGCCCTCGAACGGGCAAGCGCCGAGTTGGCCGCGAAAAGCCCGGGAGAAATCATCGCCGAAGAGTTGAAACTCGCGCATCTCGAGCTTGGCAGTATCACGGGAGAGGTAACGCCGGATCAGCTGCTTGGGGAGATCTTTAGTACGTTTTGCATCGGCAAGTAGTCTCGCCATAGGATGGGTGATCGCTTACCGGCCTCTTAGCAGTCTATCGGACTGCTAGACTGGGATCGGGCGATGCTTATACTGCACGCCCTCAGAGCCAACAGCACGCGTGCATCTGATGTTGCAACACCCTGAAAACTTCGATGTCATCGTGATCGGCGGTGGTCACGCCGGAACTGAGGCGGCGCTGGCAGCGGCTCGAACGGGCGCCAGTACTCTGCTGTTGACCCAGAGCATCGAAACCATTGGCCAGATGTCGTGTAACCCCGCCATCGGCGGCATCGGCAAGAGCCACTTGGTGAGAGAGATCGATGCGCTCGACGGCGTCATGGGTAGGGCCGCCGATCTGGCGGGCATCCACTTTCGCGTGCTCAACGCCAGTAAGGGACCGGCCGTGCGCGCGACCCGGGCCCAAGCGGACCGGGCGCTCTACAAACAGGCGGTGCGCTCGTTCATCGAGCACCAAGCCAACCTCAAGGTGTTCCAACAAACGGTCGTTGATTTGCTCGTCGAGCGCGAGCGGGTCCGGGGCGTCGTCACCCAGATGGGGTTGCGTTGCCTGGCGCCTACGGTCGTTCTCACCACCGGCACGTTCCTCGGTGGCAAGATCCATATTGGCTTTGCCAATCAGCCCGGCGGCCGGGCCGGAGACTCGCCAGCGAACGCCTTGGCCGAGCGCTTGAGGGCTTTACCGTTTCGGGTTGGTCGATTGAAGACCGGTACCCCACCGAGAATCGACGGACGTAGCGTCGACTATACGGTCATGACCGAGCAGCCCGGCGACGAACCGACGCCGAACCTGTCGTTTTTGCCGGCGCGTCATCCCCGGCAGGTGCCTTGTCATATCACCGAGACCAACCCGACGACGCACGACATTATCGCGGCAGCGCTCGATCGCAGTCCGCTGTTCACGGGCGTTATCGAAGGCACCGGGCCGCGCTACTGTCCGAGTATCGAAGACAAGGTGGTGCGCTTCGCGGATAGAGTGCGTCACCAGATCTTTGTGGAGCCAGAAGGACTCGATACCCCTGAGCTGTACCCAAATGGCATCTCGACGAGTTTGCCTTTCGATGCGCAGATCGCGTTTGTGCGATCGATCAAGGGGTTTGAGCGAGCGCATATCACGCGCCCGGGCTACGCCATCGAATACGACTACTTCGATCCGCGCGACCTCGAACTCTCGATGCAAACCAAGGTCATTGGCGGCTTGTTTTTTGCCGGTCAGATCAATGGCACGACCGGCTACGAAGAGGCGGCGGCTCAAGGGTTGCTGGCCGGCTTGAATGCGGCTCGCCAGGTTGCGGGTTTGCAGCCCTGGTTTCCCCGCCGCGACGAGGCCTATTTAGGTGTCATGATCGACGACCTCACCAACCTCGGCACCAACGAGCCGTATCGAATGTTCACGAGCCGCGCGGAGTTTCGTTTGCGGCTCAGGCAAGACAACGCGGATCAGCGCCTCACGCCGATCGGTCGAGAGCTGGGCCTGGTGGGCGACGAGCGCTGGCGAGCGTATGCAGACAAACGCACGCGCTTGCTCGACGTTAAATCACGTCTCGAGCGGTGGCGCGTCGACCCCGGGTCGGATGTCGCTGCCGTGCTGCAGGCGAACTGTGGTGCCCAGATCAATCGAGCGACGACGTTCTTGGAGTGTTTGAAACGCCCGGAAGTGAGCGTTGACAAGTTGCCCGAGCTACTCACCGGCATAGACACCGACATCGTGCGCCAAGTCGAGACCGAGGTGAAGTACGAGGGCTACATCCAGCGCCAAGATGACGAGATCGCCAAAATCCGGCGCCATGAGCGCATCAGCCTGCCCGGTGAGCTGGACTACCGAGTGGTACAGGGGTTGTCCAACGAACTGCGACAGAAACTCAGCGACGCGCGGCCCACATCGCTCGCCCGGGCAGCGCGCATCCCGGGTATGACGCCGGCAGCGCTCTCGGTGTTGCTCGTGCATGCCAAGAAACTCCGGGCCAGTGCCTGACGCAAAAGCCGTCGACTACGGTATCGCCATTACTCCAGCACAGGGCGAGGCGCTCGCTCGCTTCGCCGAACTGATCCGACGCTGGAGTCGGTTTGCCAAGCTAGTCTCCCGTGAGGACGAAACGCGCATCCATGAGCGACATCTCAAGGACAGTCTCAGTCTCGTGGCGGTCTTGGCACAACTCGAAAACCCCCTGCGGATCGCGGACGTAGGCTCGGGGGCCGGTTTGCCGGGCGTTCCGCTCGCCGTCGTCTTGCCCGAAGCGCACGTGACGCTCATCGAAAGAAGCGCGAAGAAGTCGCGGTTCTTAGAACGGGTTGCGATGGAACTAAGCTTGCCGAACGTCGATGTGGTTTGTGATGATGTGGTCAATGTCACCGCGAAATATGACGTGGTGGTCTCCAGGGCGGTGATGGCGCCAGACAAGCTGTGGCCGTTGGCGTTCAGAATATTGCGAGCGGAAGGCCATATGATGGTATTGGATCGAGTCCACGACGCCGGTGCCGGGCCGCCGGCCGATAGCGTCGAAGCGTTCCCCGGCGGGATCGTAACACGGCGCAGTTGGTCGCAAATGCCCGAATCCAGGGCGTTGCATGGTGTGTTGGTTGTGAGGTGTCAGGCAAGTTGACCCGAGTCATTGCGATTGCCAATCAAAAAGGCGGTGTGGGCAAGACCACAACGAGCGTCAACCTGGCCGCGTCGCTAGCGCTGTCGGGCTCGAAGGTCTTACTCGTCGACCTCGATCCGCAAGGCAACGCGACGATGGGTGCCGGCATCGACAAGCACGCGGTTGACGCGAGCAGCTACGATTGGCTCATAGAGGGGGTGAGCTTGGAGAGCGTCGCCCAAAGTTCTCCGGGGTCGTTCTTGCTCGTACCGGCGAACAGCGATCTGACGGCCGCAGAAATCGAACTGCTGGGGCAAGACCAGCGGGAGGTGCGTTTACGGGAGCGCCTGGCACCCATAAGAGACCGGTACGATTACGTGCTCATCGATTGCCCGCCGTCGCTCAACATCCTGACCCTCAATGCATTGATCGCGGCCGATGGCGTGTTGATTCCGATGCAATGCGAGTACTACGCGCTGGAAGGGCTGAGCGCCTTGTTAGAAACGGTCGAAGGTGTCCGTCAGCGCGGCAATCCGCGCCTCGCCATAGAGGGCCTGTTGCGAACCATGTATGATCCGCGCAACAGCCTGACACGCGACGTGTCGAGGCAACTCATGGAATATTTCGGGGAACAGGTGTTCCGCACTGTGATCCCACGTAACGTTCGTTTGGCCGAAGCGCCCAGTCATGGATTACCGGCGATCCTCTATGACCGGCAATCCCGAGGGGCCATCGCCTATATGGCGTTGGCGGGAGAGCTGAATAGAAAACATGCGGGCGTAGCGGCGGAAGCGTCGAGAATTGAATAGGAAACGACTGGGGCGAGGACTCGACGCGTTGCTAGGCAGCGACGTGGCGTTCGACCCGATGCCTGGTGGCCAAACGACAGTCGCGACAACCGAAGTCGTTCGCGGCCGCTACCAACCCCGCCAGAACTTCGATGAAGTGCGCTTGAACGAGATGGCGCAGTCGATAAAGAACCACGGGCTCATACAACCCATTATCGTGCGTCCGCGTCCCCAGGGCGGCTACGAACTCATTGCCGGAGAACGGCGATGGCGCGCAGCACGGATTGCCGGACTCGAGACCATGCCCGCGGTCGTCCAAGCGGTGACCGACGAACAGGCCTCGGCGATGGCGCTTATCGAAAACATCCAGCGGGAAGACCTCAAACCGCTGGAGGAGGCCGGCGCGCTGCAACGCCTCAAAGAAGAATTTGGACTGACCCAGCAGCAAGTCGCGGATGCGGTGGGCAAGTCCCGCGTCGCGGTTACCAATCTGCTGCGGCTGTTGAATCTGGAGCCCAAGGTGCGCGAGCGGTTGGCAGACGGCTCGCTCGAGATGGGCCACGCCCGCGCTTTGCTACCCCTCTCGCCGGCCGCTCAACTTCGGGCAGCCGAGCGGGTTGCGACCAAGCAGCTGTCCGTGCGTCAGACCGAAGCCTTGGTGCGCAATCTGTTGC
>JAPUIA010000086.1 GCA_027297435.1 Gammaproteobacteria bacterium | reverse complement strand
GTTCGTGAGGCGGTAAGTGATGAATCGTGTTTGCGTCGGTGACAGGGGTTCTGAGATCGACAGCGTCGTGTGGTTGGACAGCACCGCGATCGATACATTGGGAAACAGGTGATAAACGTACGTGACCATACCGGCGATGTTGCGCGAGTCTGCTGGCAGGTCTCGAAGCTTCTCGATGCGACGAAACGGGAAGGTCACGCGGCTGTTGTTGCCGAAGGTTTCAACGACGTTCAGGTTGTCGAAGCCGTAGGGATAGAACGTCTCTCGGTGCGTCGGTTTGATGTGATACCCCTCTAGGTTGCCCTCCATGTTGAGCTTCCAGTTCACGTCGGAAACCTTGTCGGCAGTTGCGAATATGCGCTGGTCGGGCGTGAAGAGCTCCGGCACCCCGTCGAGACCTTCAAGCGCGCCGTCGCCAACCGGTTGCTCTTGCGTAACGAAAACCAAACCGTGTCGTTCGCATGCGTCGACCGGCGCGAGGGAATGCTCGGACTTTTCGAGGTCGGGGAATCCGGAGTCGTGTGGGATGTGCCGCAACCGCCCGTTCAAGCCATACGTCCAACCGTGGTATCCGCAGACGAAGGCCTTGACACAGTCACTGCCCTTGGCCACCTGATTGCCGCGGTGCCGGCAAGCGTTGCGAAATGCACGAACCGTACCGTCTTCGCCGCGGACGACCACCAATGGCGTACCCGCGGCACTGCGCGCAACGTAAGAACCGGTATCCGGAAGCGCCACCGACGGACAGAACGGTACTGGCAGTCGTTTCAGCAGTTCCAGCTCGGCCAAATGGCGTTCGACCGAACGGTAGTTGTCGGTCGGTTCCTGCCAATCTTCATCACCGACATCGGTGGTTTTGTTGTCGATGTGGTCGAGCACGCGCTCGATCATGTCGGCGTCGCTCAGGAGTCCACTCATCGCGGCGGGTCCCAATCTTTAAGCTACCGGAATGATACGACACTATCGTATCGAATAAGCGTGGGTTGATTGAGGAGCGCGGTAGATGGTGCTTTATTGGTACGAATTCGAGCAGCCGGTCATCTCGTCAGGCTGCCTGTAGTTCTTCCACAGGCTCGCCCAACGCGCGGGCGCGTTCGAGGCGCGTCGCTTCATCGCGTGGTAGATGTCGCTGCGCCATGAATAAGAAGAACAACGCGGGTATCAACGTCAACGTCGATACCGCAATCGCTGTACGCAGCGCGTCGGCATCATTCATCCCGCCGGCGTGGAACATGTCGGAAAGCTGACCCATGACATAGGGGCCGAGCGCCAGCCCCAGAAAAGTATTGATCAAAATGTAGTACGCGCCGGCGACTGCCCGCATGCGCGGCATCACCAGATCGGCTGCGGTGCTTGGTGGTACGCCTCCGCCGCAGGCTGACGGAATCGTCATCAGAAAGCTCAACCAGAAGGCGACCACCAGACTCTCGCTATACAGCAATAGCAGCAGCAGCGGGACCTTGCCGAAAACGACGATGTAGCCGAGCACCAAACGCCCGCTCGGAAATTTCTGCTTGAGATAATCTGCCAAAATGCCGCCCAACGTGATACCGAGAAACCCGCCCGCCGCGGCACCAAGACCGATGTACAAGCCAATTTCGGCTGCGCTGACATCGTGCATCCGCATCAGTAGCGGCGGAATCCAAAAACCCGCACCGTAGCCGACGAAAGCCATGCTCGGAAACGCCAGCATCGTGTAGATGAACGACTTCGACCGGAACATCATCTCGAAGGTGGCAGGATCGCGAATCTTCAACGATTGCACCCACGAGAACGTGGCGTAGACTCCAACCGCGGTTGTGATCCACTGGGCGACGCTACCGGTTAGCAGAATCAAGCCCCAGGCAACGAGGCTGAAGACGAGCGCGGAACTTAGATTGACGATCAGTGGTTTAGGGTGATGCCGCAACCCGTACAAATTGAAAGGCGGGATCACTGCCATCATTTCGCTGCCGAGCAGCCGAAACGGCGCTGGGTGCTCTTTGGTGACCAACCCCTCGCTGATGCCCCGTATCGGTTCGCGCAGCGTGCGTACCCAGGCAGCCATGAAAAGACCCGGAATGCCGACCATCATGAAAGCGACCTGCCACCCCTTCAGCCCGAACGGTGGATCCGTTGGATACGCGGCCGCCCATGTGTCGAGAATGTAGCCGCCGAGAACGAGGCCGATACCGGCGCCGATGTACACGCCCGAGGCATAGATGGCGATGACTGTCGCGCGCAACCTCGGCGGGTAGTAGTCGGACAACATCGAGTACGCTGCGGGCGAGGCGCTGGCCTCGCCAATGCCAACGCCGATTCGACAGGCAGCGAGCACCGGAAACGACCGCGCGAGCCCGGAGGCTGCAGTCATCGCGCTCCAGAAAGAAAGGCCGATGGCGATCAGACTGCGTCGTGACCAAACGTCGGCAAAGCGAGCGAGTGGAATTCCGAAAACGGCGTAGAACACGGCGAACACGGTGCCGTACAGAAAGCCTATCTGTGCATCGGTGATACCCAGATCGGCCTTGATGTCCTCGGCGAGGATCGACAGAATATTCCGGTCAATGAAGTTGAATATGTAGACGAGGACGAGGACGCCAAGCACGTAGTTCGAATACGCGCGCCCAGTCTTTCGCGGTGTCTTCTCGCTCATTTGGCGTTAGAGTCTCAGATTGCCGGATTGAATGTCAGCTACGATATCACGGGTTAGCGGAACGTAGGCGCCTGCCGTGTCGTCGCGGAAGAACAACTGGTCATGCACGCGGTCGAGGTCCCATCCCTCTTCTTGAAGCGCCACCTTCTTGAGTTTGAAGGTGCCTGTCACGTCGGGCTCGGACACCGCGCGCGCGAAGAGTGGGGCGGCATAGGATGGCAGGGCCGACGTCACGAAGGTGTGGAAAGCCGCGCCGTCGAGTTGGCCTTCAGGCAGCACGAACGCCACCATGCCTGCACGGCCGTCGGTTCCCGGAACCTGGGTGCCGAAAACATTGACCATCTCCACCCCGGGAAAGCCTGAGAGCACCTCCGCGACTTCTTGGGTCGAGACGTTCTCGCCTTTCCAGCGAAACGTGTCGCCGATACGGTCGACGAAGTAGAAGAACCACTCGGCGTCGCGTTTCAACAGGTCGCCGCTGCGGAAGTAGGCATCGCCCTCTTTGAAAACGCAGCGCAGTATTTTTTTCTCCGTCGCTTGTTTCGACGTATAGCCCTCGAAGCTACCGATACCGCCGTCCGTACGCCGAATGCGCCCGATGAGTTCGCCGGCCTCGTCTTCGCCGCACTCGATGCAGAAGCCGTCGACGCCACGGGGGTTGGTATCGGTTTCGACGTCGTAGCGGATGAGTTTCGTCGTGGAAATGGCACGTTGGACTAATTTGCTGGGAAAGCGGCCCACAGAGCCGACCTTGTTCTCGAAGTTCATGAACCCCGCGTTGCCTTCTGTTGCGCCATAGAACTCCAGGATTTTCGGGATGCCGAAGCGGTCGCGAAACTCCTCCCAGATATCCGCCCTCAGGCCGTTGCCGATAGCGATGCGGACCCGATGATCCTTGTCTCTCGGGTCCGGTGGTCGATTCACCAAGTACCGGCAGAACTCACCGATGTACTGAAACGCGCTGACGTCGTATTTACGGATGTCGTCCCAGAACTGACTCGCGCTGAAGCGGCGCCGCAAGGCCATCGTCGCACCGGCGAAGAGGGTTGACCCCACGACGCCGATGCCGCCGGCACCATGGTAGAGCGGCAAGGCACAGTAGTGCACGTCGTCGGGCGTGAAATCGAGGATCACGGCGGTGCCGTCGCCACCGGCAACGAAGCGCAGGTGGCTCAAGCGTGCGGCCTTGGGATTGCCCGTCGTTCCGGAGGTATAGAGGTAGAGGAGATCGTCCCGCATGACGAGTCCTTCGCGTACCGAAGGGTCGGGGTTTTCTATCGAACGGCGTTCGAGATCCGGGTTGAGTTCGTGGGTACTGAGCGGAGGCTCGATATTCGATGCAGCCGTCCCTGGCTCGCGGTCCAGCCAAAGCTCAAGCGGTCGTTCCAGATCACTGACAGTCGTCGCAAATTTGTCGATACATTCGGCGCCGAGTATCAAGTGGTTCGCGGTCGAAGTGGCGAGCGCCTGCCGCAGCACCTGACCCGTGACGTTCGTGTTGATCAGCGCGGTCACGACGCCGAGCTTGCCAAGCCCCATCCAGCGGCTCAGGTACTCCGGGCGGTTCTCCATCAACAGCGCCACGACGTCGCCTCGGCGCAGACCCGAAGCATAGGCCCAGTGCGCGACGCGATTGGCTTCCTCGTTGATCTCGCGATAAGACACGCGCCGATCTTCGAACAACACGAAGGGGTGATCGCCGTATTCGGCCGCCTTTGCCTCCAGGACGTCCGCCATCGTGTAGGTTGAGTCCGGCTTGTGACGCATCACCCGCGGCAGGCTGGCTGCGATCTTGGTTATTAAGCGGGTGCGTTCGAACATGGCTTGAGCCTAACACTAGTGGGATTCACGAATCTCAGCCGATGGTCGTTGCGCCGCCATCGCAGGGAATCACCACGCCCGTCAGGAACGAGCCGGCTTTCGACGACAGAAAGATCGTCAATCCGGCGGCATCTTCCATCGTACCCCAACGCCCCATCGTGAAACTCTCCATCACCTGCGCCTCGATCTCTTTGGTTGCGTAGAGCGGTGCAGTCATCTTGGATTTGAACGGTCCCGGCGCGATGACGTTGACGTTTATGTTGTCACCGTTGAGATCCCGCGCCAGTTGCGCGGACATGCCCTGCAATCCTGCCTTGGCCGCGACGTATGAGTAGTTCTGTAGACCGCTCGGACGAATGGCGTTCACCGAAGAAATATTGATGACCGAGGCTCGATCATCGGGACTGGCCGCGGCACGTAGTTGGGGCAGCAACGCTTGCATGAGAAAGAACGGGGCTTTGGCGTTCAGATCGACTACACGGTCCCACGCCTTTTCGGAGAACGTGTCGATGTCGGCGTTCCAGGTGAGACCGGCGTTGTTGACGAGTATATGAAGCTCGGGCTCTTTCGATGCGATTTCGGCTGCGAGCGCTTGGCACCCGCCCAACGTACTGATATCGCATGGGATGGCGGCGCAGTTGCCGTGCTCTCGAAGCCGCGTTTCTGCGGCCTGACAGGCATCTTCCTTACGCGAAGATATGTAGACCTTTGCGCCGCAGCGCACCAAACCTTCGGCGATCATGAAGCCGATGCCGCGTGTACCACCGGTGACGAGGGCGACCTTGTCGCGCACGCCGAAAAGATGCTCGTAGAAAGAATCTGCCACAACCCACTCCTCGTGAAGGCTTGATCTTCAGATGTGCTCAGCGATAAAGCAACGGATCGCGATCAAGAAGATGCGTAGCGCCTGCATCGCCATAGGACTAAAATGACCCACTCACTCACGCCAGGGGAGCGCCGTGACAGAATTCGACCTGCATATCAAAGACGGCACGATCGTCGACGGTACCCGCAAGCCTCGTTACACCGGCGATCTTTGGATCAAAGATGGACGTATCGCGCACATGGGTGGTAAACAAACGGGTTCTGCCGTCGACACCATCGAAGCCGAAGGTCTCATCGTTGCGCCGGGCTTCGTCGATCTGCATACCCATTACGACGCGCAAATTCGTTGGGACCCGTGGTGCACGATTTCGGGTTGGCACGGTGTGACGTCTGTGGTGCTGGGTAATTGTGGATTCGGCTTTGCGCCAGTGAAGCCGGATTTTCGTGAACGCAGCATGCTCACCATGACACGTACGGAGGCCATTCCGTATGAGTCGATGAAGGAGGGTATGCCTTGGGATTGGGAGACGATACCTGAATATTTGGACAGCCTCGATCGGGCTGACAAGGGGGTCAACGTCATTCAATATATGCCGACCGCTTCCCTGATGACCTATGTCATGGGCTTGGAGGCCGCCAAGAGCCGAGCCGCAACCGACGCAGAACGTCGAGAAATGCAGCGCCTGCTGCATGAGGGCATGGATGCGGGTCTGTGTGGGTTCTCGATCCAGCGCTTGGGCCCTGACTCCGTGCAGGCAGACTTCGACGGTTCGCCGATGGTCACCGACACGATGGCGGATGAGGACATACTCGCGCTGGCCGAGGTTTTGCGAGAGCGCGGTGAGGGCTTTATCCAAATCACCCAGGCGCAGGGTGACATCAAGAAAGATCTCGCGTTCCTGGAGAAACTGGCAGCGACCGCCGATCGCCCTATTCTGCACAACGTGGTGCTGCCTTCGCGCAAGAATCCGGAAATCCATCGGCGCCCGTTGCGCTGGATTGAAGGATGCCGTGAACGTGGATTGCCGATCTATGCACAGTGCGGCACGGGTCGGGCAGGGTTCGCTTTCACGCTGGAACACTGGAACCTATACGATGCCTCGCCCGCCTGGCGTGCGGTCACTACGGGTTCCAAAGAAGACAAGATCCGGGGCATGCAGGATCCGGAATTGCGACAGGCCTTGGTTGACGAAGCCGAAGCGGCTGACCGACGCTTGCGAGCCATCCAGGCTGGTGTCGGGGGCAACCCCAAGTATCTGGTGATTCAGTCGGTCAACGATCAGCCCGAACTCGAGGCGTACGTGGGCCGAGCGGTCGGCGACATCGCCGACGAGCAAGGTAAGCATCCCATCGAGGTGATGCTCGACTTGTCGCTGGCGGGTGATCTCAACGTGGAATTTCTTGGGCCGGACCGAGGCGCCAACGCCGAATACATGGCTGAGATGATGACCGATTCGGAGTATGCCATTCCTGGGGTATCGGATGGCGGGGCCCACACGAAGTTTTTCACGGGCGGTGCGTATACCACCGACTTCTTGAGCTGGCTGGTGCGGGATGAAGAGCTGGTGAGTCTCGAAGAGGCTCACTACCGGCTGTCCAATCTGCCGGCTCAAGCCGCGGGGTTCAAAGACCGTGGAGTTTTGAGCGAGGGGGCGGCCGCCGATGTGGTGGTGTACGACATGGATGCTCTGGCGATCGACCCGCCCTGGATAGGCAGCGTCGAGCACGATCTTCCCGGGGGTGAATGGCGACGGGTGCAACGCGCGATCGGCTACAAGGCCATCATCGTCAACGGCGTGGTGACATTCGCGGACGGCGAGTGTACTGGCGCGACGCCGGGGTGCTTGCTGCGCCATGGTTGTGCTTGAGAAGGGATAGTGAGATGAGCACATCCCTCAACGTCAAACCCTGTGACGCGACGTTTGGTGCGGTTGTGACAGGCTTGAGGCTCGCGGAGCTCGCCGACGACACGTTTGCCGAGCTGTACGAAACGTGGCTGGAATACGCGCTGTTGATATTTCCGGATCAGCATCTTTCCAACGATGAGCAGCTGGTGTTCGCAAAACGTTTCGGAGAGCTCGAATTCGACTTGGCGCCGATCAGCAACGTGCGTCCCGACGGCACAGTGCGGCGGGAGGATGACGCAAGCGATGACGTGATCAAGGTGTTGAAGGGCAACATGGGCTGGCATACCGATAGCACCTACATGCCGGTGCAGGCCAAGGGCGCAGTGTTCACGGCCCATGTGGTTCCGTCGGCCGGCGGTGAGACGGGAGGGGCCGAGACGCGCGCGGGCTACGATGCACTCGATGAGGACCTCAAGCACCGCATTGCCGATTTGTCCGCCTACCATTCGTTGTATTACAGCCAGGCAAAGCTCGGACACCTGCCAAACAAGAACCAGGACGGCGGCTACAACGGTTATGGTTTCCACGATAAGGGTCCGCCGCTCAGGCCGCTGGTCAAGGTGCACCCCGAGACCGGTCGGACCGCGATGACGATCGGACGCCATGCATACGGTATTCCCGGTATGGATCCCGACGAATCTGAGCGATTGTTACAGCAGTTGGTCGACATCACGTGCCAGCCGCCGCGCATCTACCATCACGCTTGGTCACCGGGTGAGGCGGTGGTGTGGGACAACCGCTGCTTGATGCATCAAGGCCGCCCCTGGGACATGAGCGAGCCGAGAATCATGTATCACGCTCGCATTGCGGGCGACCCGAAGACCGAGTTTGCAGCCTCTGCTTGACCGGGTAGGAGCGGCTTTAGCCGCGATTCTTTTGCGTTCAACCCTAGAGCAGTAACTCGGCCAGGTGTTTGCGGTGATGGGCCGCGTCGCCGAACGCATACTGTGACCAGAGCGCGCGGCGCAGATACAGCTGGGCGTCGCATTCGTAGGTAAAACCGAACCCACCGTGGAACTGAATGGCGCGG
>JAPUIA010000085.1 GCA_027297435.1 Gammaproteobacteria bacterium | reverse complement strand
GGCAAGTGAGATTTTCGAGCAAATCGATCATCCTTATCTCGGTGAATATTTCAATCGTTTCGATGGCAGTAAATACCTACCGAAAACGCGGCTCCACTGAACCGCCGTTTCCGCAGGCAGTACCTGTGATCCGCGTCACACTCTCAAGCGCTAGGCTTCTCTATTTTACAACCCGAGTACGTACCTCGGTTCGCCGGTCCCTACACTAGCTAAACTGTCTAGAACGCCAGCGGGCACGCCTTTGCGCGGATTCACAACAGTTGAACTCTTGATCGCAATCGCGATCGTCGTCATTGCGAGTGCGGTCGCCTTGCCCTTCTACGGTGCATACGCTGACCGCGCAGAGCGGTCACAAGCGGCCGCCGATCTCATGCGGATCGACATGACGATTGAAAGGTTCTCTATGCAAAACTTCAACTTTCCAGACGCGTTAGCGGATATCGGCCTCAACGGTCTGCTCGATCCCTGGGGACGACCGTACGCCTACCTTCGAATCGACGGCGGCGGCAACGTGCAAGGACAGGTCAGAAAGGACAGGAACCTCAACCCGATAAACTCGGACTTCGACCTCTACAGCGTCGGTCCGGATGGACTATCAGTAGCCCCGTTGACCGCGCCGAGGAGTCGTGACGACATCGTCAGAGCCGGCAACGGTTCGTTCTTCGGCGTAGCCGAGGATTTCTAGTGGCGAGACCCCGGCAACAGGTCAAGAGCCGCATACTAACGACCCTCGCGCTATCGACGCTGGTGCCGATGATCGTGTTCGGCTACATCGCGCATACGTCGACCGTCAACGCATCCCTGGAACGGGCTTATGCTAGCCTACGCGAGGACAGTAAGACCTACGCGCTCACGCTTCTCGAAAGGCTGCAGACGTACGCCGGCGTCGACGCACGACACCCGGAACTGACCGACCACCCCGAGCTTGCCATCGACCTCGATAGGGACGTGGTCATTGTGGGCGCCGAAAAACTGATCGCTATGGACGACTGGTTGTGGGACATAGACGACACCACCGCCTACCGCTGTGTCATCATCGACGGTGCTACCCATAGATGCGGAGGCACACCGATCGACGACGCAGAATCGCTCGCGCAGGATTGGGAGTTGTTTCTCGAGGGCAACTTCGCGCCGTCGTTCAGCCTGTCGGTGCGCACGATGTCGACCGAACAACAGGTACTGCAATCGCTTTCCTTGATCATACAACTCTATCCAGTCTTGGCTTTGCTCATCAGTTTGACCGTGTGCGGAATCGCCTATCGGTTTCTCGGGCGACGCTTGGAACCCTTACATCAGCTCGAGATCGCCACCGCAGCAATTGCCAAAGGCGAATATGGTGCCGAAGTGGAAGTCGCCAGCGGCGACGAGTTCGAGTCGCTAGCCGCCGCTTTCAACGAAATGTCGCGCACTCTAGAAACGTCGTTTCAACGCCTCAATCGATTAGCCGACATCGATCGCATGATCTTGGCCTCTACGGACCTCGACGAAATCATCAGCCGCGCGCTGGAAGTCGCTCGCGCAGAGGGGTACCAGGGAATCGAGCTGTTTCTTTGGCGCCAGCGCCCGTCTCCTATTGCATTCGTACACCGCTACGAGAACGACAAGGTTACGAAGGAACGCCTCAAGGTTTCCGATTTTGCCCCCGTCGACGTCTGGCACGACGTCGACGCTATGGAGGCAAGATGCAGGAAAGCGTGCCGCATCGAAAAACCCATCGACTGTTTCCCGTTATTTATCGATGACCAAACCTGCGGCTTTCTGTTGGTTAACGGCGAGTCGGCTTTGAATTCGACCGATTATGCAACGGTAGATCTTGTCGACAAGATGGCAGTGGCCGTGACCAATGGCTGGCGCAGCGAAGATCTGTTTCGCCAAGCGCACTTCGACCGCCTAACGGGGCTCATCAACCGTCCGGCATTCGAAGACCGCCTAAGTTATGCGTTGGCACAGGCCAAGCGCCGCCAGACGACCGGCGCGTTGTTGTTCATGGATCTGGACCGCTTCAAACAGGTCAACGACACAGAGGGTCACAAAGCCGGAGACCGGCTTCTCGTCATGGTGGCACATCGTCTCCGCGGATGTTTGCGCGACGAAGATACGGTCGCCCGGTTTGGCGGCGACGAGTTCGGCGTGCTGGTTTCACAATACGCGGATCAAGCCGAGTTGGTTAGCATTTGTGACCGCATCATTCAGGCGATCCGCAAACCCATCGTCGTGGACCACATTGAGCACGTCGTCAACGTGTCGATCGGTGCCGCAATATTTCCAGACGACGCTGACGCACCGGACGAACTGCTCATGCTGGCAGACGCCGCAATGTATCGTGCAAAGGAGGTGGCCGGCGGCAGCGCATCGTTCTATGACAAGGCCCTCAACGAGGCAGCACACGCCCGAGTAGTCGTCGAAAGTCGCCTTCGCAACGCCGTGAAGGACAAGCGCCTCAAGTTGCACTTCCAACCGATAATGGATCTCAAGACTGGCCGTCTGCCCAGCGCAGAAGGATTGATGCGGTGGGACGACGAGGAACTCGGTTCCGTGCCCCCTGCACGCTTCGTGTCGGTTGCCGAAGACACCGGCATTATCCATGAGTTTCTAGACGTCTGTATGTCGGAAGTCAGCAAGACGCTACGCCGTCTCATTAGCCGTGGTATGCGCGACTACCGAATCGCAATCAACGCATCTCCCAAACAACTTTCAAAAGCTGAATTCGGCAAACGATTCTTGGAGACGTGTGCTCGCCACGACGTAAGCCCGAACAACCTGGAACTCGAGTTCACCGAATCGATATTTGTCAACGATCCAACGTCGGTCAAACGCGAGCTGGCAATCATCCGTGACCAAGGCGTCGTGATCGCACTCGACGATTTCGGCACCGGCTACTCTTCGCTCAACATGTTGCGACAGCTACCCATCGACGTGCTCAAGATCGATCGTTCGTTCATCAAGGACGTCGAAAGTTCCCGTGACGCCCTCGATCTCGTGCATCACGTCATCGATATTGCACAGGTGCTCAAAAAAGAGGTCGTCGCCGAAGGCGTCGAGACGGGCGAGCAGTTCGCAGTGTTGAAGAAAGTCGGCTGCCAGTTCATTCAAGGTTATTTCGTCTCGCCGCCTTTGCCTAGTTCAGAGTTTCTGAACTTCATTGCCGAGCACGAGATGCTTCGAACTCAGGGCTATCGGGAAACGCGAAGCTCGAACGGCTGACACTTTAAAGAACCGCTTTAAATCCCTGAATCCATACGTGCCGAGTTACATATTCAGGACAATTCTTTTGGTGCGCGCCGCTAGACTGAACCACGTACTTCTTACGAGGGGGGACGAGTAATGAGTACGCACGCGCGCACGCACGTGTTCACGATGAGCGTCGCCGACAGGGTGGATCTCGGCGGTGGATGCGGTTGCAAGAAGCCTTAAACGAATCTCGAAGAAGCTCCCGAATCTCAGCAGAGAGGAATTGGAGTTGCTCGCAGAGTGCCTAGACTATTGCTTTCAAACCGGTCGAACGTGGGACGCGATTCCGATTCTCGTCCATGAAGCCAAAGCGCCATCGAGCTCAACCCGTCGTAGAAGAAAGGCCCGCAGGGCGATCAGGAAACCCGCCTAAATACGCGACTCGATATCGAATAATCTATATGTCGATTGGTTACTTCGGGGTGCCGTGAAATAGACAAAAGATATTGGTGTTCAAGCAATAAAGAAACTAAATTGTTTCTTTATTTTTAGGACAGGAACATGGCACAGCCAACCGAAGGGACAGCGATCCGGGTCGCCTCCAAGACCGAACTCCAGGAAAAGCGCGTCCTGGTGGTGCGGGGCCGGCACCGGCGCATTGCCGTATTCGCCGACGGCGACGCCGTCTACGCGGTCGAGAACAACTGCCCGCACATGGGTTTTCCGCTCAACCGCGGTACCGTGCGCGACGGCATGCTCACATGCCATTGGCACCAAGCGCGATTTGACCTGAGTTCCGGCTGCACCTTCGATCTTTGGGCTGACGATGTGCCGCGCTACACGTGCTGGGAAGAAAACGGCGACATATTCGTCTCCCCAGAGCCCGACTACGTGCCGGACGAATCCCACCATCGCGCCAGGTTGCTCCGCGGGATCGAACAGAACGTCGGCTTGGTGCAAGCCAAGAGTATTCTAGCGCTGCTCGAGCGCGGCGCATCGTTGTCGAGCCTTCTGCAAGCGGTCGTCGACTTCGCCACCACCAACCTGACGCAGGTGAGCGAAGGGATGATTCGCTTGGCATGCGTCGCCCGGCTCTATCCCAACTTGAGCCGCGACACCGCCTACCAAGGTCTCTACTACGCAATCCGCAAGATCGCCGAGGAAACGAGCACGTCGACGCCCAGGCGCCAGCGTGATCCTCTTTCGGACAACGGCCACGACTTGCAGACGTTGAAGACCTGGTTGCGTCAATGGGTGCAGACGCGCCACCGCGACGGTGCCGAGCGCACCGTGCTGACCGCACTTGGGCTGCTGCCACCCAACGAGATTGCCGACCTGGTGTTCATGGGCGCAACGGAACGCCTGTACGCCAACGGCGGTCACCAATTGGAAGATTGCAACAAAGTCTTCGAGCTGATCGAGTTGTTGGGCGCCGAACGAGCGCCAGCCCTCGTCGCGCTGTTGATGCCCGGCATGACCGGCGCCCGCGGCCAGGAAGAGAGCACCAACTGGCACCACCCCATCGAACTGGTCGAACCGTTGCGGGCGCTGGAGAAACGCCTGCCCAACGTGCTGGCAAAAAACGCCGATGCCGAATGGCGGGCTGATGATGCGTTTACCCAAGCCATTCTCGGTGACGATCCCCTTGCGAGCATGCAGGCGCTGGAACAGGCACTGGACGACGGTGCACCGCCGCACTTGGTCGCCCGTCAAGTGTCCTACGCCGCCGCTCTGCGGCTGGCGCGTTTCGCCACATCCAATGAGGTCACCGACTGGTTCAATCCGCAGCACACGTTCATCTACACCAACGGCGTCTTCCAGGCGGTTACACGCTCGCCGACCCCCGACGTGGTGCGGGGCATCTTCCACGGCGCGATGTCGGTCTACATGGACCGCTATCTAAACGTTCCCGCAGCGCGGTTGCCGAGCGAACGCAACACGCGCGACGAACTCGACGCCAACGACACCGAATTGAGAGCGGCTCTGCTTCGCGAGCTCGATCAGCGCGCCAACATCGAACGCGCGGCGGACATCGTCTCGCGTTATGTCGCGCTCGGCTTCGCTCTGCCCGAGCTCATCGACACACTGACCTTTGCAACGGTGCGCGAAGACTTGGACTTTCACAGCCTGCAGGTGTTGGAAGCCGGCGTGAACCAGTGCAACGCTTGGGGCGAAGGACCCGAGCGCGAGACCATTCTGGTCGGCGTCGCGCGCAACCTCGCTGCGCACTGTCCGACACGGCGTGCGGGTCAGCAAACGGCCGACATTGCACAGAGGCTGCACCGCGGCGACAAGATGTTTGAGGAAGAAACCGCTCCCTGAAGTGTTAGGTGCGATGACGCTCGAAAATCGTTTGAGACAATCGGCTTCCAATTCGAACTAGCCTCATCGCTCGGTACGTTCCTTGAATTTGGCCGCTTCTTCAGATCCGCCGGTTGCGTCGCCCTCACTATAAGAATGAGCGCCAGTTCCCGCCAGCTTTCCTCCTTCCACGATCAGATACTCGTCTCGTATGGGTCTGTCATCGAACCAACATTCCAAAATCTCCCGAACCCCTGCTGCATAACGAGCTTGCGCTGAAAGCGAGGTTCCAGATGTATGCGGTGTCATTCCATGATTTGGCATCGTCCTCCACGGATGGTCCCTTGGTGCGGGCTGGGGAAACCAGACGTCCCCTGCGTAACCCGCTAGTTGACCACTCTCGAGTGCCCTCGCAATCGCATTGCGATCGCAAATTTTCCCACGCGCCGTATTCACAAGGTAAGCGCCACGCTTCATCCTGTTGATCATCTCCTCGTCAAACAGATGTTCCGTCTCGGGATGAAGTGGGCAATTGATCGTCACAACGTCACAGACCTCAACCATGGACTCGACGCTGTCATGCACCCTCACCCCAAGTTCTCTCTCCACGTCTTCCGGGAGTCTGTGTCTATCGTAGTAGTGAAGTTTT
>JAPUIA010000084.1 GCA_027297435.1 Gammaproteobacteria bacterium | reverse complement strand
CGATGGCGCACCTTCGAGATCGACTCCCGGACCGTCCCACACGCGCCGCGCGGCGATGCCCGACTCGTCACGATTCGAAGCCGTCCTGGTAATTCTGGCTTGCGCCTGCTGAACGATGTCGTGCTCATTGGCGTAGTCGGTGACGACGGCTATAAAAGCCTGCTGGGCCTCTGCATCCCGCTGCAACCGCTCATAGAGCAGCCCCAGTCGGAGCTGCGCCGTGGCAGCCACCCCACGCTCCTCAGATGTCGCCGCCGAGATAACCCGCGCGTACAGGTCGAGTGCGGCCGTAGCATTGCCCAGCGCCTCATCCTGATGCATCGCCTCCTGTAAAAGCTGTCGGGCATCGGTGTTCGGGTTGGCTTCAATAATGGAAGGTTCGGTCCACGCAGTGGTGGCCATCAAGACGAGCAGAAAAACTGTGGACCTGATGCTCGTGCGAGCCAGCGTTAGTGTGATTGTCATGTGAGCCTCCCTGAACGTTGACTCGAAGAATGCCGCAGTGCGCGATGTGACGTGTCAACGCCATGTCAAAGTTGTGTCAAAGAACATCCGCTCATGCGAGCCTCTCCGGTTGCTAGGGAACGAGCTTGTAGCCAACACCGCGCACCGTCAGTAGATGTTCTGGTCGCTCCGCGTCCCGCTCGATCATCTGCCGTAATCGGTAAACGAACGTGTCGATCGTGCGGGTGGATGGATAGGCGTCATAGCCCCAGACTTCGGTTAACAAGCGATTCCTGCTGATCACCTCATGAGGATGGTCGAGGAAGAAGCGGAGTACGTGCATCTCTCGGTCAGTGAGGGAATGTCTCTCAGAGCCATGGATGATTACGTACTTCGTGAAGTCGACCGTGGCATCTCCAATCCGTACTTGCTCGAGCTGGGTATCCTCCCGAGTCGTTCGCCTTAGGATGGCATCGATCCGCGCAATCAACTCGCGGGTGCTGAATGGCTTGGTCATATAATCGTCCGCGCCGATCTCGAGCCCGGTCACGCGGTCCGCCTCTTCGCCCCGAGCCGTGACCATGATGATTGGCGTTTGCACGTTTCGTTCCCGCAGCTCGCGGCAGACCTCGATACCGTCCCGCTTCGGAAGCATCAGGTCGAGGATGATCACGTCCGCCTCGCCGGTCAGGGCCAGTCTCAGTCCCTGGTCCCCATCGTGTGCCGAACGCACCTCGAATCCATGGTGCTCAAACGCGTCACGCAACCCCGTTACGATGTCGCGTTCGTCCTCAATGATCAGGACCCGGCTCACGAGGATGCCTCCAGTTCAATCACTGGCAGGATGATCGTGAAGGTGCTGCCAGCCTGCGGAACACTCTCCACGCGGATCTCGCCGCCGTGCGCCTGAATGATATGTCTGACTAGTGTGAGGCCGATGCCGCTTCCTGGCACCGCCCGCACCTCTTGTACGTCGGCGCGATAGTACTGGTCGAAGATGTGCGTTATCTGCTCGGGGCTCATCCCGATGCCGGTGTCAGCAACGCGGATCTGGACGTGGTCGGTGTCCGTCGATAGGGATACCGTCACCCTGCGCTCCGCGTCCCCGATGTACTTCGTCGCGTTCGACAGCAGGTTGATCAGCACTTGATCGATGGCTTCCGGATCGGCGGCGGCGAGGACTGGGTGTTCCGGCAGCTCCTCCGTCAGCTCGACCTCTGCGGCCTTCAGATGAGACCGGTACCGCGTCAGAATTTCTTGAAGCAACGCCCGCAAATCCGTGGTAACCAACTTGTACTGTTGGGTTCCGGACTCGATCTTAGATAGGTTCAGCACGTTGTCGATGAGGCCCGTGAGACGCTCACTCTCGCGATCAATCACCTCGTAATACTCTGCCTTTTTGTCCTCACTCACCCATCCTGCGCGCAGATTCTCGGCGAACATGCGGATCACCGCGAGCGGCGTCCTGAGCTCATGCGACACGCTCGATACGAACTCGGCCCGCAGCCGAGACAACGCGAGCTCTTTGGCGATGCTGCGAGCGGCGAGCGCGAGGCCCGCGACCACGGTGCCGAGGACCAGCAGAAGGAAGAGGCCGTAGCGGCGAACCTCGCTGGCCGCGGTGGCTTCGAACGAACCACCGAGAGGAAATGTCGCGACCTGCCAGCCGGGTAGATTGGTGAGAGCGGTGATCTTTCGGAAACCATCGACTGGAGGCTCTTCGCTTGAGCCAACCACGGTTCGACCATCTGGGTCCAGCAACACGACACCGACGTCGACCCAGGGCCCTCTTTCGGACAGGACGTCTTCGAAGAGCAGCGCGATGTCCGCCTGGTGCCAGCGACGAACGAACACCAGCTCTTTGTCGCGCATGCTCTGGTTGGGTCCCGTGACGACGGCCAGGGAGAGGACGCCGAGCTCCCGATTGGGTGTGGCGAAGTAGCGAGCATCGCCCGCGGCTTGTGCCAAGAAGGCCGTTGCCAGCTGTGCGGCGACGCGCGTCAGTGAGTCCAGCACCCGCGCGATGTCGTTCTGTCCTTGTTCTTGCTTTCGTAAATTCGCGAGCTCCGAACTCGAGGCATCATCAAAGCTTTGGCCTTTGAGGATCTCATCAAGCTTGCGACGGTAAAACGCGTGGTGATCTTCATCCACGATGAACCGCAGCTTAATTAGTGTGCGAAAGAGATCGATCGTTGCCTGCGCCGTACCTGCGGTATCGGCCATCGCCTCGTAGCAGGCGATGATCTGGTAATGCGCGATCAGAACTCGTCTCGCCTGGTCGGCATCCAGTGTGGAGGCGATCGAGATCAGTGTTTCATAGGTGTCGAGCGCCATCCGAGGCTGGTTGGCTTTGAGTTCACTACGGGCCTTGGCGATGAGTGCCAGTACTCGTTCACCTTCTGTCGTCGCCTCGGTGACGGCCTCGGCGTACAGCTTGGCAGCGCGTCCAGGGCGTTTGGTCAAGAGCTCGACGCCCTCGGCAGCGGACAACAGCGTGTCGAACTCGGATCGTGGCGGCACCGGGCGATGTTCGGTCGCGGATACCTTCCTGCCCCTCGGTGGGTACAAGACCCCTCCGCCGTGGTCGAGTAGCAAAAGCGGTCGCAACCGTGGCTGCGTGGTTTCGGCCTCCTGCATGCGCGTAACCAGTGTTGCGCGGTCCGGCTGGCCGACGGTTAACTCACGGATCAGCACCCGATCCGTTTCTGCAATCCTGGCGTCGATCCCGGATCCCACTACTTCGCGGATGCTTCTGTGGGTGTCTTCGAGCAACTGGCGCCGGGCAACAGCCTCGTTCCGCACAGACTGAATGCCCAGATACGACAGGGCCAACGTGGGTAGCAGGAAAGCAAAGACCAACCCCAACCCCAAGCGGGATTGTCGGGCCAGGCGCCACCAAGGTGGACCTACCGCGCTCTGCAACTTCCTCACGGCCATAGCTGGCATTGTCCCCGGTCGCGAACATCAGATTGTCAACCGAATGTCAAACAGGGGGAAGATGTTGTAAGAAAGTTAGGTCGGATTAAGACTGCATTCGGATCCACAAGATCAGGCTCGCGAAATTGGGGGCCATTCCGGACGCGTAACCCTCGACCACATCGCGAACGACCCTAATGGGCTGCGTGGTCCTGCGGACTGATGAACCATCTTCACTCGAAACTACTTTAGAAAACATCTGTAAGTGAGAACGCCAATGAATCTGATAATGACCGCAAAGGGTAAAAGCGCCTGTTGCAGTGCACAATCCTATGTCTGCTTTGGGGTGAAGTAGATTGATTTCCAAGGCGGCCGTGGCTCTGGGCCCGCGTCTGCATGCAGGCGTAGCGGTGTTGGACCTGCATGCCGTATACCAGACACTGTCCGCGCGGGTTCGCCTTGCTAACAACGCGGAGAGTCGACGGCGAGGCCGCGAGAGGTCATCGAGGTGCCTTTAAGTCGGCGATAGAGAACATGGCGTAGACCCGCGTGTCGCGAAGTTCGCCATTGTTGACGCGCGCAATCTTTTTGAGCGTAGCTTCCCACTCGAACCCCAAACGTTCTGCAATCGACCAGCTACGCGTGTTCAGCGTATCCATCCGAAGTTCGACCCGGACGGCATCAAGTTCTTCAAACGCGTAGCACGCGAGGCGTCGGGCCGCCTCGCTGCCATAGCCGCGTCCAACACAATCGGTGCGCACCCAATAACCGATCTCGAACATCGGAACGTCCCAGTCGATCGCGACAAATCCGCTGGCACCAACGATTTCTCCGGTGGTCGAAAGCGTAATCAAAACAGGATATTCGATACATTCTTGCCATTTGCGATGTGCCTCTTTACAGAACGACCGGGTTTCTTCAAGGCTTTGCGGCTCGTCTCCCGCAGCCCATTCCATCCAGCGACTGAGTTCCGGGTGAGAGGCTGCAACGGCATCATGCAATTCCGGAGCATCGTCCGTTGTCGGCAGGCGTAAAATCAACCGGTCAGACGTCAACCTTTCAGCTAGTTTAGGCATCTGCGCTGACTAACAACTGCGCCCAATGCAATACCGGCAGGTCGGTCTCGGCCTGCAAATGGGTCTGACAACCAACATTGGCTGTCACGATCACATCTGGGTCGCACGCTGTTAGGTTGGCAAGCTTGTTAGTCCTAAGCTGGTCGGCTAGATCAGGCTGCAACACCGAATAGGTCCCTGCGGATCCACAACACAGATGTCCATCGTTGACTGCAACCAGTTCGTAGCCGGCTCGCTCGAGTATCTGCTCGACGGGTCCGGTTAGCTTCTGTCCGTGCTGCAAAGTACACGGCGCATGCCATGCGATCCGCTGAAAGTTCTGTTTACGCGCAACATTGAAGCCACCCACCAGTTCGGCGATGTCAATAGTTTTACCCGCGAACTCAGCCGCCAACGCACTATATTTTGGATCATGAGCCAGAAGGCGGCCATAGTCCTTGAGCGTTACGCCACATCCGCTGGCGGTGGAAACGACGTATTCAACCTCGTCGAGTATCGGTTGCAGCGCATCGAGATTGCGGCGCATCGCGTCGAGCGCCTCTACATCCTCACCGAGATGTAGATGCAAACCGCCACAACATCCTTCGCCATCGACGGTCATCGTCTCGACCTCGTTAGCGTTACACAGCTGCGCTACTGCCGCGTTCACGGCAGGTGTGGCAAGGCGCTGCACGCAGCCTTGTAGCAGCAAAATTTTCCTCGTGTACGGGCCACCAGCCACAGGCGTCCGGTCGCGATGCTCGACTTTGCGGGGTAGCTGACCGGCAATTTGTCTCGGCAGCAACCACTTGACCAAACGACCAGCGGCGGCCCAGCGCGCGAACTTCTGTGGGTAGGGTAGGACGCGCGTAAGCCATCGCCTCGAGAGAGCGTCGCGCCAACCGCGTGTGGTTCGTGACTTCAGTACCGACCGGCCGATCTCCAACAGCTCACCGTATTGAACCCCCGACGGGCACGTCGTCTCGCAAGCCCGGCAGGTCAAACAACGATCTAAGTGAGTCTGCGCAATCTTCGCCTGTTGTCGATCGTCCGTCTCGAGCAATTCTTTTATCAGGTAGATCCGTCCACGCGGGCCGTCGAGTTCATCGCCGAGCACTTGATAGGTTGGGCAGGTCGCGTTGCAGAACCCACAGTGCACGCAGCTGCGCAGGATGTCATCGGCGCGTTTGCCTTCAGGGGTTGCCAGTAAGGTTTCAGGCAGCCGCGTCTGCATGGACGAGTCCAGAGTTCAATACATCGTGCGGGTCAAAAGCTTGCTTTAGTCGGTGCATATGAGGCGTCGTAAAAACCGGCGACGACCAGGCCCGCTGGGCAACGCCTGCCACACTCTCCGCGTAGGCCAATACCTCGTCCTCCGGCATGGACGTGCGCCACCAGCGCTGCGCCCCGCCCCACTCCAGGGCCACGTCCGTAGCCGGCAATAAAGCGGCCGGCGGACAGCTGATGCGCCACAACGGATCGACCGTCTTGAAAAGCGCTAGCTCACGATCCCGGACGGTGGCCCAAAATAGCGGATCGTCCCACACCTTCCCGCCCACGCCGTCTGCACCCGACAATACCGAAGATTCGGCACCGGAGAGACGAACGTGCAAAAGCCCATCGATATAACAGGTCGCCGTAATCGGCAACGACACGCGGGCCCAACGACGCATCGTCCCTACCGCATCGTCGGCCGACAGTTCTAGCACCTGAGTGCGTTCTACTTGCGGCTCGGGACTCACCCTCACACTAACGCTCAACAATAGACCCAACGTTCCCATTGCACCCACCTGCAGACGCGACAGGTCGTAGCCCGCAACGTTCTTCATCACCTGACCGCCGAACGTCAGACGCTCACCGAGGCCGTTGACCATCTCTACGCCAAGTACCGCATCGCGCACAGACCCGCACCACGGACGTGCCGGCCCGGCGATGCCGGCGGCGACCGCGCCGCCAAGCGTCCCCAGGCCCCGAAAGCACGGGGGTTCGAACGGGAGCCGTTGTCGATGCTGAGCAAGTAGCTGATTGATTTCCCTGAGCGGCGTACCACTTCTCGCCGTAATGACCAACTCTTCCGGACGGTACTCGATGATGCCCGTGTGCTCCGCAACCGATAGCAGCTGCCCTTCGATCGGCGCGCTCAGCCAGGGCTTGCTACCCGAACCGACAATCGACAGCCGCTGCCTTGATGACGACGCTTCACCAATGACCTGCGTCAGCCGCACCGAATCGTCTCTTTCCGGCACTAGAATCGTTCCATCTTCGGAAACGGCAGCTTCCCACCGTGTACATGCATGCCCCCGAGTTCGGAACAACGGGTCAACGTTGGTATGGCTTTACCGGGGTTTAGCAAACGTTCCGGGTCGAACGCTTCCTTGACACGTTCGAACTGGCGAAGTTCGGCAGCATTGAACTGAACGCACATCTGGTCGAGCTTCTCGACGCCAACGCCATGCTCTCCTGTAACCGAGCCGCCCGCCGCGACGCATAGCTCCAGTATCTTGCCACCCATGTCCTCGGCCTTGTCGAGTTCGCCCGGCACGTTGGCGTCGTAGAGAATCAGTGGGTGTAAATTGCCGTCACCGGCATGAAACACATTGGCTACGAGCAGCCCGAAGGATTCCGACAGTTCGGCAATCGCATGCAGTACTTGGCTTAGTTGCCGACGCGGTATGGTGCCGTCCATACAATAGTAGTCGGGCGCCATGCGCCCCATCGCGGGAAATGCGGCCTTGCGGCCTTGCCACAATCGGGCTTGGGCGTCCGCATCGTGCGCCCGTTGAATCTCAAACGCGCCCGCATCTTCCAGTATGCGCACCACGAGGTTCTCCAGATCGGCGATCTCCGCGGCGTTGCCGTCGAGTTCGCACAGCAGTATTGCCGCCGCTGCGCGCGGATATCCCGCATGTACAAAATCCTCCGCCGCCTGAATGGCAAGCTTGTCCATCATCTCCAAACCCGCCGGCACGACTCCCTGACGAAAAATATCGGTTACCGCATCAGCAGCCTCTTTGAGTGAACGATAGGCGGCGAGCATCACTACTTTAGCCGGGGGCTCGGGGAGCAACTTGACCGTGACTTCGGTAACGACACCCAACATGCCTTCTGAGCCACACATCAGGGCTAACAAGTCGTAACCCGGGTAGTCGAGGCCTTTACCGCCGATGGTCAACGTGTCGCCGCGCATCGTCACGACCTTCAAACCTAGAACGTTGTGTACCGTCAAACCGTACTTTAGACAATGTACGCCGCCTGCGTTTTCGGCAACGTTGCCGCCGATGCTGCAGGCGATTTGGGACGATGGGTCTGGTGCGTAGTACAACCCATGTTCGGCGACGGCTTCGGAGATGGCAAGGTTGCGCACGCCCGGCTGTACTCGCGCTACGCAGTTGTCCAAGTCGATCTCGAGAATCTTATCGAGCTTGGATAAGCCGAGCACGATCCCATCCCGCACGGGCCGTGCACCACCCGACAGTCCCGTTCCAGCGCCCCGCGGTACGATCGGTACCGCGTGTTGCGCGCAGATGCGCATCACCGCTTTGAGTTGTACCTCGGTCTCCGGCAACGCGACCAACCACGGAACCTCACGAATGGCCGTTAGGCCATCCGTCTCATAGGGTTTGAGCGCGGCTGGTTCGGTAATCAGGCAACGGGCCGGAAGATTCGAGCGCAGCAGTTCGCGGACAAGGGGACGGCTCATCCCCAAAGTATGACACCAATTGGGAGCGCGTTAGCAACACGCTCCGCGGTTTTTTACGCCCCCGCTCCGGCTATTTAGTCCGCTCTGATATAAGGGTTCGACCATAGGAGGTATCTATACGTCTCGTCGAATCACCAGCGCGGCAATTGCAAGGTTTTACCGGGAAACCCGTTAAAACCTTGCAATATGCAACGGCCGACTTACAGGGCATGGGCCCCCCCGCAACGCAGGGGGGGTATAGATATATCCCGCGGAAATTATCTCCCAGCTCGACGAAACTAACTTTCGCTTCGGGGGTATTCGTTTAGCTACTACCGGTTGATTGAGAAGTTCCGAAAGCGGACTGGTGCGATGCACAACGCTATTTCTGCTCAGGACCCATTGCAGACGCAATAGGATTCGCCCGTGTTCTCATTTGCGGATGTTTAAATTAGTTTCGAGGATAAATGGTTAAGCTCAATGGGTCGTAGCCGCGATGCACTGGGGCCCATCTCTATGTAGACTCAGGCGCTCAGTCCGGGGGGTTTGATGGCTGATCGACCATTACCTGCGTACAGTGGCGACGAACCGTACATATTCGTCACCTATTCCCATGAAGATTCAGATCTGGTGTATCCCCAGATCCGTTGGTTGCAGGATCAGGGATTTAACGTGGCATGGGATGAAGGCATCAGCCCCGGCGCCGTATGGCGTCGTGAACTCGCCCAGGCAATTCGTGAGTGTTCGCTACTGCTGTACTTCACAACGCCCAACTCGGTTGTCTCCGAACACTGCACCAGAGAAGTGAACTTTGCGCTCGACGAACATCACCGACCCGTACTCGCAGTTCATCTGGAAGAAACGGTATTGCCGGATGCGCTGGC
>JAPUIA010000083.1 GCA_027297435.1 Gammaproteobacteria bacterium | reverse complement strand
GGTCACCGGATTGGTGGCCGGGTGTTTGTCGTTGAAGCGGAGGTTCTCGAAGACCTGCCCGGCCGTTGGCCCGGCACCCGCAATCATGTAGGAAAATTCGCTCGCAATGTCGAGAAATCCACCACCGTTGTAACGCAGGTCGATAATCAGATCGGTAATAGCCGCGGCCTGCAGTTGGTTGACGGCGTCGATCAAACCCGATTCGGCAGTTGCGAGATGGCTGTTGAACAGCAGGTAACCGACGTCTCCCGTTGCGGTCGAGATCGTGCCGACGTTTTGCACCGGCATCGCGACAACGTTGGCCGACGTCATCGTGATGTCGCGCGGCATCCCGCCGAGGTCGCGTACCGTGAACGTGTGTGTTTCACCGGCCTGCGAGGGGAACAACGCCGCGTTCAACACATCGATGTCCGCCTGGGTATTCGAGTTGATGACGTCGACGCCATCGGCCACCAGTATCTCGGCGCCGCGCGCAAGATTGACTGCAGGATCCGTTGCAGGTGAACTCGGCTCGGTGAACGCCACGACGACTTCGCGTGGCGGTGCAGAGGCAATAAGCACGAACTCCGCACCATAACCAGCCGAGACGCCCGACTGTGACAGTTGGAACCACTCATCGCTGGGAAACGTGAAATGGAACCTGTCCTTCGGTTGCCCAGACGGCGTTGTCGCATCCGTTTTTAGCAGTTCGAAGTAGTCCGGGGTCGTGGAAAGCGCCGGATCCCGATCGACAATTTCGTCGTACCACAGATACGTATCATCACTGTAAGAGCGCAGAAAGTTATTTTCGTCGACCGTCGCGCCCTGCTGGTCCGGAAAAGGCAGCCCCGTTGCAGGATCGATGCCGCTTCTCGGAGCCGCGCACTGCGCGGCAAAGGTGCTCGCGTCCAGAAACACCCCGGGTGTCCAACTACTTGCCGGTGGTGGAGGTGGTGGGGGTGGTGGAGGGGGACTGCCTCCGCCTCCGCCGCCACCTCCGCCGCAGCCCGAAAGAGCAAGTGCGAGCATTCCGATGCTGATCAAAGCAAGCTTAGGCGTCAAACTCTGCATCGTCCCTAGTCCGTTCATAAACCATCGTGCCAAACCCGACTCGCCTAACCCACTACTCTGTTCGCTTAAGACCAACCCGCAGCGTTGGCCAAGCCGCGACCAGGTATATCAACATCGACCACAGTGTCATGAATGCCGCGACGTAGAGCAATACATATCCCGCCACAACCCAAAACCGTTCCAAATCCGGCGGGTTGGCAAGCAGTACGGCGATGGCAACCATCTGCAGGGTGGTTTTCACTTTACCCAGTGTTGAGACAGCAACAAGCCCACGCCGGTTCATTTCCGCCATCCATTCACGCAAGGCGCTGATGAATATTTCCCGGCTGACAATCACGATACCGGGAAGCGTTAGCCATACGTTGCCGTGTTGAGCGATGAGCAGCACCAGCGCGGTGACCACGATGAGCTTGTCGGCAACGGGGTCCAGAAACGCGCCGAATGGCGTGGTTTGGTCGAGCCGCCGAGCTAGATATCCGTCCAGCCAATCGGTAAAGGCGGCCAAGCCGAACAACAACCCAGCATAAAGGTAGGTAGCGTCGCCTGGCAGTAGGTAGATCAGTGCGAATACCGGCACCAAAAAGATGCGCGAAAGCGTGAGTAGATTGGGCAGGTTCATGTTGGCCATTGTAACGGCACGCTACTCGGCATGGAGCACGCCGAACACCTCGGCGGCAAGCTTGCGGCTGATGCCGGGCACTTTGGCGATCTCTTCGACGCTTGCGCCTTTTAGTGCGGGCATACCGCCGAAGTGCGTCAACAGCTCACGGCGACGCTTGGGTCCGACCCCGGGAACGTCGTCGAGTTCCGAGCGACGCCGTTGTTTTTGCCGGCGTTGGCGATGGCCTGTAATGGCGAAGCGATGCGCTTCGTCGCGGATGTGTTGCAACAGGTGAAACGCATCCGTTTGCGGGGTGATGTTGATCTCAGTAGTTTCCAAAAAGAACCGCTCCAACCCCGGTTTGCGACCAGGTCCTTTGGCGATGCCCAAGATCGGCACGTCCTCGACCTGAAGTTCGGCCAACACCGATTTGGCTTTGCCCAACTGACCGACCCCGCCGTCGATGATGAGCAGGCTCGGTAGGGGACCCTCCCCCTGCTTCAACCGCGTGTAGCGTCGCCTCAAGGCTTGCTCCATGGCGCCGTAGTCGTCCCCAGGGGTAATGTTTTCGATGTTGAACCGACGGTAGTCTGATTTTAATGGGCCGTTGATATCGAAGACCACGCAGGACGCGACGGTCGCCTCGCCCATCGTGTGGCTGATGTCAAAACATTCCAGCCGATCGGGTACGTCTTCCAATCCCAATGCTTCCTGCAAACCGACGAACCGTGCATACACGTTACGCTTGTCGGCGAGGTAAGCGGTCAGGCTATAGGCGGCGTTGTCGGCTGCCAATTGTTGCCAGCGAGCGCGCTGGCCACGTACCGCAGACGCAACGGCCACTTTGCGCCCCGCTCGTTCGGCAAGCGCAGCAGCGAGCAACCCCTCGTCATCCATGGCGGTCGAAATGATGACCGACTTGGGGACCTCCCGCTCGGTGCCCGCGAAGTAGTACTGGGACAAGAATGCGCTCAACAGCTCTCCCTCGGTCAAGCCAAGCTCGTTGCGAGGAAACCAGGTGCGTTGGCCCAACATGCGCCCGGCTCGGATGAAGAGTGCTTGAACGCACGCTACGCTGCCCTCCTCCACGAGCGCAAACACATCCACGTCGCCCTCGGCTGCATGCACATACTGTTGCTCTTGCACCCGACGTAGTTGAGCGATCTGGTCTCGGTACTTGGCCGCCCGTTCGAAATCGAGGTTGGTGGACGCCAACTGCATGTTGTCTTTGAATATTTCGAGCACCCGGCTGCTGCGGCCTTCGAGGAACATCACGGCGAGCTCGACATCTTGGTGGTAGGTGTCCGCGTCGATGAGATCGACACAGGGACCGCTGCAACGCTGAATCTGATATTGCAGGCACGGCCGCGAGCGGTTCTTGAAAAACGTATCGTCGCATTGACGAATTTGGAAGAGCTTCTGCAGGATATTGATGCTCTCGCGAACCGCATGGGCAGAGGGAAACGGGCCGAAGTAGCGTCCGGTTTTGCGTTTGGTGCCGCGATGAAAGGCGAGTCGGGGGAAGTCTTTGTGTTCGGTCAAGTAGATATAGGGGTAGGACTTATCGTCGCGAAACACGACGTTGTAGGGTGGGCGTTCCTGTTTTATGAGGCTTTGCTCCAATAGCAGCGCTTCGGTTTCGCTATTGGTCACCGTAATCTGAATGTCGGCGATCTTGCCGACCAGCGCCATGGTCTTGCTGGCAAGTCCCGAGGCCCGAAAATAGCTGGTCACGCGATTTTTTAGATTGCGCGCCTTGTCGACGTAGAGCGCATTGCCCTCGACATCGAGCATGCGATACACGCCAGGTTTCCGGCTTAGGTTTTTCAGGAAGGTTTCGGCGTCGAATGGGCCTATATCGGCGGCGCTCATGGCCGCACTATAGAGACGGGTTAGGCGCGTCGCAACGCGAGTTTGCCACCATCCAGCAGGTCACGGGCCCGACCCAGCACAGCGTCGAGCATGGCGGCGTTGAGGCGTCGCGTATTCACGTTCTGCCGACTTGGGTGGTAGCTCGCGATGACATGCAGGTTCTCGTTTACCGCGTATTCTGCCGCGTGCCCGAATACCGGCAGGCGGATATCGAGCGCCTTGCCCACGCTCTCGTAGGCGACCCTGCCGAGTGCGAGGATACAGCGTGGGCGTCGCGGACTCGCCGGCGTCAAGGCCATCATCTCATTGGCGAGGAAAGAGCGGCAAGCTTTCAGTTCACTCGCGATCGGTTTGTTGTTCGGCGGCAAGCACTTAACGGCGTTGGTGATCCGGCAGCCAATCAATGCCGCACTTTCGGCGGTCGGTGTGGACGCGAACCCGGCCCGATGCAGCGCTTCGAACAGAAATCGCCCGCTCGCGTCCCCGGTAAACGGTCTGCCGGTTTTGTTTGCACCGTGCATGCCGGGTGCTAAACCCACTATGAGCAAGCGTGCACGTCGTGCGCCCCACGCCGCAACCGGCGCCGCGTGATACGTCGGGTGTGACTCGGCGATGACGTGTCGCAACGCGACCAGCCGCGGACAACGCTCGCAGGCGAGGTGCTTAGACGGCTTCGGCAAGTCCTACCTCGGGATTCATCATGCCGTGTCGCACGGCAAGCAGCACAAGCTCAACGTCGCTCGAGACGTCGAGCTTCTCGAATATTCGGTATCGATAGCTATTCACGGTTTTGGGCGACAAATGCAGGTTCGATGAAATCTCGCTCACCTTGTTGCAGTTGACCACCATCATCATGATTTGCATTTCGCGACCCGAGAGCTGGTCGAAAGGCGTTTCTCGTTCGGGTTCGAATGCGTTGATCGCCAGTTTTTGCGCGATCTCGCTACACACATACCGTCGCCCGGCGAATACCCGGCGAATGGCGGTGTAGAGCTCCTCGGCGCTGACCCCCTTGGTGAGGTAGCCGGTCGCACCGGCGCGCAACATCTGCATCGGAAACGGACTACTCTCGCAGGCCGTCAACGCTATCACTTTGATATCTGAATCCATGCGGTGAATGCGCGCGGTCGCCTCCAACCCACCGATGCCAGGCATCAGTATGTCCATCAATACGATGTTCGGCCTTAGCTCGCGGGCTAGCTGTATGGCTTGCTCTCCATTCTCGGCCTCGCCAACGATTTGCAGCCCTTTACGTTCCGGCAACATTTTCGAGAGGCCCAACCGAAACAATCGATGGTCATCCACTATCAAGATTCTAATCATGTTTGCCCCCAAGCAAATCTCCAGACGTTGTTCGAGCAGCACCATAGCAGTCCGCCGACTGGACACAATGGCAAGGGGTCGATTTCCTAACCACATCCACGATATTTCCATTTTGCGATATGGCGGTGATATTACCGCGGCACGTTTTACCCTAGTTGGAGAACGCCTGTATTCCCGTTTGGGCCCGTCCGAGTATCAGCGCGTGGACATCGTGGGTTCCTTCGTAGGTATTCACCGTTTCCAAGTTCATAACATGTCGTATCACATGGAACTCATCGGAGATGCCATTGGCGCCGTGCATATCGCGGGCGGTGCGAGCAATATCCAGGGCCTTGCCGCAGTTGTTGCGTTTCATCAGAGAGATGTTTTCGACCGCTAGGCGGCCCTCATCCAACAGGCGACCAATGCGCAGGCTCCCCTGCAGACCAAGGCAGATCTCGGTTTGCATGTCCGCAAGCTTCTTCTGGATCAACTGGTTTGCAGCGAGTGGTCGGCCGAATTGGTGGCGTTCGAGGGTATACGTGCGGGCGGCGTGCCAGCAGAACTCGGCAGCCCCCATGGCACCCCACGAGATACCGTAACGCGCCCGGTTCAGACAACCGAAGGGCCCGCCTAGGCCTTTGGCGTTCGGCAGCAGGTTCTCCTCGGGAACGAAAACGTCGTCCAGGATGATCTCGCCTGTCACGGATGCGCGCAGGCTCATCTTGCCTTCGATCTTTGGTGTGGTGAACCCGTCGAAATCACGCTCGACGATAAACCCGCGAATAACGCCGTCGAGCTTGCCCCAGACGACTGCAAGGTCGGCGATGGGTGAGTTGGTGATCCACATCTTGGTGCCATTCAACTTATAGCCACCGTCAACCGCTTCGGCTCGAGTAAGCATGCCGCCCGGATCGGAACCGTAATCGGGTTCGGTCAGCCCGAAACAGCCGACCCATTCTCCGGTAGCCAGCTTCGGCAGGTACTTTTCTCGCTGTGCTTCGGTACCGTAGGCATAGATCGGATGCATCACCAGGGAAGATTGCACGCTCATCGCCGAGCGATAACCCGAATCTACCCGTTCGACTTCGCGTGCCATCAGACCGTAGGACACGTAGTTGACGTTCGAGCAACCATATTTCTCCGGCAGGGTTGCGCCGAGTAATCCCAAACTACCCATCTCGTTCATGATTTCCCGGTCGAAGATTTCGTGCCGGTTAGCCTCCAGCACTCGGGGCATCAAACGTTCTTGGGCGTAAGCCTGGGTGCTGTCACGAATCATGCGCTCTTCTTCGGTGAGCTGGTCTTCCAATAGAAACGGATCAGACCAGACGAAGTGTGCGTCTCTATCGCTCATGATGACCCCTAGACTTGGCAACAGCCCTGAGAGCACACATTGTACAACCCTACATAGGCAAGAAGAGCGTAAACGTGGTGCCGGTCGACTCCGATGTACGTACATCAATGCCGCCGCGCAGTTCGCCGACCAGCCGCCCGACGATGTGCAGGCCCAGTCCGGCGTGATCTGGGCCTTTGGTTGAACGCTTGGGTTCGAAGAGCTTCTCGAGTACCTCACGGGGGACGCCCGGACCGGTGTCGCGCACCGAAATTTCCACGCCTTCGCGTCCTTCCCGATAGACGCCGAGCGTGTTGGTCACGGTCACCTGGTCACCGTGCCGACAGGCCTCGAGGGCGTTGCGCAGCAGGTTGGAGAGCACCTGTAGCAACTTGTTCTCATCCGAGGTGATGCTCAGCTCTCCGTAGATCAGTTCGCTCACCAAGGTGACAAAGCGCTCTTCCGCATAACCTTGGTGCAGCTCGACGCTCCGGCGCAGCGTTGTCGTCAGATCAAATTCGGTCAGCCGCCCTTCACCGGCTGGCCGCACCGCTTCCAGTTCGGGCAGTTCCCTGACCTTCTGAAAAATGTCCGCAGCTCGCTTGACCTCGTGCGCAACCATGTGCAGTTGTTCGACGACGCTCGGTTCGCTTTTCAGGCGCAGCTCCAGAATGTGCAAGTAGTTGTGAACGATGCTCAACGGATTGTTGGCCTCGTGGACGATTTCGCTCAGGCGTTTCTCCTCCATACTGCGATAGCTGTCCAAAGCCGTGCTGGCATCGTCCGCTTCCAGCCGACTCACGGCCAACCATTTTGCAAGCTCATCGGCGTAAACCGACATGCCGAATTCGTTGTCGACATCCTCATTGATCTTGAACACCAATGCGCCTAGCGGTACGTCATTCGCAACCAACGGCACCACCAGCGCGTC
This sequence comes from Gammaproteobacteria bacterium, assembly GCA_027297435.1. Classification (GTDB taxonomy): domain Bacteria; phylum Pseudomonadota; class Gammaproteobacteria; order Pseudomonadales; family Azotimanducaceae; genus Azophilus. The sequence goes on along the minus strand of JAPUIA010000083.1, from coordinate 8,278 downwards.
CTCCACTTGCAGACGGCGCAGCACCTGGCGATCCGCGACGGCAACATCCGGATCGTCGGCAATGGTCGCGGACGAGCCTTCACGCACCGCATGCGCGATGCTGCTACTTGTCGACGCCAGGGCGATACGCAAGCCGTTGCGATCCATGGGCAGCAGGTAATGGGCTTCCGCATCGATCGTAAAGCAGAACGGAATCGATCCGAACAGGCTACGGGTGATCAAACAGTGGGCGGTATAGAGCGACCCCTGGTCGCGGCCCTCGGTAAAGAGATTGGCAAGCATGCTCACCTGTTGTTGCACCCACAATCGTTCCGACCAATCGGCGTCCATCTCGTCCATCAGACCGAGTTCATTCATCAATCGGACCGAACGAGCGGCTGCCTCGTCTACCAGGTCGGCGAACTCCTTGGGCGGCACGCGCAGGAGTTCGTTCGCGGTGCGAGCGGCCTGGTCGGCATCGTGCAGCTCAAACACATCGACGACGCTGAAAATCTTCTGCAACGCGTCGGCGTCTTCCAGCAGCTCCGCGCGAATACCGCGGAAGGCGATCAGCTCCGTCAAGGCCGGGTCGTGAGGGAGGTTGACGCCAGAAATGGCGAGCAACACTTTCATGCGCACGCCGTCGTCTCGTGGGATGTCAGCGTGATCGGCCAACACCTCGCTGAGACACGCGGCTTTCAGGACGGCTTGCCATTGATCGAGGCTGAGACGCGCACTACCCGCTATCGGCAGCACCGCCCACGCCTGGGCCTGGGCAAGATTGTTGAGCGTCCATGGGTCTAGTTCTCTGAGTGCGGTCAGGAAGGCAGTGGGGTGCGCCGGGCACTCTAGAAGCGCGAGCCAGCGCCCGAGCAGATCGGCGTCGGTTGCGACCAGGCGCGCCAGCGCTTCCAGATCCACGTCGGACCGGTTCGCAACTTGCAAATAGCGGTGGATGACCGCTTCCGGGGTCACCTGTCCCCCTCAACGTTGCGCTTCGCAAACACCAAAGCGCCGTTTTATCGATGCCGGTACTGCGAATCCGTGTGCAGGTATCCAAGCGACCACACGACCGATCGTCTGTTGATCGGCTCAAGACATGCCTTGCGGTCCATTGTATTGGAGTCGACAGAGCTTACGGAACGGAAATTATGTAAGCATCTTTATTAGCTATTTTTAGTTTTGTTATCAATCGATTGTGCCTGTTTTCTCAAGTAATTACTAAGGATCACTTTTCGCCCGTATTTGAGACACAATAGCCGTTTCGACAAAGGACCACTATGCGCTTTGTTTCTTTCAACGCCAACGGCATTCGCGCCCGCCTTCACCAACTCGAGTCCATCACCGAGAAGCACCGCCCGGACATCATCGCCTTGCAAGAAACCAAAGTAGCGGACGATCAGTTTCCACTCGAGGCGCTGCAGGTGCTCGGTTACCCGCACATCGATTACTACGGTCAAAAAGGCCACTATGGCGTGGCGCTTCTGTCGCGCGTGCCGCCTCGCTCGGTCCAGCTAGGCCTGCCGTGGCGCGCCGCGGACCAGCAACGTCGATTCATCGTGGGGGTCTACGACGTCGACGGGCTGGGCGTGAAGATCATCAACGGCTATTTTCCCCAGGGTGAAAGCCGTGATCACCCCGACAAATTTCCCGCCAAACGAACGTTCTATGCCGACGTCAAACGCTATCTCGATGAGACATGCGATCCAGGGGAGCACGTACTCATCGCGGGGGACATGAACGTGGCCCCCGACGACGCGGATATCGGTATCGGTGAGGACATTCAGAAACGTTGGCTCAAGACCGGCAAGACCTGCTTTCTACCTGAGGAACGGGCCTGGCTTAGGACACTAACGCAGTGGGGCTTGACCGACAGCTATGTCCAAACCCTCGCGGACGATAAGCGCCTATACAGCTGGTTCGACTACCGCAGCCGCGGATTCGAGCGCAACCCCAAACGGGGGTTGAGAATCGATCTTATCCTCACGAGTCAGTCATTGTCTGATCGCATCGATCGATGCGGCATCGACTATGACGTTCGCGGGGGCGACAAACCGTCAGATCATTGCCCGGTCTGGTGCTATTTCGTCGAATAGCGACCCGACGACGCTCAAGCGTGCGCGCGAATGGCATCCCGGGCGTCTTTCGCTGCCGTTTCTGCGGCATCGGCGAACTGCTCGTCATCGGCCGCGTAGAGCACCGAGCGGGACGCATTGATGACGAGCCCCCGACCCTTTTGATCGAGCCCTGCCAACAACGCCGCTTGTAAATCGCCGCCCTGCGCGCCGATGCCCGGAATCAACAACGGCAACTGTCCGACGACCTCGCGAATACGGGCCAACTCTCTTGGATAGGTCGCACCCGCCACCAACATGACGTTGTCGTTTGTGTTCCAATCGACGGCCGCCCGCGCCACCCGCAGATAGACCGGCTCGTCCTCCGGGTAGCCTTGCAACCACCCGCTATCCGGGTTGCTCGTACGGCAAAGCACGGCGACACCGCGCCCTGGGTAACCCAGATAAGGGTTCAGACTCTCCGGCCCCAGATAGGGGTTTACCGTGACGATGTCGGCCCGGTAGCGTTCAAACGCTTCCTTGGCATACAACTCGGCCGTAGCGCCGATGTCCCCGCGTTTGGCATCTAAAATGACCGGAATGTCCGGATAACGCTGGTGTATGAAGGCGATCACCTCGGCGAGCTGATCCTCGGCGCCTTCGGCGCCGAAGTGCGCGGCTTGCGGCTTAAAGGCGCAGACATACGGGGCGCATGCCTCAACGATGGCGCAACAAAAGTCTTTCAAGCCGCTGGGACTTTGCCGAAAAACCTCGGGAAGACGACCGCGAATCGGGTCCAAACCCACGCACAGCAGGGAATCGTTACACGCCCATCCGGTTTGCAGGCGCTCTAACATAGATGTGCTCGGGGTCACGGCGCGAATTATAGAGAAAGTGATGAAATAGGTCACATTATCCGGTCTGAAAGGTGACCCTACGGGGCATACCATCTACTTTCAATTCATCATAATTTAATTACGTATACCGTATAAGAACCTGTTTTTTATAGGGAATCTTTAGAGTAGAGTAGGTTGGCACGAATCTGGCTTCGTGCTTGAACCTAGAGACGGTGAGAAGACGCAAGAGTAAGAGAGAGCCCACATGACATCGAACATCATCCAGTTTAGCTCGGTACGCTCCAAAACACGCCGGTCCAACGACAAGCGGATGCATGCTCGCATAAACAGCGACGACCGCTTGTTCACGCAGGTCGTGCTATCGGCGGACGAGCCCGATTTAGTGGGAACGACGCTCTCCTGTACCGCCGTCAACCTATCCGTCGGCGGCATCCAATTCCGCACCAACGCGCCGGTGCCCACGGGCTCGTTGCTCGATCTCTGGGTTGATGTCTCCAGCCGACCCGGTAAATTCTTCCTGGCGGGCGAGGTACGCTGGAGCCGTCCGACCGGCGAGAACGACGTCAACGGCTCGGAACAGTGGTTCGTCGGCGTGCAGCTCAAGTCTGGTGCGGCGACCGATATCATCGACTGGCGCGACTATCACGCGACCGCTAGCGTCCGCTAGCGTCCAAACCTCCACCCCAATGCGGGATATGTGACGAAACATCGTCATGAAGTGTGATGGCTGTCACCCATGGTGCGCCTAGCTCATCGCGGCGCACTTGGGCGATTGTTGGTGTAATCGCCGCGTAACCCGCATACATGGAAGGTGGACGGCGTTGTCGCGGCCCAAGGTCACTGTTCTCGAACTCAACGTGCCAGGCAAGCACCAGCCTGAGGTGCCGCCTATTCTGCACACGGTGCGCCAGACCGTGAAACGTCCGCTCAACGAGTTGCTGCAGAACTTGTTCAACAATTCCGACGATGCGTTGTTCGAGATGGCGGATCGTTCCCATAGCAACTCCGACCAGCACATGTTCTTCGAATCGATGCGCGAGCTACGCCTGCATCGCAAAAAGATCACCGGCGACTTTGCCAAAGCGTTTTACGCAGGGTTCGAGGAACTGTACACACCGGAACCCGAGAATGCCGACGCGGAATCCGACGAGATCGTAGACGACATATCCCTCTTACATAACGACGAACTCGAGGTGTCGGTCGCCGTCGCGGGTATCGTCTCCAAAATCACCAGTCAGTTCTCCCTGCCGATCATGCAGCTGACCAAACGCATCGACCATCTGTGCCGCGAAAAATCGACGCGTCCCGTTACGGAACGTCTGAACCCGCTCGGTCCACTGCGACTTAGTCAGGCATTCGTCAATGCCCTCGGTTGTATGGACATCGACATCAAGGTACGCATCATCCTCTTGAAGCTGTATGAACGCTTCGTCATGGAGCGTCTCGGTCCAATCTACGAACAGGCCAACACGTTACTGATCGAAGCGGACGTGCTGCCCGATCTCAAAGCCGTCATGCGCAAACGCCGCGCCAAATCGAGTCCGGTGGCACCTCATGCATCCAAGGATGATGACACGCTCAGCCTCGACGCCGGTCGCGGAGACTATCTTGAATTCAGTGCCATCCAGCAGCTATTGGCCGACACGCGACCTGCCCCAGGGACAGGTGGGCCTGCCCCTGGGGCAGGTGGGCCTGCCGATTCAGCACGTAGTGGAGTTGTCGCGACCGGCGCAGCAGACGGTCCCGTCATATCGACGGCGCAACTCCTGTCGGTATTGTCCGCGATGCAACACAACTCAACCACCGAACCCGTCGACCTAGAACACGATCCTCAGACGATCGATCTACGTCAATTGGTGGTCGCGAACGCGCCAGACGCCACCGGTAAAACCCCATCCAACATGCAGCAGGCCGACGATGACGTCATGAATTTCGTCGGTATGCTTTTCGACTACATTCTCAACGATCGCAATCTGGCCATTCCAATGAAAGCCTTGATCGCGCGGCTGCAGATACCGATGGTGAAGGTCTCGATCATCGACAAGAGCTTCTTCGAAAAAACCTCTCACCCGGCTCGACAACTACTGAACGAACTCTCCAGTGCCGGCATCGGGTGGAGCAGCACGCGCGAACTCAAACGCGACGCGCTCTACAACAAAATCGAGTCTGTGGTGCTGAGGGTATTGAACGGGTTTTCGGACAACCCGCAGATATTCTCGGAGCTGGTCAAAGAACTTCGGGAATACATCACCACCGATCACAAACGCAACGCAGTCGTAGAAGCACGGGTCAAGAAGACCGAGGCAGGCAGAGCCAAAACCGTCGGCGCTAAACGAGCGGTGCAAAAGCTCATCAACCAGAAAGCCAGCGGTCTCAGACTACCGCCCGAAATCGGACGATTCATCAGTGAAATCTGGAGCAAAGTCTTGGTGTATCTTTATGTCAAGCACGGCGTCGAATCGGAACCCTGGAACGCCGCTCTCAAATCGTTGGATGACCTGCTTTGGTGTGTCCAACCACTGAATACGGTCCAAGACCTCGAACTTCGCGATGGGCTCGCGCCAGAATTGATATCGCGTCTGGACCGAAGCATGGACCAGATAGCCGTATCGGCCACCGAGCGCCAAGTCTATCTTGGCTGCATCAAAAAACACCTCGAGCAAGTCGCCAAGCACGATCGCGCCTATCTTGATGATGACATCGAGCCTGTTAAGGACGAGTCGTTCCAAGAACTAGAAGAGATCGTGCTCACGGCACCCGATGACTCGAGTTTTGAAACCGTACCTCCGGAGCCTAAGTTTCTGGACCAGATTCTCGCACTCGGCGAAGGCGTGTGGGTCGAGCTCGAGAAATCACCCGGTGAGCGGATCCGTTGCAAACTCGCGACGATCGTACAACCTGGCGACGTCTATATCTTCGTCAACCGGCGTGGCATGAAGGTCGCCGAAAGAACTCGCATGGGGTTGGCGGTAGATCTGAAACGTGGCGAGCTGACCGTTCTACACGAGAGCCAGGTATTCGATCGAGCCTTACAGGCCGTCATCGGTAATCTGCGCCAGATGCACGGTAAACCCACTACGTCTTCGTAGGCCCTCGAAATCCGGGTTCCACAATCCGAGGTAGGAGCGGCTGCCGCGATGCCTCTGTCCGTCTAACGGAACCAAAAGGAATCGCGGCTGAAGCCGCTCCTACCCGGGAATCCCAGGTTATTCGGGGTGCCTTTTAGCCGCGCTCGGCCAGCACTCGCTCCACGGTCGCCACGATAGCCTGAGTTTGAGCGTCGATCTCCAGGTTGACCGAAGCGCCGACAGCCACGGTTCCGAGCGTCGTGCGGGCAATCGTCTCCGGGATTAGCGCCACCTTGATGCGACTGCCTTCATGATCGACGGCGGCGATGGTCAGACTGGCACCATCCAAGGCGACAAAACCCTTGTAGTGGAGGTACTTCATCCATTGCGCGTCTACGGCAAACCATAGATTGCGTTCGTTGGAGCCTATCTCGATGTCATCGACGGTCGCGACGCCTGCGACATGCCCCGACAATATATGTCCGCCGATTTCATCGCCCACCCGAAACGAACGCTCGACGTTGACGTGCGTTCCCGTTTCAAGGCTGGACAAGTTGGTGTTCTCGAGAGACTCCTTGATGACATCAAAACCAGTCCGCGATGGTTCCGTGGCCGTCACGGTCAAACAGACGCCGTTGATGGCAACCGAGGCACCCGGTTGCAATTCACAGCCAAGCTCGCCCAGAGCGACGAATACCTGCGTTAGCGCCGTGGCGTCTTCGATCGCGACGACGGGACACAGCCCTTGAACGATACCGGTGAACAACGCGCTTCCTCGCTCCTCATCAAATGCATGCAAACTAAAAGGCCAGCCCATTTGCGGGCTGGCCTTCAATTATACGCGCACTCTACGATGCGAAATCGCGGGATCGGTAGCGGTTAAATCGCGGCTGCTATCTGACGACGACGGTCGGCTTCGCGATCGATGAAGGTAATCCACTGCTGGCACACACGCTGGTTGGATTCATCCTCGACCCGGCGCGACTCGTTGCGACACGAGACGAAAGATTTGCGTGCCACGTTTAAGTTATCGCGGTTGTACTCGCACATCCCTTGAACAACATAAACGTTCTGCTTCTTGCGCAACCCGCCCTTGTCGAGCGCGTTTTTGGACGCGGCCGTACACTTGGTGTACTCGTCGTCTTCCAGATACAACTGGGCCAAGCGTTCGTAGATTTTGCCGTCGTCGGACAGTTTTGCCGCGTCCTCGAACACCGGAATCGCTAGATCGACCTCCTGGGCCAGTTGATAGGCTTGCCCAAGGGTACGCAGATTCTTGTCGGTCCGCTCGATGATTTCATCGTCGATACCCTTACGCATGACGTTCGCCGCGCGAATTGGCACCTCGTCTTGCATGAGAAGACCCGCGAGGTTGGTGAGGTCGCGCTCGCGTTCGAGGAAACCCGCCGTGTAGGCGGCCTCCATCGTATAGATCTGCTCCTTCTCCATGCCCTCTTGACCCTGAATACCCGCCAGGCGTATCCAATAAACGCGTTTCGGGAATTCTCTGACCATGATCTCCAAGATCTCCATGACCTTCGGCCAGTTTTCTTCCTCGTAGTACAGGTAGTTCAAGAGCCCCCACCAGTTTTCTTTGACCGCAGTACCACGCGTCTGAGCGACATCGATGCCTTTCTCGATCTGCGCGATCGAGCTTGGGTAGTCCTCCATCTGGTAGAAGACCTGACCCATGAAGATATGTGGTGCAGGTCCAGGGTTGTTGGCCTTCGACAACCATATCTCCATGTATCGGAGTGCCTCGGTGTACTGCTCGTCGACGAAACTCAGTTGGGCAAGCGTATAGAGCGTCGTAACTTCCAAGCCCTCGGGAATGTCCTCACCCTGCTCCACGACAATCCTGTATTCGCGGATGGCGCCCTTGTAGTCCTCTTTCGAGAAATACACGAAACCGAGCATGTTGTGGATCTGACCTATCTCGTTGCCGTTGTAACGGCGGCTTCGATTGAGCATGCCCTGAAGCACCTGCTCGGCACCGGCCAGGTCTTTCAGGTCGATCAGTTCCTGCGCCTCGGCGAGCTTCTTGAACGTTGACTCGCTCATGGAGGGTACTCGGCGCGTCTTCTGGCGTCGCTCTTCTTCTTCCGCGGCAAATGCGCTCAAGCCGGCGATGTTCAAACCGAGTTCGGCAGTGAAAGGCACCGCGACGAGCAACGCCAAAGCTAGGGTCGTCTGTATGAATCGCATATTCGCTCCCTATCCGTCGGCTAACTCAAAGGTGATGCGGTTGCGCACGCCGGCGACGTCGATGGGCTCACCGTTGACGACCTTGGGTTTGTACTTGAATTTCAGTGCCGCGCCG
>JAPUIA010000082.1 GCA_027297435.1 Gammaproteobacteria bacterium | reverse complement strand
GGAAGTCCAAGATCGCTAAGTCCCCTCGCAAGTCCGGGTACGACACTGTCGAAGGCGAAGCGGCGTGGTTGCCGCGCGGATCCGCATCGAGAGCTCAGTATTTCAGAAGCAAGCGATCGGGGCAGGACTCATGCCCGATGGCCGTTCCATCATTTAACGTAGGCTGTATTCGAATTTCACGCCGTAAGTCGTGAACTGAGATGGGCCTATATGAGTACCTGTATCGTCACCAGCCCCGCCCAAGCCGATTGGAAATGTGTCGAACCGTCTATTGTAAGACGGCCTCGCCTTCAATAGATTTCGGCCAAAGACCGACACCCTCCACCGGCCGTCAAGATCGCCGAAGCCTATCATCAGGTTGAGGTCTTCATGCTGATTGTATTTGACCTTCTGGCTGAAGCTTTCGACATCGAGGATGTATCCGTCGGAAATATAACCCTTGGCAATGAAGGACAGCTCAAACCTGCCTGCGATCGGCACACGGTAATCCGCTGTCAGAACGAACTTCCAGTCCGGCGTGCGTGGCGCATCGTCGCCCGAGCGATCTATGACAGAAAAAAAATCATCGAAGGCATCTTCCGAGTCGATGGGCGCTACCTGTAGTACGTCATCTTCATCGAAAATCTGACAGGGAGCGTTCGCGTCCGAGAGAGCTGCCGCAATCTCCGAATCAGTACAGCCTCCGCCCGGGAATTTCGTCATTTCGCCGTCCATGAAAGCTCCTGCCAGCGTCAACAGCAAGTTCTCGGTCGCGGCCAATCGCAAGTTGAACTCCAGCCCGCGGACACGCTGGCCGGCGTTCACAGTGGCTGTCGTCTGGTCTGGATCCGTCGACTCAGCGGTGGTTTGCAGGTTTGGGACTTTGAGCTGGAACAGGGTTGCATCAAAACCGAAGCGACCATCCCAGAGCGTGCCTTTGATGCCTAGCTCGTAAGTCTCTGCATTCTCGGCGTCGAAGATCAACGCATCAAGGTCTCTCGGGACCGATGTTTGACCTGTGTCGAAGCCGCCGATCTTGAAGGCTTCTGCATATCTCGCATAGAACGACAGGTTGTCCGTCGGGCGATAGCGCAGCGTAATCTGCGGGTCGAATTCCTCGGCAGTGAGGCGTTCATCCCACGGTCCTCCCAGCCTTGCCGCGTTAAAGTCCGGCGCGGTCAGGCCGACGGCTCGGGCATTCGAAGGCAACCATTCGTCCGGTATGTTGCGCTCCTGCCGAAAGGGGATGGACCAGAGGCTCGCACCCGGCGTGACCGGAAGAAAAATCCTCGCTGTCGCCGGGTCTACGAGGTAGTAATCGCAGGGAATGGGATCTTCGTCGGTACAACCAGGAAGGCCGGCTTCGCCGGCACTAACAGGCTCGGCGTCATAAACCCACGCAGCACCATAAGCTACGACCGTCATGGACTTTTCGATATTGGCATAACGCCCGCCGAGATCGATCGACATCTTGTCGTCCATGAAGTTGAACGTCACCGTCCCGAACAAATTAAGATATTCGACGTCCTCCGTTATGACGTTGTAGCGCTGCCCCTGACGTACATTGGCCCGCAGGCTCGACGACCATGCGAACAGATCTGTATCCTGCCAGGACGCACCTGCCATCCATTGGATGGGACCGTCACGCGACGAGGTGAACCGTAGCTCCGAGCTGAGCTGCTCGAATTCCTCACCCCTGGCCTGAAGGTTCATCAGAAACGGCGTATTACTATTGTCCAGCGCGTAGTCGCGATCGTAGTTACTCGACCCGCTCAGCCAGTTCGCTGTGATGCCGTTATCGAATTCGTAGGACAGCTCCAGATAGCCGTTGTCCGCATCGATGTCCTCATAACCCAGCGTGCTCTTGTTTCTGTCACCCCGCGTAAACGCCTCTGCTGCCTCTCTTATATCGAGTGCGCCGCGATTCGAATTCTCTTCACGGATGTTGTCCGGCGGCACGAAGTAAGGCCCACCGTTGCTGATACCCTTGTTGCTGTCGAAACATTTGCTATCGAGCGGCGTGAACGACTCCGACCAACCCGCCCCGCCGGAGTTGAGCCCCGTCATCGGGTCTACGTCGGGTTCACCCCAGATGCTGCGCTCATCACCCGGCAGCTCTCCAGGATCATCGGTTGGACCATCTCGACCGAATATCAAGAAGCCTGGGACGCGACAAATATGAGTGGTCTCGGTATCCTTGCGGATACGCGACGATTCGACTTTTGCAGTTACTTGGAGGGCTTCAGTCGGCGTCCAATGCAGCATCACGCGACCACCGATGTTTTCGTAGTCGCCGAGCATATTTCGCGTTACGACGTCTTTCAGATAACCTTCTGTCGTGTCGTATTTGCCGGCGACGCGGATGCCGAAGGTATCACTGAGCGGTCCGCCAACACCGAAATCGAGTGCCGCCGTTTCGTTCTCGCTGTACTCCAGATCGACATTGGCTTCCCATGAGTCGGTCGGCCTGCGGCTGCGGATGTTGAATGCACCCGCGGTCGCATTCTGACCGAAATACACCGGTTGTGGGCCCTTCAAAACCTCGACGCTTTGAAGGTCCATGAAAGCCAGCCTGCTCTGTGACGACCGCCCGAAATGTATGCCATCGACAAACGTCGGTGCTGTCTGGTCAAGCGTCAATGCGTTACCGGTCGTACCGAATCCACGGATAGAAACGTCTTGGTCCTGGACACGGGGGAGAATCAATACTGTAGGTGAGAAATTCGCCAGATCATCGATGTCCCGAAAACCCTGCTGCCTTATTTCGCGCCCATCGAAAACCTCGATTGAAATTGGCACCTCTTGCAGCGATTGCTCACGACGTTGCGCCGTGACAATGATCTCTTCCAAGACGAGCGGATTGTCTTGTTCTGCCAGAACAATCGTTGGGTTCAGAGAAATAATCGAAACTAGCGTTAGAAATACAACAAAGCTCGTTTGATTACTAAACGATTGGATCGTGGCCACGAGCTGTACCCCGGTGGTTCGTTGTTGGACATTCTGTCGATCTGTTAGTGCACGCCACCTTGCAACAACTCTCGTACTACTTGTGACAAGCCATTCCAACACGTTTAAGTACTCCTTTTGCTTTATGTTACCGTGCGCGACGCCATCTCGGCTATCCACGCCTGGTCCGCTGGGCGAGAATGGGTGCAACGCTAAACCTTTAACCGCCATAGGTAGAGATGCTGAAACTGTTCCGACAAGCTTTTCGAATATTGGAGGCCCGTGATGTGTCTCGGGTCTATCGGCTTCTTGCGCTCTCGATCGTCGCAGCGTTGGTTGAGGTCTTGGGGATTGGGTCCATAGCACCATTCATTGCCATGTTGACCAACCCGGAGTTGATCGACACCAACCCCTACTTGAACGAGGCTTATACACGTTTGGGTTTTTCTGATCCGATGGCATTTCTATCATTGTTGGCCGGCATCGTCGTCAGTATCGCAGTGATTAGAAATGTCTTGTTCATGTTCAGTCAATGGTTGAGTTCCCTTTATCTGTCCCTTTTCAAGCATCACCTGTCTACCCGGTTGCTCACAACCTACCTGGCTCAACCCTACAGCTTTTTCCTGAACCGCAATACGGTCGAGCTGCAACGCAACGTCGTGGAAGAAACCAACAAGGTGATCGACGGTGTCATACGGCCGATCATCGGTTTGCTGACCCAGTTGATCACATGCTTCTTGATAATCGCGCTGCTCGTCGTCGTCAGACCTATCGTGGCGTTGGTTACGCTGGGAGCCTTAGGCGGTTTTTACTTGACGATTTACTCGTTGGCAAACAACCGCCTGCAACGGTTAAGCGTCTTGCGACGCGCGTACCGAAGCCGTCGGTTTCAGTTGGCGAGTGAAGCGCTAAGCGGCATCAAGCCGCTAATCTTAAGCGGTCAGCAGCAAGGCTATGCCGGAGATTTCGAAAAAAACTCGCTTAGCAATGCGATAGCCGAAGCCAAGGGCGCCGCCATTAGTGCGATTCCGCGCTATGTCGTGGAAAGCATTGCGATGGTTGGACTCATTTTGTTCACACTCTACGAGATTATCGTTAACGGCCGGGGCACGAGCGTTCTTCCTTTGGTGGCGTTGTATTTGTTCGCTGGTTACCGTCTGCTACCGGCGCTGCAAAGCCTCTACTTTAACCTTACCAAGATCAGATTTGAAAGCGCGTCATTTGATGTGGTGTACAGGCATCTGAGCGATCTAACTGGAAAATTACCGCCAAAGCGAACGCACGACGGATTTGAGCTCCAAACGGGAATTGAGCTGAGCAACGTTAGCTTCACTTATCCGAAAGCCGAAAAACCCACCATAGTGGATGTCAGCTTGACGATCGGGGCAAAGCAATCGGTTGCCTTTGTTGGCAGAAGCGGCGCAGGAAAATCAACACTCGTCGATTTGATACTGGGCCTACTGGAGACCGACCAGGGTCGGATTCAAATCGACGGTCGCCCGCTTGAGGATGCAAAGCCGTCATGGCAGGCGGCGATTGGTTACGTTCCTCAACACATTTATCTGTCCGATGATAGCATTGCTCGCAACATCGCATTCGGAATCGATTCGTCGGAAATCGATCACGTGAAGGTCGTTTGTGCCGCAAAGACCGCCGAAGTCCATGACTATGTCGTGAATCAGCTGGCTAGTGGATACGACACTCTCATTGGGGAACGCGGAGTAAGGTTGAGCGGCGGTCAACGACAGAGAATCGGGATTGCTCGAGCCCTCTATCGGAATCCGAGTATCCTGGTACTCGACGAGGCGACGAGCGCGTTGGACAACGCGACCGAAAATGTGGTGATGGACGCAATTCAGAAGCTGAGCAGAAACCTTACGATTGTCCTAATCGCACATCGAACCACGACGGTTCAGTCCTGCGACAAAATCTTCGTGCTATCGAACGGCCGAATCGTGGATGAAGGGGATTACTTGAGCTTGTCGAGCAAATCGGCTGAATTTCGTGCCTTGGCTAATCTCTCCAAAACGAAAGTCACTGGGAGATGAGCTGGGTAAATCCATAGAGTGCAGCTGCGAAAATGGCCAACCCGGCGGTCACCATCAGCCTAGTTTGCCAAGGCCAATCCATTCGCATCGAGAAGAAAGTGAATAGATAAATCGTCCCACCTAAAAGTGGACCCAAGACATAGAGAGATAAAGGGGCTGCGAGAAAGAGGAGAGCATCGCCAAACAACTTTGGCATCGGTTCCTTTAGCGCTGCCTCCAATCCTTCGGCGGCAATATTTGAATCCAATTGCTGATTCAGGGCAACGCGTTCGCGAGTTCCAGTTCGGTGAAAGAGCACGTAAGCTTCCACGCAGATCCTCGCAACGAACAACAGCAGGGTCACCGCAACGACGACCATCGGTACCAATCTCGCTTTCTCGCCCAGCTCGAAAGATGACCACAGAAAAGCCGTCGCGATCGCGAGGAATAGGAAGCAGACGGCTAAGCTGCTGCGACTCACTGGATCTGCGGTTACGTTTTGCGAAGCAGTGGCCACAAGAGCGCTGCCGCGGTGAGGAGAAGAAATGCGATAACAAGCGGCCTGGTAAAAAAATCGATCCGGCCTAGCTCTTGAAGTCGCAACACGAGTTGAAGATTGCGCTCGAAAAGCGGGCCAAGAACCAAGGCGATTATCAGCGGGACCTTCGGCCAGTCGAACACTTTCATTAGATATCCAATCCCAGCAAAGACAAAGGCGATTACTACGTCTGACTCTTGGCCCCTGTATAGGTAAGCACCCAGTGTTGCGACCAAAATGAGCGGTGGGATTATCAAGTTCGTGCGAATGGTTGTCACGCGAGCGAATATACCCACCATGGAGATTCCGAGCAAAGACGTTAACCAATTTGTTAAGAACAGCGACCATATGAGAACGAACAGCGGTACTAAGTTCGTTGTCAACATCTCTCGTCCGGGCTCAAACCCATGGATCGCCAGCACGGAGAGCAACATGGCCGTGCCCGTTCCTCCTGGCAAGCCGAACGCTACGACGGGCACGAGGGCCCCGCCGTCTTTAGCATCGTTCGCGGCTTCCGGAGCAAGCACGCCGCGAATGTCGCCGTGGCCGAAATCGTGATCACCTTTTTCTGCTCGCTGAGCCGCATTCCCGTAAGCTACGAAGCTTGCTACGGTGCCACCAACGCCGGGTATCATGCCGATGATCGTGCCAATCACCGAACTGCGTAAGAACACCCCAGGGTAGCGAACGACAGCGGCCATACCCTTGCTAAGGCTACCCGACAGCTTCCCCACATCCTGAATACCGGAGATCGTCGATCTATGCTCGCGCATGAGCGCGAAGAGCTCGGCGAGTGCATACAGCCCCAAGAAAACGGGAACCAACGGAATGCCATCTTCGAGCCACACCAATCCCATCGTGAAGCGAGATTCGGCGGTTCGCGGATCCAAGCCCACAAACGACAGCAGCAAGCCAACGCCGGCGATAGCGAGTCCCTTCAGCAAGGATTTTCTAGACAACGCCACGATGGTCGTGAGGCCCCAAATGGCGATAATCAAAAGTTCAGCAGGGCCGAAAGCTAGCAGCATTTGTTGCATTATGGGGATGGCGAGGATGAGCACGATGATGCCGAACGTTGATCCAAGTGCCGACGCAGCCGCGGCACAGCCAATGGCCGTTTTTGCTTCGCCTCGGCGTGCAAGGGGATAACCATCGAGTAACGTTGCCGCGTTGGAAGGACGGCCTGGGATGTTAAAAAGGATCGCTGAGATCGATCCCATAAAGGTGGCTCCACCGAGAAAAGCGCCGTAGATCAGCATCACCGGCGTCGGCTCCCAATGCGCCGTGAGCGGAATTGCCAATGCCATTAGAGTAGCGCCCGTGAGCCCGGGAATGGCGGAGAACACCATCGCCAACAGCATCCCCGTGATGGGATAGATGATGTTAGGCCAAGCCAGTACCACCGACCAGCCCTGCAACGCGGCTTGAAGCACGTCGTACAACGAAGGGTATTCCTAGCGACGCAGCTGTTCTAGCTGCTCAGATATCGCGTAAGATAACACGTCGCTTTCTTCTAGAACCTGCTCGAGTTCACGTCGAATCGCCGAACCCGGTGCAGGATCAATGGACAAACCGATATTCCGAAGATCCTCACGAAACGATGAGTTAGACACAATGTTATGCACTGCCTGCTCGACGCAGCTGGCAACGCTCTCGTTCAAATTCCGCGGTCCGACGACCAGTTGGCCCGCACCGAGAAAACGCGTTAGCAGCAGGGCCGCACTTTGCGAGTAATCATTGGTACTGCTCATGGCGACCAAACCATTCGCACCGGCGATTACCGGCACGTCGGTTAAGCTAGGATGTTGAGCAATGGGAGAAGAGGATATTTGCAGCACCGCCGTAAGCTCGCCGCTTTCCAACATGTTGACCACGCTTTCGAAGTTTGCAGAGGCGATGTCTGCCTCACCGCGAAGCAATGCAAGGCGAGATTCTCTATTGCTTGCATAACCCGCGACGACCTCGATGGGCAGCCCGAGCAGGTGGGCACCAAGGGTTAGGCTGTGGAAGCTGCTGCTCGAGACGTCTCTCGTTGCAACGACTATCGGTCGATCTTTGCTCATCTCCCGGATGTTCGGCATCGTTTTTAGGGCGCCGTGGGTGGCTGTAACCCAGACGTGCTTTACTCGACTCATGCGATAAAGGACCCGAAAGGATCCCAGCGTAGGCAAGCTCTCGGCCTCCCCAACCAATTCGTTTGCCAGCAACGAAACGCCGTTGACAATACCGAAGACATCGTTACTCGACTTCGCGTTGGCGATCGATGCGGCACCGATCCGCCCACCGGCTCCCGAGATGTTGTCGATCACGATCCTGGTTCCCAGAGCGGCTTCCAAGTAAGGTTCGAGCATTCGAGAATAGATATCGTAGAGACTTCCTGGCGTGTTGGGGACGATCCATTTGACTCGCTCGGGAAAGGTGGCTTCGCAGTTGGAAGCTGAGGCGCCAAATACGGAGTTGCTGATTACGATACCAATGACCGTTAGCAATGTGCGCATCGAGTTCCTATGAGCAGTCATCGATACCGATGCGTTCAATTGTTACGCTTGAATATTCGGTGACGA
>JAPUIA010000081.1 GCA_027297435.1 Gammaproteobacteria bacterium | reverse complement strand
GCCGCGCATTCGGTTCTGAATCGCCGCGTGTAGAAGCCGTCGCCGCAAGCCAAATCCAACAGAGACTTCCCGCGAATATCCCCGAGCGCTCGAAAGATCACCGGGTCTTGGCAATGATGGTGGTACACGGCCATCCTTGCCATTCCTTCTTCATAGCGCCCATCACTCTGAACCTCGTCGTACTGCTCCTTGACGATCTCATGTTGCTCTGACTGTGAGTGCTCCGTCTTTCGCCCCATGAATCAAGGCCTCCCTTACCTTCGCGAGCTTGTCTCGATTTGGTGCATTCTAAAGGAACTTCAGGAAAGGGCGAAGTGTCTCCTAAGGGCACATTCTTGCCGAAGCACCCAACGAGCGGCTAGGTCAGCACCGCCTGAGTAAGCGGACGCCCATCGGCACCATCCAAATGTAAAGAACGGCCAGAAGCAGACTGCGGCTTCACTACATCATATGGACGAGTATACGTGTCGTACCAGTTGATGCTTTGCTCCGCGGGTGTCTGCTTCCGTCCACTCGGGATTCTGGATCACTGTACTGATGCCTCCAAGACTGCGCGTTGAATCTCATTTAGTTGCCTTCCTGGGATTTGATATGACTCGACAAAGAAGGCGATATACGGCTTCAACCCAGGGAATCTTTCGAGGTTAACGCGCACATCTTGGATGTTCACATCATAAGTCTGTTTTGAAATTATTCCTTCTCGGTATGCGACTTGTATAGAGTCCCAGATGTTGACCATACGCTCTGCAATCGCCTTGGCCCTAACTGCATCTACTCGGCCCAATTCACCGCCATTCGGGTCTTCAAGCAACGATACAAGACGAGCCATCTCAGGGTCACTCGCGACCTGGAGATGCATCTCATTGTGTTGAGAAAGAAAGTCAAAAATCACATTGGTTCTCGCGAGGCTATTTGCTTGGTTCAATTCCCATGCGACGAGAATCAAAGAGAAAATAAGAGATGCGATTCCTATGGTTTCTGCAATCGTGCGCCAGTTTTTAGGTTCCACGGTATTCTCCAAACCAGTGAAGGTGTGGGTTGAGCGTACTTGAGGACTGACGTCACCGCGATGTCCGATAAGGGCACTTAACGACGTTTGATCGCTTCCAGCGGTTTCGTCAGCAACGGTTCGCTTAGCTGACGCTCAATTCGGAGAGCGAAACGTAAAGAACGGCCAGAAGCGCTCACTCGCAAAACTATCATTGCGGCAGAAAAACCTTGACCATGACAAACGCGTTCGATGGGGAAGAACTCATGTCTAAGTTTAGTCTCGTTACAACAATATTCGCCGTGCTCGTTGGCTTAATGTCTAACGCTCTCGCGTTGGAGGTGACCGAATGGCCTGCTTTCGATGGTGTTGAGTTGAAGACAGTACATGTAGCCGGGCGAGTGTTCATGGTTCAAAGGCCAGGCGGAGGCGGGAATGTTGGTGTGTACATCGGTGACGACGGGGTTTTGGTAATCGACTCACTATTTCCTGCACTGGGTAAGAAAATCGTTGCCGAAATTACCAAACTTACCGAGAAGGAAATACGCTTCGCGATCAACACCCACATCCACCCTGACCATATTGGTGGCAACGAAGCACTTGCTGAGCAGGGGGCAATCATTCTCGCTCACGACAGCGTTCGCGGTAAAATGCTGAAACGACTCCGTTGGCCTCGGGACAGTGGCAGCTTTGGTCCTCCACCAGCACCAGCGGCACGCCCCTTCTTAACTTACAGTGAAGCCATCAGCTTTCACTTCGATGGCGAGGAAGTGCGCGCGTTTTTGGCGCCCGCCGCACACACGGATGGCGATACGTTTGTGTATTTTCCTACTTCGAATGTGCTCCATTTGGGTGATGTCTTTCGAACCACAAGTTACCCGGTGATCGATGTATATAATGGCGGGACGTTAAGAGGAACGATTGTCGCGCTCGAGCGAGCGATGGAGATGGCGAATTCCGACACAAAGGTGATCCCAGGTCACGGGTTGAACGTTGTCGGACTCAAGGAGCTCGCCGAATTTAGGGACATGATCGTCACAGTCCGAGACCGAGTTCTAGTCATGATCCAGAAAGGCATGAACCTAGACGCAATCATGCAAAAGGCACCCACATCTGATTTCGAAGCCAAGTGGGGCCAAGAAGCGGGGTGGTCATCTGTTGACTTCCTACCCATCGTCTATCACGAAGTTGGTGGCGGTGCCCGCTATAACGTTGAAGGCAAACAGTAATCAACGAGTAGCGGGAAGGTTATCATCGAACGTGCGAGCGACCGCTCGGGGTCGTAGCCAAGTGCCCGCTTTGGAGGGCGCCCTAATTGGGTTCTTTTAAGCGCACTTCCGAGTGTGCGCTTCCTCGTCTGTGCCGCCGTTGGGCACCATGCAAAGTGAAATTCATCCATCCGTCAGCAATGGGCACAAAGCGCCTGTTGCAGTGCACAACCCTATGTCTGCTTTGGAGTGAAGTGGCTGAGTCAGATCAATTTGCGCCGGATGTATCTCTGCCCCGGCGCCTGCATGCAGGCGCAGCCGTATTGGACCCACCGCGAGAGGGCGTTAGAGGCGCCCTTAGACTTGCGACTGGAACAAAACCGCCAGTAGGCATAGAGTTTTCATGCACTTTTTGGGGGGCCGATCATGAAGTTAGCCGTAGAGTTTCCAAGCATTGCCTATCGCGAAGGGCCGGAGGGCATCACCAAACTCGCTAAAGCCGTGGAGGACATCGGGTTCGATCAGCTCGACATGTTCGACCACGTGATCATGGGTTACCCGACCGACAGCCGACCGGCTGCGATATACCCGCCGCAGATGCCGATCATGGAAGCGTTGATGATGCTTGCTTACATGGCTGCGGGTACGACCAAGATCGGTCTCGGCACCGAGGTGCTGGTGCTGCCGCAGCGGCAACCGGTGCTGGTCGCCAAACAAGTCAGCACACTCGATACGTTGTCGGCAGGGCGCGTGCGCCTCGGCATCGGCGTTGGCTGGCAAGTTTCGGAATACGATGCATTGGAAGAAGACTTCGGCAACCGCGGCCGGCGAATGGACGAAGCCATTCATCTGATGCGCACCTATTGGTCCGAACCGAAAATCGACTTCAACGGCGAGTACTACACCTCGACGGCCATGGCGATGGAGCCGAAGCCTCCGCAAGGCGGCAACCTGCCTCTCTGGATCGGTGGTGGTTCACGTCGAGCGTTGCGACGCGTGGGGGAACTGGGCGACGGCTGGCTTGCCACCGCCATCGAGGATCCCAACAAAGCCGCAAGCATGGTCGCCACCATTCGCGAACATGCGGAGAATGCCGGGCGTGATCCCGACAGCATCGGCATGCAGATGATGCTGGGGGTGCCACCGACGGACGATCAAGGCAAGGCGTTCTACAGCGACCTGGATAGGGTCGTCAGTCGAGCGAACGCCGTCGCAGAAATGAACTTTGAATGGGGCGCGTTGAACGCAACCGCCATATTCCAAGCAGGCTTTCGTAGCGTCGACGCCATTATCGACAAGTTGGGGGAACTACATGATGCGATCCGCGCCGAGGTGAGTTAACACACATGGATCTCGATGTCGCGCGCCAGGCCATTCGAGACGCCACCTTTGAGCCCGAACACGACGCCGTTGCCAGACTGCTGGACCGCGACGAACGCAGCAAAAGATTGAAACGCCAGGTGCAAACCCAGGCGCGACGACTCATCGAAGACTGCCGGGCGCATCGTGATGAGCGGTCCCTGCTGGATGCGTTTCTCGATCAATTCGGCCTGTCATCCACTGAGGGCGTAGCGCTGATGTGCTTGGCAGAATCCATTCTGCGGGTACCGGACGTCGAGACCATCGACGCGCTCATTGCCGACAAGCTGCGCGGCAATCGTTGGGGCGATCACATCGGCCGGTCAGATTCGATATTGGTCAATGCTTCTACATGGGGTTTGATGCTGACTGGCAAAGTCATCGACATGGGTCAAGATATCCAACGGGATTTTGGCGGATGGTTCAATCAGCTCGTCAATCGCATGGGCGAGCCGATCATTCGCAGCTCTGTGCAGTACGCGATGCAACTTCTCGGCGGCGAGTTCGTGTTTGCCGCAACCGCTGAGCAAGCCCTCGAGCAAGCCGCGCCAGGCGAGCTATATTCGTTCGATATGCTGGGTGAAGCAGCACGGACCGACGCGGATGCACAAAGCTACTTCGATGCCTATGAACACGTTCTAACCCTGCTGGCAGGCTCAGCACCCGACGTACCCATCGACCGCGCACTGGGTATTTCGGTGAAGCTATCGGCACTGCATCCGCGTTTTGAAACGCTCAAACGCAATAGCGTGCTGGTTGAGCTGTACCCCAAGCTGCAACGACTCGCGGAAATTGCGGCACGCGGCGGATTGCAACTTACGATAGATGCAGAAGAAGCCAATCGTCTCGATCTAACACTCGATCTCGTCGCCCGGCTCGCCGGCGAACCAAGCCTCGCGCACTGGCAGGGGCTGGGTCTTGCGCTGCAAGCGTACAACAAACGCGCATTACCGCTGCTTGCATGGTTGCGCGTGCTGGCCGAGCAGACCGATCGCCGGTTGTTGGTGCGCCTGGTCAAGGGCGCCTATTGGGATACAGAGATCAAACGCGCCCAGGAACTCGGCGTCGCTACCTACCCGGTGTTTACCGTCAAGGCAGCGACGGATCTTGCCTATCTGGCGTGCGCGCAAACGTTGCTCGCGCATCCCGGTCAATTCTTTCCTCAGTTTGCTACGCACAATGCCAACACGCTGTGTAACGTGGTCAATCTCGCCCACGGCAAACCCTACGAGCTGCAACGGCTGCATGGGATGGGGGAACTTATTTACGCGCGAGCGCGGGAGCGGTTTCGGGAACTACCGCCGGTGCGCACCTACGCACCCGTCGGCCCGCACAAGCATCTGTTGGCCTACCTTGTTCGCAGACTGTTGGAAAACGGGGCCAACAGTTCGTTCGTAAACCGTTTTCTCGATGACGAGACGCCTATCGCCGATCTGACCCGCGATCCCGCCATCAAGGTGATTGAGACTTCCCGCCGGATCGCGTTGCCGCCGGATCTATTCGCGCCCGAGCGAGGTAATTCCCGCGGCTACGAAATTCAAGAACCTGCTCACCTCGTCGCTCTCGAGCGGGGTTTGGAGGGGTTCGCCGCGCATACGTGGGAGTTCGGCGAGGTGGTCGTGTCCAATCCCGCCATTCCGGCACAACCAGTCGGCAGTTTTTCACCGACCGCAGAAATCACGTTGGACGGCTTGTTAGAAACCGGCGTCGCCCAACAATTCCACTGGAACGAACTCGGCGGCAGCGCTCGCGCCGCAATTCTTCGACGGCTTGCCGACGCTCTCGAAAACGCAGGCACAGAACTGATGGCGTTGCTCATCCGAGAAGCAGGCAAAACGCTAGACGACGCAATCGCCGAGCACCGCGAAGCGATCGACTTCTGCCGCTACTACGCAAATCAAGCGGAACGACTGTTTAGCCAAGCGGTCGAACTGCCGGGCCCGACCGGCGAAAGCAACAAACTCGTCTTGCAGGGCCGAGGCGTCTACCTCTGTATCTCGCCATGGAATTTTCCGCTCGCCATCTTCACCGGACAGATCACCGCCGCGTTGGCTGCCGGTAATACGGTCATCGCGAAACCGGCAGAACAGACACCGCTCATCGCAGAACGCGTGTTGCAACTCGCCGAACGCGCCGGCGTGCCGCCGGGTGTGTTGCAGCTTGCGCAAGGTGCAGGCCCAAACGTCGCAGAACCCATGGTCAAAGACCCGCGCGTCAGCGGCGTGGTTTTCACGGGGTCGACCACAACCGCCAAACGCATTCAGGCCTGTCTCGCCGAACGCGCCGGCGCCATCGTGCCGCTGATCGCCGAGACGGGCGGTCAAAACGCCATGATCGTCGATTCCACCGCGATGCCAGAGCAGGTCGTGGACGATTGTCTGCGATCTGCGTTCGGTTCTGCCGGACAACGATGTTCGGCGCTGCGGGTCTTATACCTTCAAGAAGATTCAGCCGCACCCATTACCAAAATGCTCATGGGGGCGATGGCGAGGCTTGTAGTCGATGATCCCTGGCAAATTGAAACCGACGTCGGCCCCATCATCGATCTGGTTGCCAAGCAAGCACTAGAGGCGCACATCGACGCTTGTAGGGACCATGTGCTGTACCAGACGCCTTTCAAGCAGAATGCGCCGGGGTACTTTGTCGCGCCGACACTCATCGAGATCGGTAGCATCAGCGAACTTAGCAAGGAGCACTTCGGACCCGTCTTGCACGTGGCCCGTTACACCCGTGATCAGTTGGACACCGTCCTCAATGATATCAATGCCACGGGCTACGGGCTGACCCTCGGTATACACAGCCGCAATAGCCGTTTCGCGGCCCACGTGTTCGACAACACCAGACACGGCAACGTGTACGTCAACCGCAACATGATCGGGGCGGTGGTCGGCGTGCAACCGTTCGGTGGTCATGGCTTGTCCGGCACCGGTCCGAAAGCCGGCGGGCCGCAATACCTGCCCCGATTTGCGATGGAACGGGTGCATACCGAAAACCTGACCGCGATCGGCGGTAACGCGGCGCTACTGGCAGACGAGGGCTAAAAAGCGCCCAGCCGCGGATTCGTCGTCGATTTCGATTAGAATTTGACGATTCGGGGGAGAATTCATGACGGACGACGATAACGACGGCGGGCGCGCCAAAGCATATTGGCGGTCCAATATCAGACTCATGAGCGTCCTGCTCGTCATTTGGTTCACGGTGTCATTCGGATTTGGCATTCTGTTGGTCGAACCACTCAACCGGATTCCGTTCTTCGGATTCAAAACCGGCTTCTGGTGGGCCCAGCAAGGCAGCATCTACGTCTTCATCATTTTGATCTTCGTCTACGCGAGACTCATGAAACGCCTCGACCGTAAGTACGGCGTCGATGATGACGAGGCATAACCCGCATGGAAGTTCAAACGCTTACCTATATATTCGTCACAGGCAGCTTCGGGCTTTACATCGGGATCGCCATATGGTCCCGGGCCGCATCGACTGACGAATTCTACGTCGCGGGCGGCGGCGTGCATCCGATCGCCAACGGCATGGCGACCGCCGCTGACTGGATGAGCGCGGCCTCCTTTATATCCATGGCCGGCATTATCGCTTTCATGGGTTACGACGGCACCGTCTATCTCATGGGGTGGACTGGGGGCTACGTTCTATTGGCACTTTTGCTGGCACCGTATCTTCGCAAATTCGGTGAGTTCACCGTGCCAGACTTCATCGGCGCCCGGTACTACTCGAATGGCGCCCGGGTGGTTGCCGTCATCTGCCTGATCGTCGTGTCGTTCACCTATGTCGCGGGCCAAATGCGGGGCGTCGGCATCGTATTCAGCCAGTTCCTCAACGTGCCGATACTTTGGGGGGTGATCATCGGTATGGCCGTCGTGTTCTTCTACGCCGTGCTTGGCGGCATGAAGGGCATTACCTATACCCAGGTCGCGCAATACTGCGTGCTGATTTTTGCTTACCTCGTTCCAGCCATCTTCATCTCGCTGCTGATTACCGACATTCCAATCCCGCAATTCGGGTTGGGCGCCGAGGTCAACGACGGTAGCGGGCTGACCGTATTGGAGAAACTCGATCGCACACTCGTCGAGCTAGGTTTCGGACCGTACACCGATGGCTCGAAAGACATGATCGATGTGTTTGCGATCACCCTGGCGCTCATGATCGGCACGGCCGGATTGCCGCACGTGATCGTGCGGTTCTTCACCGTCCCAAGCGTGTCGGACGCGCGTCTATCGGCAGGCTATGCGTTGTTCTTCATCGCGCTGCTGTACACCACCGCACCGGCCGTCGGGGCCTTCGCGAGGCTCAATTTCATCGACACGATTCACGATACCGCCTACCAGGAAGTCGATCCGTGGTTCAAACGCTGGGAGGACATTGGGCTAGTCAGTTGGGTCGACAAAAACGGTGACGGCAAGATTCAGTACGCGCCCGGCGCTGCGTTTATTGGTAGCCCGAGTTTCGATGACGACCGCGGGCCGCGAGGCGAGCGGGTGGTCATCAACGAGCGCAACGACAATACCAACGAAGTGTACGTCGATCGCGACATCATGGTGCTCGCCAACCCCGAAATCGCAGCGCTGCCGGGTTGGGTCATCGCACTGGTGGCCGCCGGCGGACTCGCCGCCGCACTTTCCACCGCAGCAGGACTGCTGCTGGTCATTTCCGCCTCGGTATCGCACGATCTCCTCAAGAAGACTCTGGCACGGGGCATTTCCGAACGTGAAGAGTTGTTTTATGCGCGCATCGCGGCGGCGACGGCCATCGTCATTGCCGGATACCTGGGCATCAATCCGCCTGGCTTCGTCGCCCAGGTGGTCGCGTTCGCCTTCGGGTTAGCGGCCGCATCGCTGTTCCCCGCGATACTGCTCGGCATCTTCAGCAAAAGCACCACCAAGGAAGGCGCTATCTCCGGCATGTTGGTGGGGCTCGTCGGCACCTTCTGTTATATCGCCTACTTCAAATTCGTAGCGCCCGAGAGCAACAACGCCGATCATTGGTGGTTTGGCATTTCCCCTGAGGGTATCGGCGCTGTGGGCGCCGCGCTCAATTTTGCGACCGCGTTGATCGTCAGCCGGTTCTCGGGGCCCGTACCGGCGTCGGTGACTGCCATGGTCGATACGATTCGGATACCTGCGGGTGTGGAAAAACCACACGATCATTAGCCTCGACGAGGGGGACATATGGCCTACATCGATGAGCTGAAAGACCACGTCGGACACGAGATCGGCGTCTCCCCCTGGGTCACGATCGACCAAGATAATATCGACCTGCACGCAAAAAACACCGGCGATGACGGTTGGATTCACACCGATCCGGAGCGCGCGGCAAAGGAAACGCCCTTCGGCTGCACGATTGCCCAAAGTTTTTTGTTGGTTTCGCATCTAGTGGATATGGCGAAGGCGTTGCAGCTGCCCAACGAAGGCGTCGCCTACAGTCTCAACTACGGTTTCGATCGCGTTCGCATCGTGCAACCGGTCAAGGTGGGCAACCGTATTCGCGGGCGTTTCGAATTGAAGAAAGTCGAGCCCAAGGGTCATCACGGGTTGCTGGTGTATCTCGATGCATCCATCGAAATCGAAGACGACGACATCGCCCCGGCGCTCGTTGCGGAGTGGCTCGCCTATCTGCGGCTCGAGGAATGACCTCAAGCGAAGTCGCGCTTGGCTGAAAACACCGCTACCTTCGTCCACGAAAACCTAAGGCGTAACCTAACGGCTCAGGTTGCCCACGGCACATTCAGCCAAGTCGGCTTTCGCATCATCAACGCGCCGACGTTTATTCCGGACCTGTTGTTCGCACTGTCGGGCTCGGAGATTGTCGTTGGCGTGGCGCGTTCGCTGCAAGCGTTGGGGCAAACGGCCGCACCGTTTATCGGCGCCGCGCTCGTCGGCCATCGGCCGTTGATCCTGGCGACCACATTCACCTACGGCATGCTGATGCGTGTCCAATTGCTGGTCTTGGCCATGGTCACGTTCTGGTTGTCGGGATCGGCGGCCGCGTGGACCATCTGTGGGGTACTCGCCATCTACGGATTCGTGTCCGGCATACAAACCGTCACCGTCAACTCGCTGCGCGCCAAGGTCATTCCGCCACATCGGCGTGGCATCACCATGGGTTTGCGCAACATCTTCGGCGGCGGCGTCTCTGCCGGCGTCGCCTACCTGGCCGGCGTATATCTCATCGCCGACAACGCCATGGGTAACGGCTACAGCGCGCTATTCCTGATCTGTTTTCTGCTCGCGATCTTCGGCATGTGCTTGCTGTTGCTGACACGCGAACCCCCGAACACGGCCTTGGCGCCCAAACGCACCGCTCTTGGGTCGCTCAGGGCCGCACCGAACCTCATCGCGCAACACCCCCAATTCGCCGCCTACGCGCTGGCGCGGGCGCTCGGTACCGCCGGCCGTGTCGCTGTGCCGTTCTATATTCTCTACGCGCACACGCAAATCACGCTGGATGGCGCCGATCTCGGTCTGCTCACCTCGGTCTGGGTACTAACCGGCACCACATCCAATCTGTTCTGGGGAATCGCCGCCGACCGTACCGGGCACCGCATCATCATGGTACTCGGCATCGGTTTGTGGGCGGCCAGCCAGGCGGTGCTGCCGTTGCTCGACTCTTTCTACGCGTTCGCTTGGTTCTTCGCTATCGTCGGTCTCGCCAGTGGAGGATTCATGATGGCCGCGCAGAACTTGGTGTTGGAACTGGGAGACGAGGCCGACCGACCGCTCATGATCGCCACTGCCAACTCTACCTCCAATCTAATCGTTACGCTTGGCCCGCTGATTGGCGGCTTTGTCGTCGTCAGCATCGGTTACGCCCCGCTATTCATCGCAACGTCGATCGTACAGGTCGCGGCGGTCGCGATATTGGTGACCCGCGTGCGAGAGCCGCGACATCGCGCCTAGGGCGCGCACGAATTTCTGACATTCACCTGGCTATGGAACCGAGCTCCCCTCGTTCCGAGCGGCGCGAAAGGCAGAAAGAACTAGCGATGCTGAGTGATCTGGAAATCGAGCTTGTACTGATTGTCTTGCTGCTCGATAACGCGTAGTAGTCCACTGGTCTTCGCATCTTCCGAGATCCAGGCAGATCCTGACACCCGACTACCTGCCCATTGAGCTTCCTCTTGCCAGTGTTGAGCTGCCAATTGATTCCCAAAAAAATCCACTAGGGCGGTTGAAGAGAGGCTTGTTTCGAGTTGAATCCTTGTAGTTGCGTTGCCGCCGCCGCTGCTGCTGATCCCCCCTATCGCAAGCCCCGGTGCGCCCGTCGCGTCGTCTGGTAGCGTTAGCTGCGGCATCGCCTCTGAGCCGGTAAAGCGTGAACTCATCATTCTTTGCATTAAGTTGCACTGACCGGGTGATCGTTGCGCTGAACCCATCAACGTGATGTAGGTAGCGCCGCTGGGTGCTTCTGAAAACAGTGCCGACATGTGTCCATGATCGTCATGGCAGAAGGATGCTGCACTACGTATAGAGGCGACCCGCGAGCTCTGAAATCCACCCGCTACTGTTGGTCTCGTGTATTCAGGTTGCTGCCATTCTGCGTCAGTCATGGCCAGCTTGAGACTAACCCGCGCGTCTTCAACGGACGATGGGGATTTGAACGAAATCATGGACAGGTGCGACGACGTGCGACTTCCGATCAGGGCAAAACCGTCCGGCACGGCGACCGGCGGGAATCGTTTCGGCCATTCGCGACTG
>JAPUIA010000080.1 GCA_027297435.1 Gammaproteobacteria bacterium | reverse complement strand
TATTGGTCGAACAGCTGTTGCTCGCACCCGCGCCGCGGCGAAGATATTGAGCTGGCCGTAACGCGTCGCCTCGAACAAGAGCTTGGGTTCGGCCGAGATGATTTGAACTCGCTCGAATTCCTGTACAAGTTTGAATACGTCGCCCATTTCGGTGAGGCCGGCACCGAACACGAGCTTTGTTCGGTGTTCGTTGGCCACACGGGCGCCGAACCCGTCGTCAACACCGCCGAGATCAAGCAATGGGCCTGGCTTGGCAAGGACCAGCTGACGGCACAGCTCGCCGCGGAACCCGACCGGTTCACCCCTTGGTTACAGCTCGAGTGGGCCAAGCTGAGCTTGGAATACGCCCAGAAAATCGCCTAAATCTTAACCCCGTTTTCGATCCGTCGACGTTTATACGGCTATAGACTCAGCGGAGACCACCGATGCATCTCTTTAAATTACTGATTTTGCTATTGATGTCCGTTTTGGTGTGGGCCTGCACCAAAGACGCCTACACGCCACGCGAAGCGACCGATAGCGACGCCGGAGCGACCACTACCCAGCAACCGAGCGTGTCGAAACCGGAAGAGATGCTGGCCTCACAGAAGGACCCTGCATCAGTGGCTGCCAACCACCGGGCACGACGCGATGAGCCCCATCCGGCGGCAAGTCCCGTACGACAGTTTGCGCTGGCCTCAAGCGACACTTCACATAGCATCCGCTACGCCCGAGAGCCCCTCGACCGCGAGAATTACACCAGCTTCGAAGATAACCCGGTACACCTGGCGAGCGAGGATCCTGTTTCCACGTTCTCGATCGACGTCGATACCGCTTCCTACAGCAACCTACGCCGCTTATTGAACCAGGGTGCGCTGCCGCGCCACGACGCGGTTCGTATCGAAGAGCTCGTCAATTACTTCTCTTATGCGTACCCCGTGTCCAACGACCGTCAGCAACCGTTCACTATCTACACGGAAATGGGGCCCAGCCCTTGGCATGCTGATCGCCACCTTCTGCATATCGGCATCAAGGGTTTCAGCGTGCCCGCGCAAGAGATCCCGGCGGCCAACTTGGTGTTCCTGATCGATGTCTCGGGATCCATGCAGTCGCCCGACAAACTGGAGCTGTTGAAGACTTCGATGAAGCTCTTGACCAAACAGCTCGACCAAGACGACTCGATCAGCATCGTCGTCTATGCGGGCGCGGCAGGCGTGGTGCTGGAGCCGACACCGGGTCATCAGACGGCCAAGATCACCAGCGCCATCGACCAGCTGACCGCCGGCGGATCCACCAACGGTGGCGCCGGTATACGGCTCGCCTATGCCCTCGCCCAACAGGCGTTCATGGATGACGGCGTCAACCGGGTGATTCTCGCAACGGACGGAGACTTCAATGTCGGAACCGTCAACCAAGAAGCGTTGAAGAACCTCATCGAAGCGAAGCGCAAATCCGGCGTGGCGCTGACCGTATTGGGTTTCGGCACCGGCAACTACAACGACGCCTTGATGCAGGAACTCGCCCAAATCGGCAACGGCAATGCTGCTTATATCGATACCATCAACGAAGCGCGCAAGGTGCTGGTCGACGAGATGTCTTCAACGCTGCTCACCATCGCCAAAGACGTGAAGATTCAAGTCGAGTTCAACCCGGCAATCGTCCACGAGTACCGCTTGGTGGGATACGAGACGCGTCATCTCGATCGCGAGGATTTCAACAACGACAAGGTCGACGCCGGCGACATCGGCGCGGGTCATACGGTCACCGCGATCTATGAGATCGCGCTCAAAGGATCGAGCGGTGCGCTCATCGACCCGCTACGTTATGCCGACGCGGTACAGCCCCAAACTGCGTCTAGCGAATTGGCGTTTCTGCGACTACGTTACAAAGCGCCGAACGGCTCGACCAGCATGCTCGTCGAGCAACCCATCGAAAGCAGCGACATGCAAACCGCCATGGATAACACCAGCAACATCTATCGCTTTAGCGCGGCCGTGGCGGCGTTCGGCCAGTTGTTGCGCGGTGGAGAATATGTCGACGATCTGGACTATGCTGGAATCGTCCGCCTCGCTCAGGGCGCCAAGGGTGACGATCCGTTCGGCTATCGCGGAGAATTTCTGAATCTCGTCAGAACCGCAGATGCATTGAGCGGACACCGGGAAGTGCAGGGCGGGGGTTAGCGCCACCCCGAATCGGGTAAGCCAATGCCAGTCGATGCCTAAACCAGAGGCCTTCCCAACCGGTGCGGCCGCATTCGACCCTCCGCCGGAAGAGACGGATGAAGCACTCATGACCGAGTACGCACAAGGCAACGCCGAGGCGTTCGAACGTCTTTACGCTCGACACAAA
Organism: Gammaproteobacteria bacterium; assembly: GCA_027297435.1. GTDB lineage: Bacteria > Pseudomonadota > Gammaproteobacteria > Pseudomonadales > Azotimanducaceae > Azophilus. The sequence goes on along the minus strand of JAPUIA010000080.1, from coordinate 2,292 downwards.
GGTCCCCTCTACCGTTACTTCTTGCGCCAGTTGTCGGAACCGAATGCGCGCGATTGCTATCAAGAGGCTTGGCTCAAACTGGTTCGTGCCAAATCCAGTTACACACCGAGCGGGTCCTTCAAGGCCTATCTTTTTACGCTGGCTCACAACGTACTGATGGATGAGTTCCGCAAGCAAATGCGTGCGCCCGAGGTAACGCCCGACGATCCCGAGCACATTGCAGACGGTGTCAGTGTCGAGGCTACCGTAAACCGCGCCGAGCTGATCGAGCACCTACACCGCATTCTAAAATCGCTGCCGGTGTATCAACGTGAAGCCTGGTTGTTGAAACAGGAAACCGGACTGACGCTGAAGGAGATCGCTACTTTGACCAAGAGCGGCGAAGAGGGCGTGAAGAGCCGATTGCGCTACGCCAGCTCGAAACTCAAAGCAGGAATGGCCGCATATGCCGCAGAATAGAGACAATTTCCTGGACGACCTGTACGCCGAAGGGGCCACCGATCAGCCGCCTGCGGAACTCGACGCCGCGATTCTCACCGCAGCGGCGCAGGCGGCGAAGCGAACCGCGCCGTCGAGCAGACCCAGATCGCTGCGTTACGCCGGCTGGGCGACGGCGGCCGTGGTCCTACTGACCGTCGGTGTCCTCTTCAATAACCTGGGTCAATTTGCGCCCGAGCCTGAAAGCGCTATCGACGCCCGGCCGATTGTCATAACGCAGCCGCCCCCCGAAACAAACACGGTTCCACGCAGCAGCGCGGACACCGCGCCGGCGATGAAGGCGGAACCGGCCAGCATTCCGCCCGAAGAGCAGCAGGCACCGCAAGCGCAACGTCAACGTTTCGACCAGCCAATGCCCGCCTCACGCCCGCTGTCAGAAGCTGTGAGCGTATTGGATAGCGACGTACAACCAACCGCCGCGATCCGGCAACTAGCCTCGCGGCCTGCGGCCCAACCCTTGACGTCCGACAGCCCTGAGAAGCCACCCGGCTGTGACGATATGGAAATCACCAGCGGTTATCAGACCTGTCAGGGGCGCAGCGCACTGTTGGTGCAGCACCCCGGATGTGCGACGCCCCTGATGCTAACCGACGCATCCCTGCAAGCGAGTGGCATCGACGGCGCACTCTTGCGCCAACAGGAGGTCTTGTACAAAGCGACGTGCGTCGATGCACGCTGGGTCGTCGAGGCTCAGTAGGCTCAACGGTACCTCCTCGGGGGTGTTCGGTTGGCTAAGCTACTACCGCTTGATTGTGAAGTTCTGAAAGCGGACTATGAGAAAGCCCTAAAAAAAGGAAGCCACCCGAGTTTTCGAGATCTGCCATGGCTGCCGGGTCTGTTTGAAAACCAAATGCAGATCACGATTGGAGACAATATGAAGAGCGAAGAAAGCAAGTGCCCGGCGTTGGGCGGACCTCAAAGACACGCGGCGGCTGGGACCATAGCGAACCAACATTGGTGGCCGAATCAGTTGAACCTGAACATTCTCCACCAGAACTCTCCCCTGTCAGATCCCATGGGCAAGGAGTTCAACTACGCCGAGGAGTTCAAGACACTTGACCTGGATGCACTGGCGAACGACATCGATGAGGTGATGACCACGTCGCAGGACTGGTGGCCCGCCGACTACGGCCACTATGGGCCGTTCTTCATTCGGATGGCGTGGCACGCCGCAGGCACGTACCGCATTGGCGACGGCCGCGGTGGCGCAGCCTCCGGCACAATACGCTTTGCGCCCCTCAACAGTTGGCCCGACAACGTGAACCTCGACAAGGCGCGCCGCTTGCTCTGGCCGATCAAGCGGAAGTACGGCCAAAAGATCTCGTGGGCTGACCTGATCATATTCACCGGGAACCGTGCCCTGGAGTCCATGGGATTCAAGACGCTCGGTTTCGCCGGCGGGCGCGACGATGTCTGGGAGCCCGAAGAGGATATTTACTGGGGGCCGGAGACCGGGTGGCTCGACGACGAGCGCTACCCCGACCCCAGGGACGCAAAGGAACTCGAGAATCCTCTCGGTGCCGTGCAGATGGGCCTGATCTACGTCAATCCGCAAGGGCCGAACGGTAATCCGGATCCGCTCGCTTCAGGCAAGGACATTCGCGAGACGTTCCGCCGCATGGCAATGAACGACGAGGAAACGGTTGCGCTCATTGCCGGCGGACACACGTTCGGCAAAACGCATGGTGCTGCTCCGGAAGACCACAAAGGTCCCGAACCCGAGGGTGCCGGCATCGAGGAGCAAGGCTTTGGTTGGACCAGCAGCTTTGGCAGCGGCAAAGGAGTTGATACGAT
>JAPUIA010000008.1 GCA_027297435.1 Gammaproteobacteria bacterium | reverse complement strand
TGTTCGCTGTCAGGATCAAGCGCGTTCGTTGCTTCGTCGAGTATCAGTAGCCTCGGTCGACGTAACAGCTCGCGCGCGATTGCGATCCTTTGACGCTCTCCGCCCGACAAAGCGCCTTCTCTGCGGCTGATCATCGTGTCGAGCCCGTCGGGCAGAGCATCGACCATTGAATCCAGAGATGTGCAGGCGAGCGCGCGGTCGAGTTCTTGCCGGGACGGTTCGCGCGCAAGCAACCAGGTCAGATTTCGCTTAAACGTGTCCTCGAGCAATACGCTGTGTTGTGGTACGTAGCCGACGCTCTGGCGCCATGCCGAGAGCCGGTCTTCTCCTACAGGCTCGCCGTCGATCAACAGGTCACCAGTCTCGACCAGCAGCAGTCCGCTCAGGACGTCAGCCAGCGTGCTCTTTCCGGCACCAGATGGCCCACGCACCGCAACGGTAAGGCCGACCGGGATTTCGATGTTGATGTCTGCGAGAAGACGTTTCTTCGACGGGCCGTGCGCCCAGGTCTCAACCCCTCTCAAAGCGATAGAACGGACCGGGACTATTGGCTCAGCCTTCGATTGTCTGACATCGGTTGATCTTCGGCACGCGGTCAATGCTCGCTCGACTTGTTCAAATGCAGGCAGTTGATGCAGGAGATGCTGAGCGTACTGATTGACCTGCGAGCATTGCGGCACGAGCCGCGCGGATATGATAACCAGCAACGCCAGTTCCAGACCGCCTGCACCGACTATTTCGACGGCGAATATCAAAAAGACACCGACACCGATTGCGGCTCCTATCTGAAACGTCATCCGCGTCGTAACGAAATCGTCCACGAAACCGGTATATTGGCGAGTCAGCGCCGAGACCGTTCGTGCGAAATCTGCCCGCATCTGTGACTGGGCGTTGGCGAGCTTGGCTACGCGCAGACTGTCAAGATAATTCTCCACAACACGATAGAGATCGTTCTGGATTCGCGTGATGTTTGAGCCTTGGACTTGAACCGAGCCATAGCGCTTTCGAGACACCAGGATCAAGCCACCAATTCCAATAAATACGGACAGGGCAAGTATCGGCGACAGCGCAGCCGCAATCGCGAAATTCACGCCAGCCAGTATGAGCGTGCTGCCGAACCGAAAGAAATTCTGTGCGGCATCTCCCACGCGCCAACTGTCGACCAGAAGGATCTGCCCCAGATGCCGAACGCCACCGCTTTTTATTGTTCTCCAGTCAGCGTCGCACAGAGCGCCGAACAGCTCTTCTCTGAGCGCAGCAACGTAGCTAATGCGAGTATTCTCACTGAGGCGCGTCGATGCGTAGACAATGAAGTGACGAAAAACGATAAGCAGCACGAAAACGGCGACAAGACCGCGCAGCGTTAGTTCGACGTTGGCACGCGAAAGCGTATCAACGATCGTGTCAATGATGCCGAGCGAGAAACCTGACTCCGATCCCAATCCCGCCAAACTCATAATTGGCAACAACATGACGAGTCCGATGCCTTCGCTCAATGCTGCAACAAGCATCAGCCCAAGCACGGCCAGCGAGCGCCAGCCGGTAAACCGCAGCAGGTGCCGTGAAAACGCCAATAAAGAGTGCATCTAATCTGACCGGTTCAGCCGCTTGTCAGCTTGTGAACTGCCCTCGACCTGATCCGTGTAAGGACACCACACTGAATGTGCGAGTCCACGATCATTGTGGTGTGTCAATCAGGAACATGACAAGTGGATCGATACTCCGATCTGCAAGTGGTCGATACTTTAATTAACTGCTCATTTGGAGCGCATTGTAATGGACTCGACACTGTTCAACCATGATCTGCGCCTCCTGATCCGAAATCGTTGCTGCGGGAAGCGTAGAGGGCAGTCCGTCTGCAATCTGCTCACATGCGCCAATGACCGGTGCGGACTGACCTTCAGCGCATATGCATGGCGTGCGATGGACTCGGCCGGTAGAACAAGAATAGCCCCGCGAGGGGGCCGTTTTCGTCTCCGACGGACCGATGGTGCATTGCGACGTGGGCTACCCAGGACTATGATCGGAAAAACATCCCGCCTATGGTCATAGTGCGATGCGACATCGCTATCCGAAGTGTAGCCACCTCAAGTACACCAGAAAGCCTCATCGGGTGCGAAATTGGCAGCAGTACGAAGCGGCGCTGCGCCGGCGCGCTGACCTGACGCTATGGAATTTCGAGGATGCGATCGAGACCTGGCACGCTCTGGCCGGCCCGCAGCCGTGGGCCAGCGCATCTCCTCGGACCTCGCGAATTTGAGTGGTCTCATCCCCCTTGCAGCGCGCCCTGTGGCTGTGCCTGTTGGTCGCACAGTACCTGGCTCGGTCGGCGGAGACGTGCGTCGGGCCTATAGGCCGGATAGCATCTGCATTATGGGCTGCGAGCGATCATGACGTCCGATCCCAGCGTTTCGATGGTGATTCCAACTCGGAATCGCCCCGATCATGTCGTCACACTTCTCGGCGCCACCAGTCGGCAGACCAGACCCCCGAACGAGGTCATCATCATCGACGCGAGCGACGAGCCTAGGAGCGCGGCCGAACTCGCCCGCCGGTTCCCCGACCTCCCGATCACCGTAGAGCCACACTATCCGTCGGTCTGTGCCCAGCGCAATCGCGGTATCGCGCTCGCCGCCGGGGATTGGGTCTTTCTCTGTGACGATGACATCGATCCGCCCACCGACTACATCCGCGGGCTCCTGGACCACGCTGCTTTGCACCCCGATGAGGGCGCGATCACGGGGCTCGTTCGGCAACCGGGGGCGGCGGCCGGTCCGAGAGGGCTTCGCATACCGCGTGCGACCGAAGTCCTAGTCGCGTTCTTACAGCAGACGTCCATTTGGGCCGACGAAGGATTGATGCGAAGCAATGGTTTGCTGGCTCCGATCCGGGCCTGGTATCGGCGGCGTGGAAACACCTGGACCCTAGCTGGATGGCCGCTCATGACCCAGGTGGAAGACGACATGATCCGTACCACTGTCTACCATCTCGGGGCCGCCCTGGTGCGACGTGAGTGGCTCGTCTCATCGCCCTACGACCTGCTCCTCGATGCCCACGGGATGGGCGATCACTACGGAGTGGCGCTGGGGTTCCCCGCCGACCTCCCGATCACGATCCTGACGACCTTGTCCGTTCGTCACCGCCGAGCGGAGGGCAACCGGATCGCCGAGCTGGAAGGGAAGTACAAAAGGACTCTTGCGCTGCACTACTTCATGCGGCGCAGCTCCAAGTTCTCTCTCTGGAATGAGGCGTGGCTGCTTTGGTCCCTGTCCTTGCAGGCGTTGTTCAGTGCCCTGCGCGGCCGTTTCCGCTTGGCGTGGATGTCTACGAGAGCCGCGGGTGCGATTCTGACCGGTCGGAATCGCTTGCTCCGTGAATGAAGGGGGGTGTCTAGAGGATTCCCCGGTCGTGTGTGCCTCCGATGTGCTCTAAATCTTTCCGATGCGCGATGCTAGCGGCGAAGGGACGCACATGCACCTGATCACGTTTTTGTACAACGAAACGCACCGGGAGCGCGCCGACGAGTACATTCATTGTCTCGACCAGAATGTTCGCCTCGGCCTGTTCGAACAGATCCACGTCTATTACGACACGAGTGCGGACGATCAGCATTTTGAGTCCGTTTGGGCGGCCATCGAGCGTAACCGCGAACTGTTTGTGCATCGTATCGGCGGACGCCCTACCTACGGTTCGATCTTCGCGTATTGCAACGAGAACTTCCCAGGTCAGGTGGTGGTATTGAGCAATGGCGACATAGAGTTCGATAAGAGTCTCGCGCAGGTGAGTTCTCTTGACTGGCATGGCCTCTTCTTGTCCCTGGCACGTGATGACTTCAGAGGAACGCTAG
>JAPUIA010000079.1 GCA_027297435.1 Gammaproteobacteria bacterium | reverse complement strand
ATGATCGACGAATCACTGCAAGGGGCCGCATTAGAATCTCCCACATGACCTACGACTACATCATCGTTGGGGCTGGGACAGCCGGTTGCGTGCTGGCCAATCGTCTCTCCGCCGATACAGACGTCAACGTCCTATTGCTGGAAGCCGGCGGTAAGGACGACTACTTTTGGATCAACATTCCGGTTGGTTACTTGTACACGATCGGCAATCCTCGCACGGATTGGTGTTACGAGATCGAACCTGACGCAGGCCTCAACGGGCGCACCATCGGCTACGCGCGCGGCAAGGTGTTGGGCGGCTGTTCTTCGATCAACGCCATGATCTACATGCGGGGGCAACGAAGCGACTACGATCATTGGGCACAGCTCGGCAATCGCGGCTGGTCATGGGATGACGTGCTACCGGTTTTTAAGCGCTCTGAAGACTACCAGCACGGCAGCAATGAATTTCACGGCGCCGGCGGCGAACTCCGCGTGGAGGAGCGTCGCGTAAACTGGGAGATACTCGACGCATGGCGTGACGCAGCAGAGCAGTGTGGCATCCCGAAAATCGAGGAATTTAATCGAGGCGACAACTTCGGCAACGCGTACTTCCAAGTGAACCAGCGCCGCGGCGTGCGCTGGAGCGGAACGCGCGCGTTCCTCAGGCCCGTTCAGTCACGGCGCAACCTGGATATCCTGACCCACGCCCACGTTCAACGCTTGCGCTTCGATCTGGACAACGGCCGTAAGCGCGCGACGGGCATAGACGTGCGGTTACGCGGCGGTGAAATCCGGCACATTGAGGCGCGACGGGAAGTAATCCTCGCAGCGGGCGCCATCGGTTCGCCGCAAATACTGCAACTTTCCGGCGTCGGACCCGGAAAGTTGTTGCGGTCCAAGGGTATCGAAGTTCTTCACGACCTACCGGGGGTCGGTGAAAACCTGCATGACCACTTGCAAGTTCGAAGCATCTACAAGGTCGACAATACCGTCACCCTCAATCAGCGCGCCAACTCGTTGTTCGGCAAACTCGCGATGGGGTTGGAGTACCTCATACTCAAGACCGGTCCACTGACGATGCCGCCTTCACAACTCGGCGCTTTCGCCAAGAGTGATCCGGAGCAACTTTCCGCCAACATCGAATGGCACGTGCAACCCTTGTCGCTCGACAAATTCGGTGAACCGCTGCACCGCTTCAACGCCGTTACGCCTTCGGTATGTAACTTGCACCCCGAGAGCCGCGGCCACATCCGCATAAAAAGTATTGACGCGTCCGCAGCACCAGCCATCACGCTGAACTACCTTGCAACGGAAGCCGACCAGCGGGTCGCAGTTGAGGGACTGCGATTTACGCGACGCATTATGGCTGCCGATGCGCTCAAGCCTTACAACCCACGAGAGTGGCTACCGGGGCCAGATCTCCAATCCGACGAAGAACTCCGACAAGCCGCCGGCGATCTAGGTACGACGATTTTTCATCCGGTCGGTACGTGCAAGATGGGTCGCGACCCGCTTGCCGTGGTCGACGACCGGTTGTGTGTACATGGCGTGCAAGGCTTGCGGGTCATCGACGCTTCGATCATGCCGCGCATCACGTCCGGCAACACCAACGCACCCACGGTCATGATCGCCGAGAAAGGCGCCGAGTTTATTCTCGAAGACTAACCATGCTCAGCTAGCAAGCTGCTTACACAATCTAGAGAACAAACGGAATCGAAAAGGCATTGGTGTCTTATGACCCGCATGTGCCCCCTATAAGCGGCATCATCGGTGCACAGCTGAAGGACCGAAACGTTTGCGCGTCACCACCAGCGCGATTTTCCCACTAAAACATAGCCAGAACAGGGGCAATTTGGCCTGAGTGGGAAACATTATTCTGATAGAAAACACTTCTTGGTACAGGATAGTCATGTCTGACTTATGTGTACCGGCGGACGCAGTCACCACCTATGTTGCCAGACAGCATAGTCAGATTGAGCTATCTCGTCTGGTTGAAGTTCATCAAGCCTGAGTAGGTCAAAAGTAGGTCAACACGCGCCTCCAACCCGCTCATGTCGCCTCCAGTCCCCCCTCATACAATTCCCATTTCTATTAGGGTTAGTGGTATCGATAGGTGGGCTTTGGAGGAGGCGTCAAACTAGGCGATACCCAAGGCAAGGGTACGCCGGGGAAACGGCTCACAAAGCAGTACACGGTGCCGTTTTCTCGGCAAACCGGCTTACCAGCGCTCAAGTGGTGTGACAGCCCGGAGAGACGGAATAAAGGCAAGCGGATGTTCAGCGACTCGCGCCCGGCGTATCCCAGGCGTTCGTCCTTATTCCGACCTGTGTCTTGAGGTACATATTGAGTTCCCATTCGGCATCGCCACGCGAGTCGAACGGTCCTTTATCTGGAGTCTCGCGAGTCGAGAAGTACCACTGTTTGTTGGCCGAAAAGAATCTCTCGGTCTGGAAAACATGCTTCCCTGCTGAATCATCCTTGCGATTCATAGTTCTCCCACCTCACTGATGGCCAATGTCTGCCATCACTTCCTCCGGCCTCGAGTATACTGAAACGGCACAGCCCGGTGCCCGGCTCCGCCCAACGAATAGATAGCGGCTAGCGGTCCGTTATCCTACGACCAACACCGAGACGAAGTTCGTTCGGACAATCCCGGATCGGTAGTCCCTCGTCCGAGGCGCGTCTTAGTCCTGTCCGGCGGTCGCCAAAGTGTTTGTAGACGCATTGACAGCTTAAAGGTTGGGGGCAGCGGTCGAGCGGCAAGACAGGGGCTTCCTCCGATAGGAATCTTTTGCCATGTAGCTCGGCAACAGCGCCGCACATGACTTCATCGCGTGAGTCGATTGACACGCCACGGAACACGCTACGCTTGGAATGGACCGCAGGCCGCGGCTTTTTGTCCAACCGTAGAAACTTCGTCATTTCCCCCTCCCTGGATGGTCGCCTTCCTACAGAACATACTCCTACATAGTGGCAGGATTCAACCCGCACAGCTTGGGTGCCCTGCCATGGAAGGTGTACGACGAGTCAGAAGCTTGCGAGAGCTGTGCACGAAAAAGCCCCGACTAACGGGGCTTAGGCGAGGCGGCTTCAGAACGGACTGGTTAGGTCGGTATGGACGTGAGATTTGTCCCTCCTGAAATCGCCAGGTTTTGCAATCTACGGCCCGTCCACAGTGACAAATATCACAGAGGCTGATCGTCAGGTGACTTTGGTGTGTGGATGCGTTCGTATAGTTCCTCACGGAGAACTTTGACCTCGGTAGGCCTCTATACCAATGCGTATGTCTTTACTCCTACGACCGCCCGTTCCGGAGAGGACTTCATTTTGAATTTTCAGCGGCTTGGAGTTCGGGTCGGACCATGGCCGCTCTACATCAATTAGCAGTCACTCACAGACCAATATCGACGCGCGCCCAATCAACACTAACGGCCAATAGCGGCCATTCTTGAATCAGGAGTAACATGGTTAGGAACGTACTTGGGAGGAGTGCGTTGGAAAAGCCGTTTCCTGCCTACAAGGGCGATCATCCCCATGACCAACGATGACTAGGGTTTTGTTTCTTTTTGGTCTACTACTCCCATCGATATGCTTTCCTGCGACTCGCTCGGGTCCATGACAAAGGGTCGATTGCCTGTAGCAATACTCGTAACGATTGTCGCACTCGGCGGCGTCAGCGCATGTCGATACCAAGCGGAACCACGCTGGTTGGTGCGGGCGTTCCCCGGTTCCTACCCCGAGATTGTGTACTTCGTACCCACGGAGCGACGCAGCATCGCGATGACC
>JAPUIA010000078.1 GCA_027297435.1 Gammaproteobacteria bacterium | reverse complement strand
TGCGACCGACCAGGTCTTGGCAAGTGGCGCGCATCATGCCGATGGTGCCGTGCTTGGACACCACGTATGAGTAGCTATTGGGTACCGCTTTTTCGGCTAGCGTGGATCCGACGTACAGACTCGAGGACCCGGGTTTCATGTAGGGAATGGCAAAGTAGTTGAGCGTGTTGGGCGCTATGAGATTGACTTCCAACACCTCGCGCAAGCTCTGACTCGGCGTCTCGAGCGCGCTGTCGTTGACGAGTCGGGAGGCGTTGTGGATGAGCGTTATTTCGTCGGCTTGTTGCAGCAGCGGCGTAAGTTGGGCATTGATGGTGTCGAGAAAACCAGGAACCGACAGATCGCAGTTCACATGGTTCACGGCGTTCACCGGGCAGTGGCGTCGCGATAGATTGGTTACTGAGTAGCCTTCCTTGAGGAAACGCTCTGCTGTGTGAAGCCCGATGCCGGCGCTGGCCCCTGTGATGATTGCGCATTTCATGACGTTACCTCGTTGCTGGGGGATGCTCGCGCGGACTCAACTGTCATCCGCACTAGCCCATTGGCCGGCACCCGAAGAGACTTTGATGTTGATGCGCCGAATCTCGAGTGCCGCGATCTCGGGGTCGGCTTTCAGTTCGCCGATGAACCAATGGGCCAACTCCTCGATGGTGATGTTGCGCAACGGCAGCGTGAGCACATCGCGCGCTAGAAAGGGTAGGCGCTCGCCGTTGAAGGCTGCCACGATGTAGCCATCCTCGGATTGCAACTCGAGGTAGGGGGAATTCGTCGGCAGTAGGACTTGCTCGTCCAGAGTGTCGCACAAAGATTTCAGCTTGGATTTGATGAGGTTGTAGTCGAAGGTGAGTCCATCGTCGCCGATCTCGGCATCGATCTGTGCTGCCACGAAAAAATTGTGGCCGTGCAGGTTTTCGCGCACCTCTTTAGAAAAGATCGTGAAGTGCGCCGCGGCGAAATGCAGATACTCTTTGCTGATTTCGATGGTGGTGCTGGGCATGGCGCATGCTACCACGCGGCTTGAGGGCAGCTCTAACCGAGCGCATCGACAAAAGCCTCTAAACTTTCAAAGGTCCACGTGGGGTTCGCGTCAACCAACTTCGCCGCGCCCGCGGATGGTCGATTGATCCATACCGTGTCCAACCCTAAGGCGGTGGCGGGCAGGATGTCGTGAAAGCGGCTTTGTGCAACATGCAAAACCGGTCCTTTGACGCGACGCTCTGCCTCTTCGAACATCTTGGCGTCGGGTTTGTACACGCCGACCTGTTCGGCGGTGATGGTGTGAGCAAACGTAACTTGTAGCTGCTTGGTGGAGTACGCGAGTAGGTCGTCGTCGATGTTGGAGAGTATCGCGAGTTCGAAACGTTCGCCGAGCTCGGTCAATGCGGGGATCGTGTCGGGAAACGGGCGCCAATTCTCGATGCTGTGGCTGAATCCCGTCAGGTCAGCGTCGCTGGGCGTAAACGCCAGGCGTGTACCGAACCGCTGCAACACCCTCGCCAACACCTGTTTGTAGCTGCCGCCTTCGGCTTGGGCGATGGGCTCCAACTCGCCGTAGGTTTCGAGCACGAATTCGTCGATGACGTGCACGTCGTAGCCTTCCAGCAGGGGCTGCAGATAGCCGAGGATGCCGCTTTCCCAGTCGATCAGCGTGCCGTAGCAATCGAAAGTCAGGGTGTTGTACTGCGCGGCGTCAATGTCACTCATACTGGATACGGTCCAGAATCAGACCGTAAAAAAACTGATTGGCGGAATCTGCGCTCGTGCGGTCGAAGTACCAGCCGATGTGGCGCTGGCAATCGCCACAGGATGCAAGCCGCCATTGGTAGCCGTAGAACCAGGTATCCGCAGCCTCCGCTGCCCCGGACAGACTGCAACCGAGGGCATCCGCAAAGCAGCCGATGTGGTATTGGAAGCCGTATGGGTTGGTGAAGAGGTGATCGTGGCTGCCGCTGACGTCGATGCGATCGGTTCGGCGACCGATCACGCAGGAGCATGTCCCACAGTAGATAAAGTCTTTTTCGTCGTCAGATTCCTGATCGACCAGACCCTTCAATTTCGGATCAAGCGCTTGACGCTGTTTGTCGACCACGTCGATCATGGGTGACTTTGTTCCACTGGTCATTGTCATGGACAGTTTCGATAGCATCTTTCAGCGCGCCGCGGAGCGCAAGGGGGGCATCGACGAGTTGGAGGCCTTATTGCCGAAAACCGCCAGCCAGAGGGCGCTGAAGGCCTTGCGGGACGATCGGGTGTTGGCGGAGATGACCAAATGCATCTTCCGTTCGGGGTTCGTCTGGAAGGTGGTCGAAAACAAGTGGCCGGGGTTCGAGGTGGCGTTTCACGAGTTCGACGTGAGCCGCTGCGCCATGCTCTCGGACGAAGAGCAAGAAGCCTTGACGCAAGATCAAACGATCGTTCGGAACGCCAAAAAGATTCAGTCGGTACCTAAGAACGCAGCCTTCATCCTGGAGGTGCGCGCGGAACACGGCAGCTTTGGTGGTTACCTTGCGGCTTGGCCGGTCACGGACATTGTTGGATTGTGGGATGATCTGAAAAAACGCGGTGATCGTTTGGGGGGTCAGACCGGCAGGTTCTTCTTGCGCTTCATCGGCAAGGATACGCCCATGTTTTCCAATGACGTCGTGAAGGCACTCATCGAGATGCAGGTGATCGACAAACAGCCGACGAGTAAGAAAGCGCTTGCTGCCGTTCAAGAGGCTTTCAATCGGTGGCACGACGAGAGCGGCCGCGACCTGTGCGACATCTCCCGCGTGTTGGCGTTTTCGGTACCGTGACCGTCGATTCCGACAAAGACGTTGCGGGTTTGATGGCGGCTGGGCAGGCGGTGCGACGTGCGTTTGAAAAAATGCAGCGTGCGGCCAAGCCCGGGGTCAGTACCGCCGAGCTGGACGCCATCGGCGCGCAAGCTTTGGCTGCCGCGGGTGCGCGCAGCGCACCTCAGCATTTCTACGAGTTTCCGGGCGTCACCTGTATCAGCGTGAACGAAGAGGCGGCGCACGGGATTCCGGGCGATCGCGTACTGAGGCTTGGTGACATGATCAATATCGACGTGTCCGCCGTGCTCGATGGATACGTCGCCGACATGGGCGAATCGTTCGTCATCGGCCCGGCGCGGCCCGAGCAGGCCAAGATCATTCAGTCGGTGCGGGCCGCGGTGAGGGCGGCGCTCGCGCGCGTGCGAGCCGGCCGATCGCTCAACGTGATCGGCAAGGCCGTGCAGAAAGTCGCCGACCGCGCCGGATTCAACATTATCGCGAACCTCGGCAGCCATGGTGTGGGGCGATCGATTCATGAGGCGCCTTCCTACGTTCCGGTCGACAATCCCACCGAACGTCGGCGTCTCGAGAACGGCATGGTGATGACCATCGAACCGTTCTTCACCACGGGACCTGCTTGGGTCGAGCAGCAAGCGGATGGATGGACGCTATGCGTGCCAAAGGGCGAGTTGGTCGCGCAGTACGAGCAAACCCTCATCGTCACCGACCGGATGCCGGTGCTGGTCACCGCGTGAGCAAACCGTAAAAGGCAGACGAGGTAGGAGCGGCTTTAGCCGCGATCCGTCCGGTAAGAGTGACCAAGGAAATCGCGGCTGAAGCCGCTTCTACCCAGGTTAGCTGCCCCGTTTTAACCTAGAAGCGTTTTTAAATCCGTATCGGGGTTTGCAAGCGCCTCGGCATCGACTTGTGTGCCGACGAGCCGCTTGCTGAGCATGAACTCTTTCGGGCTGTTGACCGCGTCAGCGGCAACCACTGCACCGTCTTTCAGATAGAACACCGCGAACTGATTCCGGGCCTTGTCGCCACGCAAAACCTCGGTGTCGCCATCTGCCGAGAATCCCACCATCTGGAGCTTCAGTTCGTACTGGTCCGACCAGAACCAGGGCACCGACGCGTAGATTTTGTCGATGCCGCACATGTTGGCGGCGGCCACCCGGGCTTGTTCCATGGCGTTGGGTACCGACTCGAGGCGCAACCGCCGATCGAGAATGGAGTTGGGATGATTGGTGCAATCGCCGGCGGCGTAAACGTGCGGTGCTGATGTTTGACAACGTTCGTCGACGAGGATGCCGTTGTCACAATCGATGCCTGCGGCTTCGGCAAGTTCGACGTTCGGCACGATGCCAATGCCAACGATCACCAGGTCGGCCTCGAACGCGGTGTCTGAGCAGTGCACCTTTCGAACACGACCGTTGCCGGAGAATCCGGTGACGGCGGTGTTCGTGTGAACGTGCACCCCGCGCGCAGAGTGCAAGTCGTGGTAGTACTGGGACATGGCCGGTGTGGTGACGCGTTGCAGAATGCGTTGTTCCATCTCTAACACGTGCACTTCCAGCCCGGCGACCACCGACACCGCCGCCACTTCCAAACCGATGTACCCGCCGCCGACTATCACGACCTTCTTTCCCGCGCCCATCTCGCTCTTGATCGCGTCTGCGTCGGCGATGGTGCGCAGATAATGTACACCGTCGAGTTCGCTACCCTCGATGTTGAGCCGGCGGGGCCGGCTGCCGGTGGTCAACGCTAGTTTTTCATACGCCAGGGTCTCTCCGTCTGACGTGGTGACGGTTTTTTTCTGCACGTCGATAGCTTCCACTCGAGTACCGGATTTCATCGTGACGTTTTTGTCGACGTAAAATTTCTCGGGGCGCAGATAGACCTTGTCTAGTCCATGCTCATCGGCCAGATACTGCTTGGACAACGGTGGCCGCTGGTACGGAATGTGCGGCTCGTCTCCGATGATGACGATGTCGCCCTCGTGCCCGGTTTGTCGGAGGCTCGCGGCCGCTTGTCCGGCGGCGTGGCCGGCGCCCACGATGATCATGGCTGGCATGTTGACTCCCAATCAGGCAATGCGGACATTCTACCGAAGTGTTTGAGGGTTTTGAGAGGTTAGAAGCGGTCTCAAAAATGAGACCGCTTCTAAGAGCGCAGGGATGCGCGATCATTTTACGTACGGAAAATGGGAGGTTTTCGAAGAAAACCGTGAAACAAAAATGCCAGGACGGCATTTTTGAGACCGCTAATAGAGTTTGCCGTGCGGTAGCAGGTACACTTCCTAAGGTCGTCGGGGATGGAAGGTTATGGAGTTTCTCACGCTGCACGAGATTGCCAAGCGCGCGCGGAACAATCTCGATAAGAACACATGGGATTATCTAATCGGCGGCTCGGACACCGAATCTGCGATCAGACGCAATCGCTACGGGCTCGACTCGTGGGTGTTCCGCCCGCGAATTCTGAACGACGTATCCAGCGTTCGGGCAGGCACCGAGTTGCTGGGCAGCGACCTGCGCATTCCCGTGCTGATGGCGCCGATCGGGTCGATGCAGGTCTTCGAGGCGGGCGGCGCAGAGTCCGTGGCCGAAGCGGCTGCCGAGTTCGGCGTGCTGCAGATATTGAGTTCGGTCTGCCTGCCTGACTTTGAGACCCTGGCCGAGCGAGTGCCGGGTCCGCGTATCTATCAGCTGTATCTCATGGGCGATCAGGCCTGGATGGATGACCTCATCGCGCGCAGCATTGAGGCGGGTTACACGGGCTTCTGTCTCACGGCCGATACGCAGGTTTACTCGCGGCGCGAACGCGACATTCTCAAGCGTCATGTACCCGCGTCGGGCGGCCAAGCAGGAGCGGGTAGTCAGACGTTCAACTATCAGTCGACGATGACCTGGGAAACCGTCGCTCACATCAAGGAACGCTTCGACATCCCGCTCATCATCAAAGGTGTGAACGTCGCGGAGGATGCCAAGCGTTGTGTGGAGATGGGTGTCGATGTGGTGTACGTGTCCAACCACGGTGGCCGCCAGCTCGACCACACCCGATCTTGCATCGATGCCCTACCGGAGGTCGTGGACACGGTAGAGGGTCGTGTTCCGGTGCTGGTCGATGGTGGTTTCATGCGGGGCGCCGATGTGGTCAAGGCGCTCTGTCTGGGAGCGACGGCAGTGGGCATGGGTCGGCTCGAGGCGTTGGCGCTGGCGGCAGGCGGCGAAGCCACGGTGCTGCGTATGCTCGAACTGCTTGAGCACGAGATTCACACGACCCTCGCGCTCATGGGGGTCAGTGACGTCAAAGACCTGCATCCCGGGCTTTTGGAGCGCGCCACACCGATGGTCGAACCCCACGTGTTGAGTGCTTTTCCGCATCTAGCAGAAGGGTACTAGGTGCAGGTTGTCGGTCCTGAATTTAGGGCATTTCGTAGGATAGCGATCACTTTCGAACCGTAATTGGTAGTGAATTTGCAACGCGTATCCGGTCATCCAAGGTCTACACTTCGCTCAACCGTAGCCCTGCCGAGATTTCCATGGACGCATTCGCCGAAGACCACGAACAAATGACGGTCCGCCAGGACTCGAACACCGGGCTGAAAGCCATTATCGCGATCCACAGCACCCGCCTCGGCCCTGCGGCCGGCGGATGTCGCCGTTGGCGCTATCCGGACACGGCGAGCGCGGTGACGGACGCGTTGCGGCTGTCCAAGAGCATGACCTACAAGAACGCACTCGCCGGGTTGCCGTTCGGCGGTGGTAAAAGCGTGATTCTGGCAGACGCACAACCTATCACCGAAGCGCAGCTAGAGGTGCTTGGCGAGTGGATCGAGGCGTTGCACGGTCGGTACGTGGTGGCGGAAGACGTCGGCATGCGGGTGGCCGACATGCATGTCGTACGTCGCCGTACCCGATATGTGTCCGGATTGGGATTGAATGGCATTGGCGGCGATCCGTCGCCCAAAACGGCGCTCGGGGTATATCGGGGGATCGAGGTCGCCGTTCGACACCGACTGGGGCGCAACGACCTGGGTGGGTTGACCGTCGCGATTCAAGGCCTCGGCAATGTCGGTTTTCAGTTGGCCAAAAGGCTGCATCGCGCCGGTGCCCAACTGCGTGTCGCGGACCTCAACTCGAAACAGGTGGCTCGCGTGGTCGAGCAATTCAAGGCAACGCCCGTGGCTGTCGATGACATTTTATTTCAAGACGTCGACGTGGTGGCGCCCTGCGCCTTGGGTGCCATCGTCAACAAGACGTCTGTCGAGCATATCAAGGCGCCGATCATCGCCGGTTCCGCCAACAACCAACTCAGCACCGCTTCGGTCGGCGTCAGACTGCGAGAACGTGGTGTGCTTTACGCCCCCGACTACGTGATCAACGCGGGCGGCGTGATCAGTGTGGCCCATGAGTATCTTGGCGGTGAAGACCCCTCCTGGGTCGGCCAACGAATCGATGCCATTGGCTCGCTCTTGAGTGAGATATTCGTAACCGCCGAGCGCGAAAAGAGCGCGACTCAGGCGATTGCGGAGCGGATGGCGGAAGCCGTATTGAATGCCCCGGTACCGAGTTTGGAGATTGTCGCCTGATTCGCAAGAGGTTGCGCGTCTAGGGGACGCGGCGCGATGCTTTCAGACGCTGCGGGTTTGTTAGCTACGCGTTCCGCCGGGCGAAGCAGCCCTATGACTTCTTACTGCCATCACCCGGGACCGGGATCGGGAAGGGCGTGACGTTACTGCCTTTCGACTCCGTCATCTTGGCGACCCCCTCCTTCTCGACTTCGTCGATGCGAATCACCGCGTGCATGGGTATGAAACTGCGCTGTACGCCGTCGAATTCGGTTCGGAGCTTGTCCTCGCTCGGGTCGATGACGACTTTGGTCTTCTCGCCGAAGATGTAGTCTTCAACCTCGATGAAGCCGTACAGATCACTTGAGTAGATGCTGTGGGCGTAAACCTCATAGATCTGTCCCATGCTGTGGAACATGACCTTGTATATGTGATTTTTGGTGGTGTCGATCATTGCCTGACTCGTGAGTTCCAACACCCTTATATAGGTCTCGTTCACAAAAATCCAAGGGCGCGTATAATTCGCGGCCCATTCAGCAGCGCGATCACTTTCGTGAAAAAGCTTTTCGTCAAGACACAAGGGTGTCAGATGAACGAGTACGACTCTGCGCGTATGTCGGATTTGCTGTGCGTGGATGGTGCCTATGAGCTGACGACGTCGGAGCAAGAAGCCGACCTGATCTTGCTGAACACCTGCTCGATACGGGAAAAGGCGCAGGAAAAGGTTTTTCACCAACTGGGCCGGTGGAAGGCACTCAAAGCGCAGAATCCCAACCTGCTGATCGGTGTAGGAGGTTGTGTTGCGAGCCAGGAGGGGGCGGCGATTGGCGAGCGCGCGCCCTATGTCGACATCGTGTTCGGGCCGCAGACGCTGCACCGCTTACCGGAACTGGTCGACCAGGCCAAGGCAGGGGGCGCGGGTCCGGTCGTCGATATCAGTTTTCCGGAGATTGAGAAGTTTGACCGACTTCCCGAGCCGCGAGCCGACGGTCCTTCGGCGTTCGTCTCGGTGATGGAAGGCTGCTCCAAGTACTGCAGCTTCTGCGTGGTCCCCTACACGCGAGGTGAAGAGGTGAGCCGTCCGGTAGCCGATGTCATGCAAGAGGTCGTGCAGTTGAGCCGGCAGGGGGTGCGGGAGGTCAACCTGCTTGGGCAGAACGTCAACGCCTATCGCGGCGACATCGACGGTGGGCAGGCCGATCTAGCCGAGCTCATCTACTACGTTGCGGACGTGGAGGGCATCGAACGCATCCGCTACACCACATCGCATCCGGTGGAATTCACCGACAATCTCATTGAAGCCTACCGAGACGTACCGGAACTCGTGGATCATCTGCACCTGCCGGTGCAGTCGGGTTCGGATCGCATTCTGGCGGCCATGAAGCGTGGTCACACGGTGCTCGAGTACAAATCGAAGCTCAGAAAGCTCAAGCGCATCCGTCCCAACATCAGCCTGTCTTCCGATTTCATCGTCGGTTTTCCGGGCGAGACCGATGCCGACTTCGACGCGACCATGAAGCTCATCGAAACGATCGGCTTCGATACCTCGTTCTCGTTCATCTACAGTGCCCGCCCGGGCACGCCGGCGGCTCAGCTCGCGGACGAGACCTCGGAAGCCGTCAAAAAGCATCGCCTGTCCATCTTGCAGGATCGGGTTCGCGCGCAGGCCCAAGCCATCGCCCAAGCCATGGTGGGTACGACCCAGCGGATCCTGGTCACCGGTCTTTCCAAGAAAGACCCCGGGCAGCTTCAGGGTCGAACCGAGAACAATCGAGTGGTGAACTTTGCCTATTCTGACGCCGATCTCGTCGGCGGTTTCGCCCAGGTCGAGATTGTGGACGCGCTGCCGAATTCGCTCCGCGGAGTCCTACAGTCGGGCTGAATTCGACAAATTAGTCATTTGACAGGTTGACTGGCAGCCTTATGCTAGAGACATCTGGACAAAGGAGCGTGACAGAAACACTTGAGCGATGAGCAATCCCGCGATCTCGCGCGGGAAGAAAAAGTGGTGGCGCTGACCACCAACGTAACTCTTGAACCTAACGACACCCACCGCTTGGCATCGCTGTGCGGACCATTCGATCAGAACCTCAAACACCTCGAGAAACGTTTAGGCATCCATATCCGCAGCCGGGGCAATCTGTTCCAGATCAGCGGGCCTGAGCAACGGGTGGAAGTGGCTGGTGCGTTGTTGTCGCAACTGTACCGTGAAACCAACGAACGCCAATCAATCGAACCGGATCTTGTGCACTTGTTCTTGCAGGAGTCGGGGGTTGACGCGTTGTTGGCGAAGGCGGAAGAACAGCAAACCGCGGAAGCCGAGGTTATTCGGACGCACCGCAAAACCATCAAGCCGCGCGGTGCCAACCAGACAAGTTTTGCCCAGGCGATACGCGAATACGACGTCAACTTTGCGATCGGCCCAGCGGGTACCGGCAAAACCTATCTCGCGGTTGCCTGTGCGGTAGAAGCACTCGAAGGTCAGCAAGTCGCGCGTATTGTGTTGGTGCGTCCTGCGGTAGAAGCCGGCGAAAAGCTCGGTTTTTTACCTGGCGACCTGGCCCAGAAAATCGACCCTTACCTGCGCCCGCTGTACGACGCTCTCTACGAGATGATGGGCGTCGAACGTGTCAACAAGGCGATCGAGCGCAACATCATCGAGGTGGCGCCGCTCGCCTACATGCGCGGGCGCACGCTCAACAATGCGTTCATCATTCTCGACGAGAGCCAAAACACCACCATTACCCAGATGAAGATGTTCTTGACCCGTATCGGATTCGGCTCGACGGCGGTCATCACCGGTGACATAACACAGATCGATCTACCGTCGGGTGAGATGTCCGGTCTCGTCAACGTACGCGGCGTCCTGCGCGGTGTTGGAGGCATTAGCTTCACGTACTTTGGTTCGAAGGACGTCGTGCGCCACCCGCTCGTGCAGAAGATCGTCGAAGCCTACGCGGGTTATCAGACACCCGATGAAGTAGGAGATCGGGATGTCAGTTGACGTGCAGCTTGCTACGCAACAGCCGGACACGCCCAATCCAGAATTGCTGGAACGCTGGGCGCTTTCAGCTCTTGCCATTAGCAGCGACGAACCGGGCGAGTTGTGTGTACGTGTCGTGGACAATCAAGAATCGCAGACGCTGAATGCCGGCTATCGCGGCATTGACAAGCCGACCAACGTACTGAGTTTTCCTACCGATGTCGACATACCCGATGTCAAGGTGCTTGGTGATGTAGTCATCTGTGCACCCATTGTTGAGTTTGAAGCGGCCGAACAGAACAAACACGTTGGCGATCACTACGCCCATATGGTGGTACACGGCGTTTTGCATCTCATGGGCTACGATCACGAATCCGAAGGGGAAGCGGAGCAGATGGAGCAACTTGAAATCACCATACTGGGTGAGCTCGGGATTGCCGATCCGTATCAGGCGCGATGACCGATGTAGAACACCGGCCTGACGGCGGTCCACGCCGGTCGGTAATGGAATGGTTGTCCGGCCTTTTCAGCGACGAGCCAGAAGATCGCGGCGAGCTGATGGAAATGCTGCGCGATGCAGCAGACCGGCAGTTGATGGACAGCGAAGCGCTCAACATCATCTTCGGTGCCCTGCAGGTATCGGAGATGCACGCGCGCGACATCATGATTCCGCGCACGCAGCTCGTCTATATCGAGGGTGACAAATCGCTCGATGAGCTATTGAAAGTCGTCACCGAATCGAAGCACTCCCGGTTTCCGGTCATTGGCGATGACCTCGACGACGTCAAAGGCATCCTGCACGCCAAGGATCTGCTGCCGATGCTGTACGACGAAGACAAGGCGGATTTCGATATCAAGGACTGTATTCGAACTGCCAAGGTCGTTCCGGAGAGCAAACGGTTGAACGTCTTGTTGGATGAGTTTCGTCGCACGCGCAACCACATGGCCGTGGTAGTCGATGAATACGGCCACGTGTGTGGGGCGATCACCATCGAAGATGTGCTTGAACAGATCGTCGGCGAGATAGAAGACGAACACGACATTGACGACGATAGCTTCATCAACGAGTTGGATGACAAGCTCTTCAATGTCAAAGCGGCAACGCCCATCGAAGATTTCAACGAGTTCTTTGGCGTCGAGTTATCCCACAAGGATTTCGATACGATCGGCGGGATCGTGTTGAAGGCGTTCGGACACCTCCCCGAACGCGGTGAGACGGTGGCGATCGATGATTTTTCCTTCGAGGT